>NZ_LT907975.1:320833-641666 GCF_900217235.1 Pseudodesulfovibrio profundus | reverse complement strand
CCACCTTATCGAGTGGTCCAGTTTTCCGAGGCCACTTCTTGCTTCATGTTCAATCCATCCTTTGCAAGTATAGATTCTTTTGAGAATGCGGATATATTTCTATTAAATATCTTATCTGTGCTTTTTCCGCAATGAATCTATTTTTAAAGAGGGTACATGATGATTCTTATCGTAAAGAGTCGCTATCTTGTCAGTATTTGATCAGTGTTCACTTAAGCGCTGAATAGTCGGCTTGCTGCCGCGCCGCAAAAAAGGGTTAGAGATTTTGTATTGCTGGAAAAGAAGTCAAATTAGAGATTTTAATTACTATGATTTCAAACCAAAGTCTTATCTATCGTCAGAGTATAGCTGAAATAATGAGGTAAATTGGTTGATGAAGGGTGTTATTGTAAGTATAGGTTGGCTTGTATTTGCGTGTCGTTTGCTTTGACTGTTTAAGACTGCGCTTTCCCCCGAAATTCGGACCACCGGTTAAGGTGGAGTCAGCGTCCTTAAACCGATAAGGAAGGACGCATGACAAAGAGCAGCAAAAGACGGAAACATTCGGACAAGTTTAAGGCCAAGGTCGCACTTGAGGCGATTCGTGGCGTGAAGACGCTTGCGCAACTGGCTGCGGAGTACAAAGTGCACCCCAATCAGATTTCCACGTGGAAGCGGCAGCTCCTTGAGAATGTCGATGACATCTTTTCCAGTGGCAAGAAAGCCAAAAGCCAGGAGGAGATAACCGCACCGTTATTTGAGGAGATCGGTCGGCTCAAGATGGACATCAAGTGGCTTGAAAAAAAGTTGTAAGCCTGCCGCTTGAGGTGCGCCGCCAGTGGATCAAACCAGATCGGGAGTATTCCATCCGGCGGCAATGCAAGTTGGCAGGCATTTCCCGTTCGGGATTTTACTACAAGCCTGTAGCCGAATCCGATGAAAATTTGGCCCTGATGCGTCTGATCGACGAGCAGTACCTGCGTCAGCCTGATTACGGCTCGCCGCGCATGACAGATTGGCTGAGGACACAAGGGCATCAGGTCAACCACAAGCGGGTTGAGCGACTGATGCAGATGATGGGCTTGCAGGCCATTACTCCAGGGCCGCATACGAGTGTCCCCAACCCGGAGCATCCCGTGTTTCCTTATCTGCTGAAAGGAGTTGCCATTGAACGAAAAAATCAAGTCTGGAGCGCTGATATCACCTACATCCCCATGCAGCGCGGCTTTCTGTACCTGGTGGCAGTGATAGACTGGTGGAGCCGCTTCGTGCTGGCTTGGGAGCTATCGAACTCGATGGATAGTTCTTTCTGCGTGGATGCGCTCAACAAGGCTTTGCGCATCTCTACGCCGGAGGTGTTCAACACGGACCAGGGAGCGCAGTTCACGAGTCGTGAATTTACCGGAGTTCTGCAGAGCAAGGGAATTGCAATCAGCATGGACGGCAAAGGTCGCGCAATCGACAACGTCTTCATTGAGCGGCTGTGGTGGACGGTGAAATATGAGGATATTTACCCCAGGGCGTACTGTGATGGGATCGAGCTATACCATGGGCTTACGCGCTATTTTCGGTACTACAACGAGGAGCGCGGTCATTCGTCGTTGGACAAAAGAACTCCCGCTGACGTATACAGGGGCAACTTGAATGTTCATTGACTTGGCTCGTAGCCGTTGCTCCGCTCCGCCCTCGGCCCTTCGGGCCGCCCCTACGGGGACGGGCTACGCTCCACAACGGCTATGGCGACCCGCCTCCTCGGAGGCACAAACTCGGACGCCGGGCTCCACCTTAAAAAGACCGATCAGTGGTCCAAAGGATGGGGGGAGGCGCAGACAGACACTTTTTAGGAACCTTTTACTTTCATAATTTGGGTTGAAAATGAAAAAAGTACTTCTTTGCTTATCCTTGGTCTTTTTGTTGGCTGCTTGTGGAACTCGGCATCATGATATGGTTTTCGAAAATGGTCATACTTCATTGCCTTCTGAATCCAAGTACACCATAGGCTCTGTTGAAGATGAATCCGGTTATGTGTTTGCGGATGATGAGGAGAGTCTTGATATTGCAGAGAGCATGCGGATTGCGCTTGTCGATGAGTTAAGCGAGGAAGGCTTGTATAGTGAAGAAAATTCCAACTACACGATAGATCTAACAGTAAAAAAATAGGGGCTGTACCAGATAACTCCTTTGGGTTATCGGTATGGCAATGCGAAAAAGTCGTTTGAGCAAGGACAAGCAGCTTCGTTTAATCGAACATTTTGTGGCTGGCACGACAGCTCGTTGCGCTGCCGATCTGGTTGGTGTGAACGTCAAAACAGCCGCCTATTACTTTCACCGGCTCCGGGAAATCATAGCGGTAGAAGAGTCCTGTGAAGGGATGGATTTTGGCGAATTTGAGGTCGATGAGAGCTACTTCGGTGGCAAGCGAAAGGGCAAAAGAGGACGTGGGGCGGCTGGTAAGGTTCCTGTTTTTGGAATCCTTAAAAGGGGCGGGAAGGTCTATACACAGGTGATTCCTGATGCGAAAGGTAAAACCTTGCTTCCCATTATTCAGGAAAGAATCCAGCCAGACAGTGTGGTTTACTCGGACTGCTGGTATGGCTACAATGTCCTTGATGTGTCAGCGTTCAAACACTTCCGAATCAACCACTCGAAGCTGTTTGCAGATAGCCACAACCACATCAATGGAATCGAGAATTTTTGGAACCAGGCCAAACGCCATATGAGGAAATTCAACGGCATTCCAACCAAGCATTTTTCTCTGTTTTTAAAGGAATGCGAGTGGCGTTTTAATAACAGCAATCCGCGAAGCCAGTTTAAACAACTGAAACAGTGGGTTAGAAGACATATGGGCTAGTTATCTGGTACAGCCCCAAAAAATATGAGCCAGGCAATGCATTTGGCAGGTGGTTGATGCCAGGGGCAGGCTCAACTGTTTTGAAGGTTTCGAGCCAGGTCCGAGAATCAGAAATTCTGATAGGTAATATTGAGACTAAGAACACGATCGATGCAGGAGGCGCATATTCGATTGGGGCTTGGAAGTCGATTTTCAGGGACGCTGCAATTGAGATTGTCAAAGAGTTGAAAGAGTCGATGGGGTTAATAGCTGAACCTGCGAAATAGCATGTGGATATAAGCCCTAGATGTATCATATAGGGCTTTTCTGCGTTCTTTGGTCAGAGCAATGGAGCAAGCCCCAAACATCATGAGGAATGCAGCACTGAAAATTGGTGGAAATGTGTAGCGAGAAATTGTTCTTTGTCTTTCTTTATTGTTCAATGAAGAAATTGGAAAAAGGAGGAACCAAAACAAGACTATCTAGACAGATAGTAGGTAGTTGGTGGAGGGAACGCCGACCTACCGCAAAACAGTCTCAAAGCCCGCGCTCCTCGTAACTCCTTGATAATAAACGCCGAAGTCATCTTGCACAACCACTTCCCGACAACCTGACCAGAGAAACGATTTTCTCCCCCGATTTCCCGGCACCGGACGGGGGTGACGGGTTTGTAGTAAGACCGGATACCTGGCGCTTAACCGCAACAACTTCGAATCCGGTTTTCGGACGCCGGTTCGGTTCCCAAAAGCGGAATCGAACTGGACCCGCAGTCGTTCTTAATCTCCAAAACATCCATTGTTAGAAGTACTCTGGCCTTGGGCGGCGAGTATCGGGATCTCCTGTTTTCACCTTTTCAACGGCTTAATAGCTGAGCGGAGAGCCTGAAAGCGGCCCGTTTCGCTCAGAAATCGAACAACTCGCCGAGCAAGGACTTTCGCTTGTGTTGCTTGTGTTTGTAATCGTGATGACGGTCACCTTGGGGATAACGTTGCTCTACGCCATGGTCGCGTCCGGTATCTCGATATGGTTCTTTACCTGATGGGACCGCTTCCTGCATTGACCGTTCGATGATCTTGTCCAGCTCGCCACGATCTAGCCATACACCACGACATTCGGGGCAATAATCGATTTCAATGGACTGTCTTTCCGTCATTACCAGATTGGTTTCTTTGCACACCGGGCATTTCATTGCACGTCTCCTTTCTGTTAAATAAAACATGAGCATAAACTCGTATCATTTTTTTGCCAAACTCGTCTATTCCAAACCTGCTTGCCATTGATGCCGCATGGCCGGACAACTCGTGTCGCAACGTGTCATTTTCCAGCAGGAGCTGTACTTTTTCTGTCCAGGCGGAGATATTCTGCATCGTTTTAAATCCGGTCATGCCGTCAACAACAAAATCATCGATGCCGCTGGCCCTGATCGACACAACGGGCATTGCGCTTGCCATCGCTTCAAGGATAACCATCCCTTGTGTTTCCGAGGTGGACGCGAAAACAAAGATATCACCCAGGCTGTAGTAGGCTGGCATGGTTGCGGGAGGAACCGCGCCTGGAAAGAGCACGGTATCCTGTAAACCTAAAGTCTCGGCCATCTTATAAAGACGTTCCCGCTCAGGGCCGTCACCAATAAGAACAAGCTTGAATTTCCGCGAACAATACTTTGTCAGAAGGGAAACCGCTTCGAGCATGAAGCTTATATTTTTCTCGGCGCTCAATCTGGAAACACTCAACAGCACCAGTTCATCGTTTGCTATGCCAAGCTCAGCGCGCAATCGGGCTCCTTCCAGTTCAGACAGTTTGGCAAACTTGTCGGTTTCGATACCTGTAGGCACGACGAACACGGGAGTCTTCACGCCAATCATGCGCAGATAATGTTCAGAAGCTTCCGTGGGAACGACGATGGCGTTGCATTGGTTGCCGAGCCTCCGCACCAGCGCGTGAGATAGAAAATTGCGAAACAGGGCTTTGGGCAAAGGGACTGCGTAAGAAAAATGTTCCAGCCGTGTATGGTAGGTGTAGACCGCCGGTATCTTTAATCGCCTTGCCATCCAGAGTCCTACTGTTCCCATCCAGTAGGGATGATGGATATGAATCACGTCAGGCGCGAATTCGCGCACTTTTCTGATTGCCGCCAAGGAGAAAATATTTGGCACCACGATCCCTTTGTCGGCCGCTTGCCTAAAAAGACAAGGAAGCCTGAAGACATCACCCCGTTCCTCCGGCGGCTCTACGATTTGTTCGTATTGTGGTGCCAGAATCAGGACGTTATGCCCCAGCTCTTTGAGAACTGAAGAGAGTCGATAGATCGAAATCGGAACGCCGCCAATAAAGGGCAGATAGTTATTGGTGAACATGGCGATCTTGATCTCTCGATCAAGATTCGGTTCGGATGGCTGATTGAAATCAGGATAGTAATCCCGTTCTTTCAACAGGAGTGAATATAGCCAGTAAGCGCTGACAATGAGAAAGCAAACAATAAGCAGGTAATTGAGATAACCGACATAGAACAAAGAATGAATAAAAAACCAGATGCTTTCAACTGTACGAAAGACCGTGTGCTGTCCGATATTCAGCCTGACAGGTTCAATATCCACCTGGCTCCGGCTGACCTGGACCTTCACGTAATGATAAAAACTGCGATCATTGTTGAGAATAAACCCACCTGCGCCACCCGTCACAACAAAAGGAGTACCGTTGTATTCCTGGACTGAAAAGAGCGGCAAATTCGACGAGAAGACCGCTTTTATTCTGGAATCCCGGAACATGGGCATGAGAAGACTACGGAATTCCTCATCTGGCAGATAATCGTCATCGAAATCGAATGTGCCTTTTTTGTCAACCGGCAGAAGAGGATGCCCGACGAAAAGGAAAACATTCTGATTCGGCGCGACTTCAAGCTCTTCCTCCAGCCAGCGGGCCTGCCACTTAAAGGAGGTTTTTCCGGAGCTGTCGAGAAAGATAAATCTGCTGTTCCCCGCTGAAAATGCGAAAACATATGGCCCGTAGTGGTCATAGTATCGGAAACCACCAAAAGTGCCGTGCTCGTTATCGCCAAAAGTCAGGAGATAGGGTTTTTCAAGATGACCCATGGTCCGGTGCAGTGCGCGGTATTTATCTTCGCCTGCACCGCTGACCGCGTTTCCGGCGGAAACGACAAACGCTACATCGCTCTGGTTGAGTTCGGGAATGATCTTTCGCTCAAAAATGCCCACAGAGTTATTGATGTTTCCAACAACGGCGAAACTGAACGTCTCTTCTCCATGCAGAATCGATTCGACGCTCTCAATCTGTTCAGCATGGACGGCACCGTAGTCCTGTTCAAAGAAATTGAGGTAGATCTTATAGAAAATAACCAGGAACAGAATAAGCATGTTTAGATAGAAGAGCGCCCGCCACCATGACAATCTAGCCATTGCCAATCCTCCAACGGGTCAGCTCATGCAAGGTTACGGGGATTCCAATAAGCATGCCGAGGTAGATGGTCAAAAACCGCCAAACCAGTATGATGCCGACCAGTTCGGACGCATGAATGAGCGAGGCGAAAAACAATCCGAAAACACCCTCGGCAAATCCAGCCCCTCCAGGCGACGGCGCGAAATACATGATACAGGTCGACACCACCAGTAGGCCGGTGGTTGTAAAGTAATTCGTCTGATAGCCCGCGCCCCAGAACAGTACAGAGGGGAACGAAAACAAAGAAAGGAGGAAGATAAAGGTAAAGAAGACGGAGAGGAATACGTCTATCCTGTCCCCCCGAACGTAAATTTTCAAACAGCGCGAGAATCGTACCGCTTCCCTGAGAAATTTAGCTTTGATACGCCGCGTTCTTTCATGGCTGGTGAGGCGCAACCAGACCAGCCCTTTGGCGGCCAGGTCGAAGAGTCGCAGCAGCCAGCGTAGACGAAACAACAACACGAGAAAACAGGCGAGGTAGCCGATGGCGACACTGGCCAAAATCCAGCCGACACTGGTCATCATGCCGCCATCCCGGAAATACGGCATTCCCGCGACAAGGAACGGTATGGGGAGAAAAATCAGAAACATCGCAATAAACGTCCGAATGGTTGTCGCCGCCGTGGCCGTGCCAATCGAAACGCCGCGTCGATAAAGAAACCAAACCTGGGCAAAACCTCCGCCAGTCGCCATGGGGGTAATATTGGAAAAAAGAATATTGATGAATGTCAGTTTGCCGAGGTTCCCTGCGGCGAGGTTGTGCCCCGACGCCTTGAGAATGAAGTGCAGGCGCAGTGCATCACTGACAAAATAAATCGTCAGAAGCAGGACGAGTGCGGAAATAACCGGCCAGGACCACAGGTGCTGATTGATAGAAAATGACTGTGCGCCGACCTGCCGATAAATAAAAAAAGGCACGCCACAGCTCAACCCAAGAAACAGTAAGGCGTAAGCAGTCCAGCGAACCGAAACTGCCTTTTTTGTATCCTGCCGCGAGGGTTCCAGGCCTTTTACGCTCACCGACCTACCCTTCATGTCAGTACCGTTGTCACCAGGTAGGCTGTGTAACAGACATAACAGGCCAATAGCACCGCGCCCTCGATACGGTTGATGCGGCCCGGCCCCCGGAACCCATAACCGAAGATGAACAGCGACAGAGTCAGCACGGCCATGACAAGGATGTCGCGGTTGAAGACTTCCGGCCCGACCGCCATAGGGTGAATCGCTCCGGCGATACCCACCACCGCCAAGGTGTTGAACAGGTTGGAGCCGAGGATATTGCCAAGTGCGATGTCATGTTCCCCCTTGCGGGTGGCGATGATCGACGAAGCGAGTTCCGGCAGCGAGGTGCCGACCGCGACGATGGTCAGGCCGATAATCAGGTCGCTGACCCCGAATCCATGGGCGATCTCCACCGCGCCCCAGACCAGGATGCGGGAGCTCACGATAAGCGACACCAGACCCACCACCAGCCAGAAGACCGCACGGCGGATCGGCATGGCGCGGACGTCGAGTTCCTGCTCCACCTCGCTCCCAAGCGCATCGGCTTTTTTCTGCATACCCTGCCAGATGGTCCAGGCCATCAACCCGGCGAATACACAGAGCAACACCACAGCATCGAACCGGGTGATCTCGCCATCCCAGAGTTGCCATGCCGCCAGGGCAGTCACGCCGGTGAGGATTGGCAGTTCCTTGCGCAGCACCTGCGAATGTACGGCGATGGGACTGATCAAGGCCGTCACCCCCAGGATCAGGGCGATGTTGGTGATGTTCGAGCCGTAGGCGTTCCCTAGGGCGATGCCCGGGTTACCCTGCGAGGCGGAAATAGCCGAGACCACCATCTCCGGCGCGGAAGTGCCGAATCCGACGATCAACATGCCGATCAGCAGTGGCGGCATACCGAAATGGCGGGCGGTGGAGGCCGAGCCCTCCACAAAACGGTCGGCGCTCCAGACGAGGAGTGCCAAACCGAAAAAAACAGCGATAAAGGGGAGTGTCATGCCACCCCCCTTTTTATATCAGACAGTCCCGCAAGGCTCTTGATCAGCCCCATGACCATATCCCGCAAATGGTTGTACCACTCGATCATCTTCTGTTTCATCGTCGTCAGTATGTTTTCTTGGGTCTCTTCAATGGAAAGGGCCTTGCCTTGAATCTGCAGGCTTATTCGTTCGGCCCGCAGAGCCGGATCGGGATGGCTGGAAAGAAAGGAATGGCCGCTGCCCAGAGCAGCGAGTTTGTTCAAGGCCGAAACCGCATCCTCCGGCGCATAACCTTGTGCCTTGAGGAACGACAGGCCATAGTCATCCGCCACCTTCTCCTCAAGCTGCGAGAATTGCGCTGCGGTCAAGCGTTGCACCAACCCTCCCAGTTGCGAGCGGGCAATATCCGCCACCACCCCCTCCTGTGCCGCCAGCCCCTTGCGCACAGCGCTGGCGGCATAGGCAAGGCGCAACTGCTTGGCGGTGTGCTGTTTCACGATATGGCCCATTTCATGGCCGATCACAAATCGAAGTTCGCCATCATTGAGCATATCCATCAGGCCGCTGAAAATCCGAATAGATCCGTCCGCCATGGCAAAAGCATTCACCTCGTCGCGCAGATACACCCTGTAATTGAATGTGTAGCCATCCTGCTCATACAGATCGCCGACCAGCGACCGCAACCGCTTGGTATACTGGTTTTCGGGCGGAGCAACCGAATGCTGTTTGTCCATTAAGGCTGATGATTTCCCAGCCAACTCCATCACATCCTGGTCGGAAAGGGTAACGGCTTTAAAGGCATCAACTCCAGCCTCGGTAGCCAGCTGCATATCGGTATTTTCGCAGCCGGTAAGAATTGTGGCCAACCCGGCCACCAGCAGGAGAAAAAAAAGATGTTTGCGCCAACCCAGTAGGGCGCGACCGGATGCAACATTGGCAAAGGCGAGCATCATGCGCCAGCCTCGGCCGCATCGACTGTCCCCGGATTTGTCACCACATGTACGCTTCGTTGCGGAAATGGAATGGTCAGCCCGGCCTTCTCGATTTCCTCTTTGACTCGTTTGTTCAAATCCCAGTAGGTTTGCCAATAGTCTTCAATTGTTGTCCATCCCCTAAGCTGGAGGTTTACGGAACTTTCAGCCATGGAGACAACCATCGTCTCTGGAGCCGGGTCCCGCAAAAAACGTGGCTCTTCCACCGCTATTCTTTTCAACACATCAAGACCGACATCAATAGAATCGGAATACGCGATTCCGATGACGATATCCATACGACGTCTGCCGTTACGCGTGTAGTTCTTGATGTTGTTTCCCCAAATCACGCTGTTAGGCGAGGCTATATAGATTCCGTCGAATGTCTCCAAGATGGAAGTGAACAGATTGACCTCTTTGACGGTCCCCTTGACTGATCCAACCTCGACAAAATCACCGGACCGAAAAGGACGAATAAACAACAACATAATTCCAGCCGCAATGTTGCTTAAGGTGTCCTTTAGGGCCAAGCCGACAGCAATGCCCGCAGCACCCAGCAAGGCGATGATACTCGTCGTGTTCACCCCGAAAATATCAAGAATGAACACACCGCCAATGATATAGATCACATAGCTAGCCGTAGCACAGAGGATGGGCACCAGAGTGGCATCAAGCCTCTCAAAGCGATCATTTGCCTTTTTAATCGAACGTCTTACCCCTTTGGCGACAAGTGTGCAGGCAAAAAGAATTGCGACGCACAACAGAGCCTTATACCCAATGCCAATAATGCTCTCCGAATGGGAATTCCAAAACTCAATAATCATTTATACTCCTCCTATTTATGTGATATTCCCAGCAACATGTGCGAATGCCCCAAGTGATGCCTTCGACATTGCTGCAATTGGCGGGCAGTGGAGGCTGAGCCTTTTACGAAGCGATCGGCACTCCAGACAAGAAGTGCCAGGCCAAAAGCGATTGCTGCATATGCCGTTATCATGATTTCTTTTCTTGTGATCCGCCATCAATCCTGGCAGAACATTGCATATCAAGGAGATCATTTATATTGCCGAAAATCTTTTTGATACTCTTCGGCGGATTTTTCATTGAGCACCTCCGCATCATATCTCCTTCGCGAAAAGCTATTATCACTGCGTCGATCTCTTGCACCGGCTCCAAAAGATTCTTTTTCATGGAACGTAAAAAGATCATGCCAACCATGAAGGTGATGGTTGCCATGAACACAACCCCCCAGGCTCCGGCGTATCCCAATTGCTTAGCATTGGCGTCAGCCCTCCGCATTGCGGCTCGGTTAATATCTCCCAATGTAACGATTGCATTAACCGTTTTCTTCTGAGCAATGTTATTGCCTTTGTACGCATCTTCGTAGTGATGGATAATTGTATCAATGACGGCAGATTCTTCTTTCTCAGTGATATTGTTTTTCGCCTTTGTCAATGCATTGACAAATGATTCGATTAACTCGGCAGAAGGAATCTCAGATGTCTTTATATTCAACAGGGCTGCCAGCATTTCTTCAGATGCTTCAAGTGACACCTCGTTTTGGGAGATGATTACCTCGATTGCCGGAGCCATCCGCATAAATATCCATATCGACCCAAAAGCTATAAGCAGGTTGAGTGCGATAAGAAACCACGCGCCAACTTTCACTGATTGTGCGAGTTTCATAACTGAAACCCCTTGGTTAATTGTGGTATAGCCGCTTCACTCGAGACAATAATCAGATGGTCATTTGCACGTAGAGGATCACTCGGTGATGGCTGGAGAATTCTGGCAGGGCTTCCTCTGCGAATGCCGACTACCATAACGCCAAAACGCTTCGGCAAAGAGAGCTCAATGAGGTTTTTGCCAATCATTGCCGGTTGAATCCGAATCTCCGTGAGATGCAAGTCTTCACCAAGACTCGTATCGACAACTATATCTCTATAAAGCAGTCGGTTCGCAAATCGTTTACCAAACTCCTGCTCAGGGTTAATGACCTGGTGAGCACCGACGAGTTGCAATATGCGTTGATGCATCTTGTCGTTTGCCCGTGCAATTACTACAGGTGCTCCCATTTGGCGCAACAGAGCAGTGCAGATGATGGAAGATTCCTTCGAATCGTCACCTATCGCGCAAACAGCGGAATCCCTCTTGCTGGGCTCCAGACGCGCCAGCTCAACCTCGTCGGTGCCATCGATAACCACTGCCTCTGCCACAAACGCGGCAGCTTCATCGACCAGATTCCTGCTTATATCCACGGCAAGCACCTCTGCTCCCTTGTCGGAGAGTGTCCGGGCAAGAGACATCCCGAACTGACCAAGTCCGATTATCAATATTTGTTGTGACATTCACTGACCTCGCTTCTTATGTTATTGACACGCTTTCCACCGGATGTCTGGTATCGGAAACCGCCTGATCATCGTTTAAAAGCATGAATAAGGTAATCGGCCCGATACGTCCGGCGAACATGGCAATGATGATGATTACCTTGCCTATTTCGTCCAGCAAGGGAGTGGCTCCGGTAGACAGGCCGACCGTGCCTATTGCCGATGTGGCCTCGAAAATCAAATCCCGGGAGGATATTTCCTGGGTGACCTGTAACATCAGTACGACAACAAACCATATAGCCATACCGGAAACAAGAACGGTGACAGCACGATAAATCGTTCCGGAATGAATACGTCTGTTTTGAGTGATGATTTGGTTTTGATTCGTGACATTTGACCAAAAGGTCATCGCAAGTATTCCGATCGTCGTGGTTTTCACGCCACCGGCTGTTCCGCCCGGACTGCCGCCGATAAACATAAAGGCGATCATAATCAGAAGCGTTGGACTCGATATATTGGCAATATCAACGGAATTGAATCCGGCCGTTCGCAGGGTCACCGACTGGAACCACGCATTCTGTATTTTGTCGACTATTGATAATCCACCCAAAACACCATTCCATTCAAAGGCGAGCACAAAAAAAGTTCCCGCTATCAGCAGAGCAACTGTGGTAATCAAAGCGATTCTTGCTGAAATCGGAACGGGTTTTCCTCTCACCCATTTCGGTACAATCAAACTGGTGGCCGGTGCCATCCCCCCGAAAACGATAAGTCCGGCGACAATATGCAGGACAAAAGGATTTGCCTGGTAAGGAATCAAGCTATCAGTTTGCAAGGCAAACCCTGCGTTGCAAAAGGCCGATACCGCTGTGAACAAACCCCTCCAGAGGGCTTGGCTGAATTGATCTCCCGAAGCATAGAACAGCATTGTCAGGGACAACGCACCCAATCCTTCGGCAAGAAGGGTGAACTTGAGAATAGTAGCCAGGGCTCGAATCAGATCCTGATGATTGGTATCTGTCATCGACGCCAAAAGTCGTTCATGCTTGAGACTGAGACGGCGACCCATCGCTTGTAGCGCGACCGTCGTGATACTCATAATGCCGAGCCCGCCAAGCTGAATTAGCAGCAAGATGAATATCTGTCCGACGAGAGTGAAATCATTGGGTGTGTCGAGAACAACGAGGCCGGTCACACACACCGCACTTACAGAAGTAAAGATTGCGTCGACAAGGTCAATGGCACCGTTTTCGGTCGATGCCGGAACAGTGAGTAAGAGCGAACCCACCGTACAAAGGATAAAAAATGTCGTGAACAGGATTCTGCCAGGATGGTTAACTAAAACGTCCCACCAATGATCTTCGCGCTCAAGGATGTTTCGATAACTAGGAATCATCATGAGATTGATAAGACTTACTATACCAACCATTCCAGCGACACTCATTGCCGAAGGCCATAGCAACAAAAGGACTATGGCCAAAATACCGATTGCTGACAGGGCAATGCGTGGCTTTGATCGCATCTTCACTGCCCAGTGGAGAAAAAGAGACTGGGCAATAAGAGAAGAAGCTGCAAAAATGTACAATGCTGGTGAACTCGCAGAGAGCTCTAATGGCAAAGAAACGACGACGACAGCGGGTACTGTCAGAGCAGCCCAACGAGCCCGCTGGAGGCAGCGTTCGACATGATTGCTCCGCTCTCCAGTGATTCTAATGTCAAAATCAAACAACATGGCGGCGACAAAAACAAGACCTACTGAACCGGTAAGCGCAGCAAAGGGACTTGTTGAGAGATACGGGAATGCGGTTATATAGCTCGCAACAGAAGCACCGGCACCAAGCACTTTGCCGAATAATGGACGACGGAAAATAGTCAGAGCGCACACCAAACAGGAGATTGCCGCAATGGCCGAAATGATCAGCTGCCAACTCTGTGGATACACTGACTCGAGTCCGAGAAAAGGGAGCGCAAGCGGACATGGTGAAAGAGCCATGAGAACTCCCTCCAGTCCTATTCGCGAAATATATGCTCGTGATTTCATTTCAGTGGCAGTCCTTATTCCGCCTTCTCGGAAGACACCGGTTTGCTATAGCCATGAATCGGGTTTTTACAGTTTCCCTTATGTGCCATATAGCCATAACCCTGGTTGTTTCCATTCGTTTCCTTGTAAATAATGTATTCGCAGCCATCTATAACGACAATGCTCACGTCTCCTTGCTGAACACGCTTGATTCCGTTTTCTGCCTCAATTTCCATGGCCGTTTTTGCCCTGGGTGGCCTTTCCTGTTCACACCCCATCAAAGCAAAGAAGGCAGCCACAACAATCCACAGGATAAAGAGCTTTCGAGGCCAACTATTCTGTTTTTTGTCTTCATTCATATTTATTCCTTCAAACGCGGCCATTATCCGGCCCCAATCTTATGCTTGACGTCCACATCGAAATTTTCGGCATTGATCTTGGACGTGAGCCGGTCATTATTTAGAACTCGGAGGACCGTTTCGATATCCTCCTCCGTAACCAGAAGTTTGCCGTCTGTTGAGTATTGAATCCCCCAAGCCTCTTTTTCGTTGACTTTTTTGAGGTTTTTCAGAAATGAGGGGTCTTTGTAATAGCCAGCTTTTTTAACCTGAGAGAGCCTTCTTAAACGGCGAAGATTATTCCCGACCAGATCAGAAACCGCAGCCGCATTCTCGAACAAGCCAAGTGAAGAAAATTCTTTGACGATTTCGTCCCGGTTCCGCTCCATGCCTTCTCGAAAATTCAATGCGGTTTCGAAGTTCTTCTTGTCGGCGATAAAAATAATGCCGTCATAAGTGAAGAAGTCGACCTTGCCATCGATGCGGAAAATCTCCTGCTCTCCAAGGTCTACCAGCATATTATTCTGAAACACCATATTGATTAGCTGCATCACCTTTTTGGTGGTCCACCCCTCCGAAACGCGGCGAGCAGAAAAGAGAGGAGGCTGATCCTTGATGTCCAGGCGAGCGATATAAAGCCAGGAACCCAGCAGTGCTTCGTACTGGTCTACTGTCGGAGGGTCTTCATCATCTTGGAGAGTTTGAAGAATGGCTTGTAAATCCGTATCGGCGGTCGGCAAGCCAAGCAGGTTGTCATCCAAGTCGGCCGTGTTGAAATCGTACTCAATCGCCACGTTGGACTTCTTGATTTTTCCTGAGGTTATGCCTCTCAACTTTTTTCTAAGTGGCTCGTCAACATTGACGTGAAAAATGTCATATTTCGCGCTGCGCTGGATAAGCTTGCGCTTGACGACAAAGAAAGAAACCGAGGCGCTGTCCCAGTCAATTGTTTTGATCGTACCGAGTGTTTTTTTTAGCTCGTCCATGTTCACACCTCTGGGTTGCGCTCAGTTACGACATATAGCTGCTCAGATATCTCAACGATTCGACAGCGTTCGTTTTTTCGAAGGCGGGGTCCCTTTACCAGAAAGAAATCCTCGCACTCATTGCCATTCCGTTCGTAATGAACGTCATAGATGTTGTACCCCATCACGGCCAGCACCGGATTGATGAAAATATTGTGGGTTTTCATGGTGAGCCAGTACATGATGAACATGAAAAATCCAAAGCTGAGCAGCAGCTTCAGATTGCCGAGATCCATAACAAAAAAGGAAATCATGTATGGAATGCTGTAATTGATGAGTTCCCCGGAGCGATTGGAAACCGACTTTACGCTTATCGGGGGCGAAGAACTCTTGAGATAACGAACTGCCACCCAAAGGAGAACACAGGACAGAAGGGATAGTCCCAGGATGGGCCAAACAATCTCTGGGTGCATAACCTCTTTTTTGGCAAAATCGAAGTCCTGAATCAAAAAGATTATGGAGAGCGGCGAGTATGCACTCAGAAAAATCAGTAGGGACGACGCGAACCTTAGCTTCATGGTTGTACCTCCCATATCTCACAGGTGGTAGCGTGCAGTGCCGTTCCGGCCTGCTGCAAAACCTGAATGGCTGCCGTTTTAACGTCCATGGCTTACCCCCGTCGCGGTTTGATCTGACTGTTGATAGGTCACGCCGAAGATGGTGTCACCCAGCCACTTCTTGAACGACGGGTTATCGCTGAACTGTTTGAATAACTCGGTGTGGTCGGCCAACAGCTCGATCATGACCCGCTGGAGCGCGGCGTCATGTTCGATTCGGGCGGTTTTCTTGTCGTTGTTTTTCATGGCGTTCTGGTAGGCCACATCGGCACCTACCTTGGCAGGGATCTCCTCGGCGATGACCTTGCGGATTTTGTCGCCATCCTTCCATGCAATATTGCCGAACTGGTCGTTGAACGCCTTGATGATGTTGCTCAGTTGATCCAGCTCTGGTTCCGGTTTGCGCCCGCCGCCACTGGTGGGCACGGGGCCTATTTCAGCATCCTGGTCCGCTAGGCAAACCTTCAGGCTGGTTTTAACCTCGACACGGTAGCTGTCCATGTCGATGGCTTCCAGGATACCCCGGGACAGATCCTCTTCTTTGGGCGCAGGGAGTTTGGGAATCAGGAAATTTAGGAAGATCGACAGTTTCTCCCAAGCTGCATTCGAGAACGGCAGGATGGACGATAGAAAGCCGTAAGTTCGAGTGAAAGCCTTGGATTTACCCTTGAAATCCACCTGTCCGTCTTCGTCGAGATCGGCGTTGTAGGTGGCCACGCAGGCGTCCAGAATCGGGTCGAGCTTGTCGCGGTCCGCGCCGTTCAGGTAGAGCCCCACCAGATCGTCGATTTGCGCCTGCGAATAGACCTGGTAGCCGTCCAGATCCGATTTCAGGTCGTGCAGCTTGTTGGGGTCGGTCTCGTCACTGAGGATGGTGGTGCGGTAATAGGGCTCGAACGACTTCTGGATGATTTCCGAGTCGTTATAAAAATCCAAGACAAAGGTATCGTGCTTTTTCGGGTGGGCGCGATTAAGGCGTGAAAGCGTCTGTACCGCCTTTATGCTTGAAAGCGCCTTGTCCACGTACATCGTGTGAAGTAATGGCTCGTCATAGCCGGTCTGGAATTTGTCGGCAACGATCAGAAAGCGGTACGGGTCCTGCTGGATTTTGTCAGTAATTTGGCTGCTCGGGAATCCATTCAGCGTTGCCTCCGTGACCTTCTTGCCGCCGTACTCGTGCTCGCCGGAAAAGGCCACAATGGGCTCGTAAGGGCTTTTGCGCTCCTTGAGGTAGTCGTTGAAGGCGTGGAAATACTGAATGGCCCGCACGATACCGTTGGTGACGACCATGGCCCGGGCGTGGCCGCCGATTTTGCGGTGGCCGATCACCTGTGCGTGGAAGTGGTCCACCATGATCTCGGCCTTCTCGCGGATGGCGTGCTCGTGGGATTCCACATAGCGGCGCAACTTTTTCTGGGCCTTATTGGCGTCGAAGAGCGGATCGTCCTCCACCGTCTTGGCCAGACGGTAATAACTCTCCACCGGGGTGTAGTTCTTCAGCACATCGAGGATGAAGCCCTCCTGGATGGCCTGTTTCATGGTGTAGCTGTGGAACGGGTGGTGCTTCACGGTGCCGTCGGGTTGAGGGTCCGGCTCGCCGAAGATCTCCAGGGTCTTGTTCTTGGGGGTGGCGGTGAAGGCGAAGTAGCTGGCGTTGGTCACCATCTTCCGGCCTTCCATGATCTTGTTGATCTTGTCCTCGACCGTCTCTTCCCCCTCGTCATCAGAGCCGCCGTAGGGCGCGGTCTCTTCCAGCACACGATTCATCGCGGCAGTGGTCTTGCCGCCCTGGCTGGAATGGGCCTCGTCGATGATGATGGCAAACTTGCTCTTGCGGTGTTCGTCGCCGATCTCATCGAGGATGAACGGGAACTTCTGCACCGTGGTGATGATGATCTTCTTCCCGGCCTTAAGGAATTTGCGCAGGTCACCGGAGTGCTCGGCATGGCCGACCGTGGCGGAGACCTGGGCAAACTGCTTGATGGTGTCGCGGATCTGCTTGTCGAGCACCCGCCGGTCGGTGACCACGATCACCGAATCGAACAACGCCTTGCTCTCGTGCTCCAGCCCCACAAGCTGGTGCGCCAGCCAGGCGATGGAGTTGCTCTTGCCGCTGCCCGCCGAGTGCTGGATCAGGTAGCGCCTGCCGACGCCGCTCTCAGCGGCATTGGCCAGCAGCATGCGCACCACCTTTAGCTGGTGGTAGCGGGGGAAGATCTGCTTGTGCCTTTTTTTGCCGGTCTTCTCGTCCTTTTCCTCCACCACCTGGGCGTAGTTTTCCAGAATGTCGGTCAACCCCGCCTTGGAGAGGGCCTCCTTCCACAGGTAGTCGGTGGCGAGCCCGGCCGGGTTGGGCGGATTGCCAGCACCGTCGTTGTAGCCTTTGTCGAAGGGCAGAAACCACGAGCCCTTGCCCTTGAGGTGGGTGCAGAAACGCACCTCGTGATCATCCACGGCAAAATGGACGACGCAGCGGCCGAACTGGAACAGCAGCTCCTTCGGGTCGCGGTCGCGCTGGTACTGCTGCACGGCATCGAGCACCGTCTGCTTGGTGAGCTTATTTTTGAGTTCGAAGGTGGCGATGGGCAGGCCGTTGATGAACACGGCCATATCGAGGGAGAGCGCGGTCTCGTTGCGGCTGTAGCGGAGCTGGCGGGTGACGCTAAAGATGTTGGCCGCGAACCGTTCCGCCGCCTTCACATTGCCCGGCGTCGGCGTGCCGTAAAAAAGGTCCACATGGGACGGGCCGTGCTTGATGCCGCCGCGCAGCACGTCTACCACGCCGCGCTTGGCGATCTCGCCCTGCAGGCGGTGCAGGAATTGTGTGCGCTTGGGGCCTTCCTCGTCGATGCCGAGAGCCTCATAGGTATCGGGTTGGGTGGCGGCGAGGAACTGCAGCAGTTTGGCCAGGTCGACAGCGTGTTCCCGGTCGTAGTCCTGCGGATCACCCTGAACGTATCCGGCATCCTCCACAAGGGAGGCGACGATGATCGATTCCAGGCCCTTTTCGCTGGTGTCAGTCGGTTTCATCCATGTCCCCCTCGTCATCGATCACGTCATCGGATTCGGCGGTGTCCTCTTCCAGGGCCAGCAGCTCGTCCTCGGCAACCTCCGGCACTTCGATACCACGAACATCCACCTGGCCTGTGACTACATCGGAAATCAGCCGGGTGCGGTATTCGCGCATCAGCTCGATCTCACGTTCAGCCCTTGAAATCGATAGCGGCGGTGATGCGGTCGTTCTTGTAAACGTCCACGTAGTTGCAGAGCAAGACCGGGACTTCGTCCACGTTCGCGTTCTTGTCGACGCCACTGGCCCTGACCGCCGCCAGCGTGCGGAGCCGTCTGGCATCCCAATGCTCCGGAATATCTCCGATCCATTCCACGCCGCTGGGCTTGAGTTTGACGTTGGGATTGAGCCCCCGGGTCACGGCCTGATTGATGACGTTCTGCTTCTGCTCCTTGAGAAGTTCAATGAACCGCCGCTTGTTGCGGATAAATTTTCGGAACAAGCGGTCTTGTGCCTTCAGGAATCGTGCGATGGTTTGCTGCTCTTCCTGAGGAGGGCAGACCACCGGCATGCTCAGAAATTTATCGGGATAGAGCCTGAGCCGGGAAGAGCGAATGCCCGTTGACCGGCAAATGTATTCCGACCGATATCCTCCAATCCGCAACAGGCTGTCGAGATAGTAGTAGTCGTAATCCTGGTTGCTTCTTGGTCGGTAAACACCATAGGCAGGACTCACAATTCCAGCATGGTTCGAGACGCCCAATGCAGACATCCAGGCCCACATCGTATTGATGATCAGATCGCCGGGTTGGCAACGTTTCTGACCGACATTCGACTCGGCCTTGAACATGGTCACGTTCTTCTGGCTGCGGGGAGTCACTCCCGTGATGTGAGACACCGAGAGCATTTCTTCATCGCCTGTTTGGGAGCGATCATCAATCTCTTTGAAGTAATACTTTGCCCGCTTCTCAGGCCAATGTGCTGGAATGTTCCCGACCCAGCTCACTCCCGCGTCTTTGTATTCTGGATAAGGGGCCAGCTTCATCACTCAGCCTCCCCGACAATCTGTTCCAGAAGGCCTTCGGTCTCCTGCTCCAGGGCGTAGATGTCGGCTTTGATCTCATCCAGGGCGCGCATGGGCGCTGGCCGGTAGAAATGGCGGGTGAAGGAGATTTCGTAGCCCACCAGTGTCTTGCCCGGGTCGATCCAGGCATCCGGGGTGTAGGGCAGCACCTCGCGCCGGAAGAATGCCTCGATGCCGCCTTCCTCCAGCAGCGGCACCTGCTCGCTGTCGCGCAGGGCGGTATCCGGCTCGTATTCGACCACACAGGTCTTGCCGTTTACCTCGGCCTCGAACAGGCCGTGAATGGAATCGGGCGTGGTCTTGCCCGGCTTGTGGACCTTCTTCAGCACCGGCGCGGCGTCCTCGCTGGTGTCGCAGAGGTCGCTCTGCAGCAGCTTCTTGCGCTTGGCGGTGAGCTTGACGCCGTGTTTGTCGGCATCGATCTCACAGGCGTCCATGAAGGCGTTGAAGTCCAGGTGCGGACCGGCTCCAAGCGTCTTGGCCACGCGGCGGGCCAGGTTGGCCAGCGGCTCTTCCTTGGCCTTGGCGCAGGCCCGCTCGAACCGACCCAGCCGTGCCGGGCTCAGATCAACGGCAAGACGCAGCGGACGATCCACCGTCACCTTCCAATAGCCAAATGCCTCGTTGGGGAAGATCTTGGATTTCTCGGTTTCGACCGGATTCACCACCAGGTCGCAAATGGCGCGGATGTGTTCCTCGGAGAACTCGCAATTCTTCTTGCCGAGGTTGCGGCGCAGCGGCACGTACCATTCGGTGGCGTCGATGAGCTGGACCTTGCCTCGGCGCGTATCAGACTTGCGGTTGGTCAGGACCCAGATGTAGGTGGCGATGCCGGTGTTGTAGAACATGTTCTCCGGCAGGGCGATGATGGCCTCCAGCCAGTCGTTCTCGATGATCCAGCGGCGGATGTTGCTCTCGCCCTGACCAGCGTCGCCGGTAAAGAGCGACGAGCCGTTGTGGACCTCGGCGATGCGGCTGCCGAGGCGGGTGGTGTGCTTCATCTTGGAGAGCTTGTTGACCAGGAACATGAGCTGCCCGTCCGAGGAGCGGGTGATCATCTTGTATTCCGGGTCGCCACCGTGCTGGGTGACAAAGCGCGGGTCCTTGATATCACCCTTGCCACCCAATCGCTCCAGGTCGGTTTTCCAGCTTTTGCCGTAAGGCGGATTAGAGAGCATGAAATCGAATTCCTGCGACGGGAAGGCATCGCTGGAGAGCGTGGAACCGTACTTCATGTTCTCCGCTTCGGCCCCTTCGCCTTTGAGGAGCAGGTCGGCCTTGGAGATGGCGTAGGTTTCCGGCTGCACCTCCTGGCCGAACAGGTGAATGGAGACGTCCTTGCCGTGGCTTTCGGCCAATTCAGCCAAGCGCTCTTCAGCAACTGTCAGCATTCCGCCGGTGCCGCAGGCTCCGTCATAGACAAGGTAGGTGCCCGACTCGATATCGTCGGCCACCGGCAGGAAGATCAGATCGGCCATGAGCTTGACCACGTCGCGGGGCGTGAAGTGCTCTCCGGCCTCTTCGTTGTTCTCCTCGTTGAAGCGGCGGATCAGCTCCTCGAAGATGGTGCCCATGGAGTGGTTGTCGAGCGCCGGGAGAAGTTCGTTTCCGTCCACGTCCTGCACCGGCTTGGGGCTGAGATTGACGCGGCCGTCGAGAAACTTCTCGATCAGGTGGCCGAGGATGTCGGCCTCGATCAACGTAGGTATCTGGTTGTGGAACTTGAACTTGTCGAGGATCTCCTGGACGTTGGGTGAAAAGCCGTCCAGATAAGCTTCGAAATCGGCCTTGAGCTGTTGTTGCTTGGCGCGGTTCTTCAGGTCACGCAGGGTAAAGGGCGAGACGTTGTAAAAGGCCTCGCCTGCGGTCTGGCAGAGCGCGGCGTGCTGGTTGGCGATTCCGGCCCCGTCAAGCTGTTTCTTCATGCCGAGCACCTTTTCCTTGCTCGGCTCCAAGAGCGCGTCGAGACGGCGGATGACCGTCATCGGCAGGATCACGTCACGGTACTTGCCGCGCACATAAACATCGCGCAGCACATCGTCAGCGATACCCCAGATAAAATTCACGATGCTGTTGTGGATCACATGGTTCATAGCCCGTTATTACTCCTTACGCTTCTTGTCGGTTTCCGCAGGCTCGGCCGCGCCGCCAGCCTTGACCCACGCGTCCACTTCATCTTTCTTGAACTTCCAAAGACGACCCATGCGGTGGGCGGGCATACCATGCTTGTCGATCCACTTGTAAACGGTGTCATTGCTGACCCCGAGGTACTTGCAAATCTCGATTATTGATAACCAGCGGTCTTCCATCTCGTTCATTCTCTTGCTCCACGGGCGCTTTGTTTGTTTGCCACGTCCGCCAGAGGCGAAACGGGAGAGACTGGGCGCACCTCTCCCAAGTTAAAAAACTTCATCAATATACAAAGGCACTATGTGCTATGTCAAACGATCTTTACCGATTTGAGCCGATTATTTTCTATCACGCTCGATGCCAGACGCCGGAGTCAAGCCGAGTGCCGGTTTCAACACGGGGCATCCGGTAGGTCCAGGCTGGAATCGAGGTGCGCTTGCAAAGCACCGCCACCATCACCCGCTGGTACATGCTATGCCCGCCGGGCCGGAAACCTTCCAGCCGGTCGATGGGCGGCAGATCACGCTGCGGGTCGGTGAAGGTCATCAGCTCCCCATGGATCAGATCCCAGTCGCCGGTCGGGCGTCCAAAGCGTGGCGCGCCGATTCCCTGTTGCTTGCGAGCATCGGCCAGTGGGTCGGCGGTGCCTCGGGCCAGGATCAGCCCTTCCGGCACTTCCAGGGCCGGGAACCCGGCGTTGAGATGGTAGAGCCTGCCCCAGACAACGGCCGGTTCGATGCTGCGGGCCTGGGCGCAGAAGCGTTGATGGTTCCAGTAGCCCCGTTTCAGGGTACCGTAGACGAACAGCCGGAGGATGGTCTCGGGAGCGTCTTCCGGGTTTGTGTTCAGCTTCGCGGTGTCTCCAATGTTCATGCATTCACTCCTTCGGGCAGTGTCCCTTTGCGCTCCTGGGGTATGAAGCGGAATTCGCTGTTTTCGATGGCCCGCACATCCTCGTGGCGGATGGTGAGCATGGTCATGGGCGGCACTTCCAGCTCGCGCCAGCCCTTCTCGTTGTCCACGGCAAAGTCGATGAAGGCGGCCTCCGAGGCGTAAAGCACCACCCGGTGCTGGCGGTGGATGAGCAGGCAGAGCGGCTTGTTGCCCTTGAGCACGGTGATGGTGCCGGGGTCGAGCCGCGAGGCCAGCACGGCGCTCATCTGACCGCGACAGAGGGCAAGCGCCTTCTTTAGCCCCTCCTGGTCGATGGGGCCTTCGAGTGCGAAACGGTCGGCCAGGCGGAAGATCAGCTCGCTGTCCACCTCGGCGTAGCGCGGCAGCCCGAGGCGGCGGAACAGATAATCGGCGTTGTAGATGGTGCCATTGTGGGTGCCGATGACGATCCCGGCCCGGATGGGATGGTTGTTGCGGTTGTTGAGCTCGTTGCCCCGGGTGCGCCAGCGGGTATGCCCCATGAGAACGGTGGTCTCGTTGTCGACCTGTCCGAGCAGCTCCTGGAACGGTTTTTCGTAGACCAGCTCGTGCGCCCGCATCGGCCGTTTGAAGATCCGGTGGCTACCGTCGGTCTTGAGCCAGGCCAGACCGGAGGCGTGCGGACCGCGTTCCTCGCTGTGCAGCAGCATGCGGATGAAGAGTTCGCGCAGGTAATCCCGCTCGTCGGGCCGTCTGCGCTTGCGGCCGAAGATTATGCCTACTTGTCCGCACATGGAGCCGGGTCCTCCTTGCCGCCGAAGTTCTTGCCGAGCGGTCTCGTTCCTTCGAGGACGAAGGCCGCGTATTCGCGCCGGTGGTCCGCCAGCCACTCGGCCACCTCCGGGTAACCCATCTCGGCGGTCAGCCGGGTCACCTCCGGGTGGTCGAGCATGTTGGTGCGCCCGGAGAGCCGTACCGTCTCCAGGGCTTCGAGGAAGCGGTCCGGCCAGGGATCGCTGGCCTTGTCGTCGGACAGAAACTCGATCAGGCCGTGCCGGGCCAGACGGGTGAGAAACTCGGCGGCCGCAGCGGCGGCATCCTCCGGCAATGGCTGGGTCGGCCCGCCTTCGATGCCGGAGAGCACCTCGGTCATGTAATCCCGGGGCGCTCGGCTGGCGGTGAACGGCGTCTGGCCGCGCATCAGCTCGACCACCTCAAGGCAGTCAGCGGCCTGGATGGTTTCCCCGCTACCGGGGATCGGTTCGCCGTCCAACGTGGTGGAGCGGATCAGAATCTTCATGGGGCACCTCCTTAAACAGTGAGGCCGGGAACTTGCCCGGCCTCGTTGGTGAGAGTGGTGGTTGTTTCGTCCGGGAGGACGTCCTCCGGTTTGGGCCGTCCGTTCTTGAAGGCGGCGTCGCCCGGCATGTTGGCCATCAGATGCTTGCGGGCGGTCTTGAACTCGTCGCCGATCAGGCCGAGGTGGAGCAGGAAGACCCGGAAGTCGTACTTGGCGCTCTGGGGATCGAAATCCCGCTTGCGGCTGGAGGCAGCCCGGCCATTGAGCGCCTTGGCGGCGACGGCGAGGCAGAATTGCAGGTAGGCCTTGATCCGCCCTGCGTGGAGGGTCGCCTCGAACCAGCGGAACTCCACCGTGCCCCGGTACCAGACGTTGTGCAGGTTGACCCCGTGGTAGCGGCTGTTGTCGTAGTGCTGGGGCTGGCGGTTGTGGTAGCCGTACCAGATGCGGTTGAGCTGGTCCTTGGTGCGGGGGCGATGCTGTTCGATGCGCTGGATCAGCTCGTCGCTGACCGGCCGGGTGTAGCGGTTGAGACGGTCGCGGCTGATGCCGAGGGCGTGGAGGATCAGCGGCTCCTGCTTGTAGATGATCTTGGCCAGGTTACCCAGGTGTCTGCCGTCGAAGGGCGCGGCGTCGATATGGATGTGAATGCCGCACTGGCTGTTGATCTTGCCTCCGGCGCGGCGGATGGCCCGGACCACCTCCTGCAGTTGCGGGATGTCGTCGTAGCCGAGCACCGGGCTGACCACCTCGGCCCGCAGATGGGCCGGGACGCTGGTCAGGGAGGCGTCCCCCACCACCTTCCAGACGCGGCCGCGCAGGTCCTCGACCTCCCATGGGTCATAGCTGCTGGGGATGCCGACATGGCGGACCGTGCCGCCCACCACCGAGTGGATGGCCCAGGCGATCTGTTCCCGGGTGCGTTTTACGGTCTCGATCTCGATCCCGTAGTGGATCTCTTTCAGGTTCATGCGTGCCTCCGTCGTTCGTGGCGCTTATAAGTCGTTGTCTGGCAAGGCTTTTCAGCCTCTGGCTACACCATGAATGAATGCTTCTTTCCGGACACAAATCAAGTAGAAGAACAGCCGAAGACGACATTTAACACCTTTATTTTCAATGACTTGCGAGCTTGGCCGGATTGGGCGGCGCACAGACGGCAGAAACCCCGGAACGGGCTGGCCGTATCCGGGGTTTCTGGGTTGGCGGTGGCAGTGAGCCGGTCAGCCGGAGGCGGTATCAGAGGTGATCAGACTGGCGTGCAGTTCGAGGTTGCGCGACTCGTCGGCTCGCATCCGCGCCAGCAGCGCCGTGAAGGCCTCGGCTTCGTCGGCCGGGAGCTTTGATGCCCGTTCCAGCCGCGCCAGGCGCTGGTGCAGATTCTCCAGCAGTCCCAGGGCGTGGTCGCGGATCAGGCCGTCGCGCTTCTCCTGCGGCGTGGGGATGAACTCGGTCAGGCCGCCTTTGCGTCGAACGATCATGGCCGTGCCTCCTTAGCTCAGGGTCGCGCCCAGCGAATGGATGCGCGGGTAGATCAGCGGCGTGCCGGTCATCTCGGCCTTGTAGCGGACCTTGTTGCCGGTGTTGTCGGTGAAGGTGCGCACCAGGGTGTACTCGGTCCAGTTCTCGTCGATGGGCCGGGTGTCCTGGATGGTCATCGCCTCCCAGGTCAGGCCGCCGTCGTTACTGGCGAACCATTGCAGGGTGGTGCCGCTGGGGATTTGCATCTGCACATAGGCCTTGGTCGATTCCACTCCCTGGGTCAGCTCGTTCTCGCGGGTCAGGTAGGCCCCGGTGGTCTTGTTGAGGTAGCCCACCAGGTTGACGTCGCGGAAGTTGATGGCTGGAGTGTCGTTGGAAAGCGAGCTGCTCAGACGCACGCGGATCTGGACCCGGGTCGCGAGGTTAGGCAGCCGTTCCTCCTCGGCGGGAACCATGGCGTCCCAGGTCACGCCGCCGTCGGTGGAGTATTCCCAGTCGAGGCCGGTGCCCTGCGGGATGGCCGAGTATTCGTCGAGGTTGATGTCGGAGAACTGCACGCCGGTGATCGGCTGGAAGCGAATCATCCCTTCGGACTGAAAGTTGTAGCCGTAGATCTTCATCGCCAGGTCGGAGCCGTTGAGCGGCGTCCAGGTTTCGGCGTTGGAGCTCTCCAGCAGCACGCCTTCCATGTAGGTCTGCTGGGTGATGATGCCCCAGCGGCCCATCTTGCCGAGGGTGGCGGTGCGGACCTTGTAATTAGTGCTGTTGGTCAGCAGCACCACGGCATAGCTGGTGTTGGCCTCGGCGTAGAACGGGTCGTCGAAGCGAATGCGGGTCTCGCCGCTCAGGCTGATCTCGTTCGGGGCCAGCACCTTCTCGGCGAACACCACGCCGTTGGGCAGACCGGTGGTGACGCCGCGAATCTGCACCGTAACCGGGATACTCGGGTCCCTGGCGGTAAACTGCAATCCGATGCTGGAGATCACCTGGTTTTGGGTGAAGCTGAAGGTCTGGGCCAGCGGGTCACGGGGCACGAAGATGGTCTGGGTGCGCCAGACCACCTGCACCACGGGCACGCGGATGATGCGGTTCTCGATGATGCGCTCGATGCGGGTGATGACCAGCGGATCGTTGATCTGCAGGCTGGCCCGAGCCGAGTAGACGCCGTCGGCCATCTCCACGATGCGGTTGCCGTTGCGGGCGTTGGTCGGGATGGTGAAGGAGGCGCTGACCCGACCGGCCTCGTCGCTGATCAGGTTGCTGGCCATCACCTGGCCGTCGCAGCGCAGCACGATGCCGGACTTGCTCGGGGTGAAGTTGATGCCGGTGACGGCGATGCCGGTCTGGCCGCGCCGCCCGAGGTTGGGCGTGATCTGCAGCATGGCCGGGGGCTTGTCAAACACCGCGTAGGGGTTGATGTTGCGCTCCTCGGACCAGTCGTTCTGCTCCACCAGCACGGTCTCGTTGCCCGGCAACAGCGCCAGGCTGCCGAAGAAGCTGGCGTTGCTGCCCGCCTGATCGACCGAGAGCACCGTGGAGTGCGGAATGCGGTCCGGCGCGACGAAACGGGCGATCTCGTTGACCCGGGCATCCCATTCGGCGTGGTAGATGTCCGACTGGGCGGTGTTCGAGAAGTCGTCCGAGTAGATGCCTTTCTTGGTCTGGGCGTCCCGGTTCTGCAGCTCGTTGTTCATCTGGTACTGGGCGTCGTTGTACTTCAGGTCCTCGACGTCCTGGATGATGTCGTGGATCTGGTCCATGGTGATGCGAGTCAGGCCGAAGTTGCGGATCTCCATGTCGGTGGAGTTTGGCGGGCAGTCGATGCTGCACAGCCCCAGGGCGTTTTCCGGCACGATGGGCAGCTTCGGAAAATCGGCCGGAGCCCCTTCCAGCCGCTTGATCTCGGTGGTGGTGGCGTAAACGATGTCGCGACGGCCGAGGTAATAGTCGTAGTCCAGACTGCAGTTGGAGCCGTTCACCGGCTGGTCGCCGAGGCTGCCGCGCCCGAAGTTGATCACGTTGAGGTTGCCCAGCTCGAGCTGCACCGGCGACATGGTGAGTCCGGCCGTGTTGGTGGCCGGAGGCGAAGCGGTGCCGATCTCCTCGACACCGTCGTCGACATAGGAGAGCGCCTCGCTGCCCAGTTCCATCAGTCGCTTGTAGTCGGTACGTGCGCCGTTGGTGGCGGCCCGGTAGACGCGATAGCCGGTCGCGCCGCTGACCGGCAGCCACGAGAGCTTGTTCATCTCACCGGCGGCGGTGGCCCGGGCAATGACCGCAGCGGCGTTGAAGGCCGTCTCGCCCGTGGCGTTGTAGGCGGTCACCAGATAGAAATAGTTTCCGGCCGCCGGATGGTTGGGCTGTCCGAACCAGCCGCTGTCCACGTAGTCGGTGCCCTTGACCATCTGCTTGGTGTAGGTCCAGCGCACCGTGTAGGTGGTGCCGATGGCTGGTTCATTACCGGAGCCGAGCCAGTCGACATGGTTGCCCGACTGCTGCCAGTCCACGCCCTCCTGGAAGATGGTCGCTCCCTGGCTGACCTCGAGGATGTCCACGACGGGATTGGGGTCGAGCAGGTCTTCGCCGCCGCCCACCGAGCCGCGAGTGACGTTGCGGGTAATCTCGACGATGGCTTCCACCTGGGTCGTCTCCTTGAGCGGCGTGGAGTTGACCGGATAGCGGCGCTTGTTGATATCGAAGGTCTTCTGCTCGCCGCGCACCGACTTGGTGGCGATGGATTTGGGCACCAGGGTCGAGGTGGGCAGATCGCGCTGATGCCGGAAGCCCTGGATGTAGGCGCGTCCGGCGTTGGTGATCGCCTCCACGCTGTCGTCGTCGACGCCACCGATGAAGGTGTCGAAGCCCCGCACCAGGTAGCTTCCGGCCTGGTCGAAGGTGCGCTCGGCCAGGTTCTGAATCAGTGAGTTGAGACCCTCGGCGGCGGCGAATGAGAGCTGGTCCTCGGTGATCGAGGAGACGGTGATCCGGCTGCCCGGCAGTGTGCCCAGCAGATCCCGTAGGTAGAGGTTGGACTTCTCCTGCACCGTGGGCGTGACGTCGCCGCTCTCGCGGTCGAACTTGTAGATCGGGATCACCAGGCGCTCGGCCACGTTGTTGGGCAGCGTCTGGCCGCTGGTGTCCGTCGCCTTGAGGGAGAGAACCCATTTTTCCCGCTCGGCGGTGGGCTCGCCGGTGGCCGGATTGATCAGGGCCGGGTCCTGGGTGTAGCCGTAGTTGTACTTCAGCAGCTCCACGTAAACGTAATCGGCCCCGCTGGTGGTGGCCGGGTCATAGGTCAGGGTCGCGCCGCTCACCTGTTCCAGATGGCCGTCGATGTAGACCACGCCCGGGGCCAGGGTCAGGACGTTGGCGGCCGCGCTGACCTCCAGGCCCATGATGATGGAGCCTTCCTTGAACAGGATGTCGGCGATCTTGCGCCGCTCCAGGTTGATGATGTCCTGTTGTTCGTTGAGTTCGGAATCCAGCAGGTCGCGATCCTGATGGTAGCGGATGCGCTTGTAGTTCTTGGTCGGGTCGAATGTCTCGCGTGAGATGCTCATGTTTGAATCCTCCAGTTAGATCTTGATGATCCCGACCAGCTCCACGCGGGTGTCGGAAATCTTGTTGAAGTCGGGAATGTTCTTCACCTCGTACAGGTAGCCCGGGCGCAGCACCTCGCCGGTCGGATTGGTGTCCTGATGGAACACGCCGCCCATGGCGAGATCCCCGGTGACGCTTTCCACGTACTGCACGTCGCCGCCGAAGAAGCCGTATTCGCGGATGGTGATGCCGTTGGCCTCCGCCTCGTCGAAGCGGAAGAAGACACCGATGGTGTTGGTCTCCTCGCCGGTTTCGAGGTAGCGCACGCCGTTGACCAGCAGCGCCCCTTCGGCGTCCTCCTTGAGGAAGGTCCGCTTGTAGTAGCGCTTGCGGGCGCGTTCGTTTCTGAGTCCGGTCTGGCCGATGTCCGGCGCGGGCGGATTCTGCGGGTCGGTGAAGCTGGCATCCCCGTCGCCGATGGCGCAGTGGGTGATGCCGTCCACGGCCTGGCCGAGGAGGAGTTTGGCCGTCAGTATCCGGCCGGTTTTGACGATGAGTCCCAGTGCCATTGCTGTTCTCCTTTAGGTCTGAATTTCGTGGTCTTGATCGATGAGCACCGCGAACAGGATCTGGCGCGTGTCGGCCAGCAGCCCGGCCGGGATTGCGATGCGCTGAACGGTGTCGGATCGGCTGATGTGTGCGCCGGACGTCCGGACACTGGTGTCGTTGCTCCGCAGCCAGGGGCGCGTCACCCGCACCGCCGCGTCGGCATCGATGCCCAGGCGGCCATGAACGACGAGCCACAGGTCGGCGCTCCGGTTCAGGCGGTTGTGGATGACTTGGCCGGTCCTGATGATCCTTGCAATTTCCGCGAGGACAACCGCTTGAGCCTGCGTGGCAACTTCAATGGAGCGCTGAACGCGACAGGAGAGATCCATCTCCGCGAAGATCCCGCGCAGGAGCACCTGGCGGGTGTCCATCTCACTCACCCGTGACCGGGTCACCCTCGCGGAAATATCGATGTCTATCGTAATAGCTGCCATCGGAGCTCCTTAGAGGATCGGGTTTTCCGTGCCGGTCAGGCGCAGCTTGATATCGAGCTTGTTCTGCACCGGCGTGCCCGGGAGCACCGTGCAGCGTCGCCAGAAGGACAACGTCTGCTGGAAGGTCTTGTCGCCGAGATTGAGCGGTGCGCCCTGGATAGCGGTGTCGAGATCCACCTGGGTCAGAGCCAGGCGGTACCACACCGATTCGTCGGTGCCGGTCTCGTCGATGGGATCGAGCACCAGCCCGGTGTAGTCGTAACCGGAATAGACGGTCGCCCCGGCGTTGTGCGCGGCCGAAGCGGTGTTGGCCACGCCCCGTTGCACGGTGAGATTGACAGTGCCGCCGCCGCTTTCGATGAGCATCTGCTCGCCGTCGATGATGATGAGTTCGCCGTCGGCAAAGCGCGGTTCGACCAGCGCGATGCTGGTCTGCGCCAGGTCGATGGCCGAGGCGAGGCTCGTCTGCTCGTTGGCGACGTGGAGTTGCCGATCCTTGATGTCGCCGTCGGTACCGTTGTAGCTCTCGGCCTCGGGACGGCTGAAATCCCCCTCTGAAATCTGCTGCATCAACGCTTCGTCAAGATAGAGATGAATCGCCATGGGTTCTCCTTCAGGTGGGCCACTGGGTGGCGCGATAGTTGTTGGTGGCGGCCTCGAACCCGGCCTGCGCCGGTGCGTGCAGATCCTGCTGACGGAACAGCCAGCGGTAGGAAGGCCGCGACCAGCGGAATCCGGCCTGGTTGAGGCGCATGCGGCTGATGCGCATGGGTCGGGTCCGGTCCACGGAGAGGCGCAGACCGGTGGTGTTGAGCGGGCTCGCGCCCAGCTTCATGGTCTCGACCCGATGGCGCTGGAGAGAGCCCGTGTCCACGTAGACTTCAAGCGAGGCCCGTTCGCCGGCCAGATTCGCATTGCTCAGATACCGGGTGTTCAGGGTGTTCGCGTTGAGCCGGAACACAGGCCCTCTCCGCCGCCATCGGTCGATCCGGTCGACGGCCAGGGTGACGTCCGCGTCGCAGCCAGCGGTGGAGGCGAGCAGCAGATTGCTGATACCGCCCTGGTTGGCGGTGAGGTCGAGACCAGCGTTGAGCCTGGCGCGGCCGAGCTGGAAGCAGAGACGGTGACGAGATTCCAGCGGCAGATGCAGGTCGTACTTGGCTTCCACCCGCTCGGCCGGTTCCGTCTGGTTGCTGAAAAAGAAATCCTTTTGCCGAAAGCAGTAGCGCAGTTCGGTCTCGCCATGGGTCAGCGATTTACGGTTGAGATGGCTTTCGCCGAGCCCGAAACCGCTCTCCAGCACATCTCCTTCGAAATCGCGGCCGGTGTAGATGGGCGTGCAGAAGGAAACCCGGTCCTCGCCGACACGGGTGTACGGAAGCCGCCAGTCGTTGAGGGTCCGGTGGTTCAGACGCATCCGATTCTGGCGGCCGTGAAAACGAGAAACCTTAACGGCGGCCCAGTCGATCTCCGGAATCATCTCCGTGGTGCTGGTGAGCTGCAGCAGCTCCCAGGCCTTCTGCTTGTTGGTCAGGTGACGGCAGGAGCCGAGGTAGGAATGGCCAAGCACGAAGGTCTCGTCGAGAAAGGCCAGCACGATCCGACGAACGGCATTGGCGTGCCCGAAGTCGAGCATCGCGCCGCCTTCGATCCATTCGAGCAGAAACTGGAGCCAGAAACAGCGCGTGCCCGCCGGGTGATGAAACACCAAGGCGTCGCGCAGCCCCTCGGTCTGGTTGAGACACAGCACGCGAAACACCCCGAGGCTGAACACCAGCCCGGGCAGTTTGGCATTGCTGAGCCTGGAACGGGCATTGAGGCGCAGAGCCGAGCGGAAGGTCTCCTGCAGCTCCCCCTGCCAACCAAGCGCGTTGAAGTCGCGCTCGATGGCTGGAATGGTCCCCTTGCGGCGATAGATTTCGACCGCCTCCCGCACGCGGCGGCGCTGGCAGTCTAGCGAGCAGGTGCCGTCCACCTCGAGGCCGACGAGCCTTGCCAGCAGCGGCAGAAAGCGCTCGTCGCAATGATCCACATCGAAGATGGTCGGGAAGTCGTCGATGGCGTGTTTGAGTTCGTCCAGCGTCCCGGCCGGAAGACTCAGGAAGGTGCGCAGGTCTCCGGCCTCGTCGTTGTGCTCGTAAAGCGGCGGCAGCAGGCCGAGCAGATTGTCCTTGAACCAATCCGACATCAACCGGCCCTCCGCAGATCGAGGTTGACGCTGCCGAGAACCGGAATTTCGCCGTGGCGCAGTTCGATGTCCTGCTGCGGCGCGTACAGATGCATGTGGCTGACACCGCGCACGCCGTCGATCAGGGCGACCAGGTCGGAGAAGTGAATGGTCTGGCCGAAGGAGACCTGGTCGAAAGAAAAGAAATCGGAAAGTGCGGCTTCGATGCGGCTGCGCACGTTTTCCAGCGGTTCGCCGGGCCAGATGTAGACCTCGGCGTCGATGGAAACGGGGCGGTAGATCGGGTCGAACAGGTTAATCTCGACCGTGATGACCTTGCGGCGTTCGAGAAACTCGGCGAGGTCCCGCTTGAGCAGCGCCGAGGGCATTCCGCCGCCATTGGGGGCGATGGACAGTTGGACGTTGTAATAGCGGATGTTCTGACAGGCATTGGTGTCGAGCACCTTGGCCTTGGCGACGCCGGGGTAACCTTCGGCGAGCGCCTGGTAATCCTCCAGGGTGACGGCTTTCCAGAGACTGCGCAGCTCCGCCGGTGCCTGTCGGCGGGCGTGTTCGAGGGCTTCCCGCGAAGCGCCGCCGGTGGCGGGCACAGGATTGGTGACGGTCAGGGAAACCTGGCCTCCGTCAAGGTAGATCGGGCTCAGCAGTTGAGTGATCCGGTTCGGTCCGAGGTTTCCCTGGTCCCCGATGGTCTGCAGATAGCTGACAGCGATGGCGCTTCCCTGAGCGGGCACAGCGCCGCTTTGCCCGTCGCCGAAAATCAGGGTGGAGATGTCGAGGGCGTCGAGATCTGCCATGAAATGACGGCTGTCGGCCAGGCTGTCCTGGAAGTGATCGACCTCGCTCCAGGCGTCGTCTCCCACCGAAACGGTGATGGTGCCCTGGGCGATGACGTCGCCGGTCAGGCGGATGCGCTGGAACGGCAGTCCCGTCGAAGTGAAGGTCTCGGTGCGGCGCACGCCTTGCCGGGCCGGGATGTCCACCGAGAGCACGCCTCGCGGGATCAGGCCGTCCTCGACCGTCTCGAAATCCGCTTCGCCGTCACTCAGCAAGGCGCGGCAGGCCGTCCCCGCCGGAATGATCAGGTCCTTGCCGAGCGGGGCGGATAGCCGGAAGCGCAGCGTGGTGGTGGAGGCCACCGGCGAATCCAGCCGGTAGCCGATGAGTTTGCAGAGGTTGATGACGTTCTGGCGCTGGCGGGCCGTGGGCAGGAAAGCCTCCGCCGCCTGGGCGTCCAGGTAGTAGGCCAGCATGTCGCCCACGCCGCAGAACAGATCGAGCAGGACGACACCGAGATCGGAGTGATTGAAATCGGTCCAGCGGTCGGTGAGCTGCGGGATCTTCGCCAGCAGCTCCTGACGGATCGATTCGTAATCCTTGTTGATGTATCCGATGCTTGCGCGGCCCATGGTCTCTCCGGTTTTCGACGGTTATGCGAGAGCTCCTGATGCTCTCGCCACGCCGGTTACTTACCGGAAGGGACCTGGATGTGTCGGAGGCGGGCAGCCTCAGATCGGGCCGCGCAGTTGCCAGACGGGATTGGGCTGCCCGGAGGTGTTGTTGAGGTAGTGGGATTCCTTCTTGCCCTCGAAATAGAACAGACCGATGCGGCCCGGCTCCAGGGTGGTGATCCGGTGAACGGTGCCAGCGGCGTTGTCTTCCGCCTGACTCTGGGTGTCGAAGCCCAGACCGCTCGCGGCCAAATAGAGGGCGTGCTCGGCCTGGGGCGCTTCGGTTTCGGGCGCTCCCTCGAAGACCAGATAATGGCCGTGGTTGTCACCCGGATCGCTGACAATCCACTTGCCGTTGCGGTCCTGAAAGGCTCCCTCGATGTAGGTGACTTCGTATTCTCCCGCTGGCCAGATGAAGGAATCGTCCGGATCGGGGCTCATCTCGGCCGCGTCGAACCAGAGCAGATTAAACAGCGAGCGCACGTCCGGCGACAGGCGCACTGTGCGCACCGGCGGCGGTTCCGGCTCGGGCTCCGGCTGGGGATAGCTGGGCGCGGGATTGTTCGGGTTTTCTCTGTAGAAGGGATAGACCAGGTTGCCGTCAACCTGGCTCTGGATCACCCGGTAGGCAATATGTACCAGTAGCAGATTGCCGTCGATGTTCAGCGGCCGGTCGTCGAAGCGCACCTCCGTGATGATCACCCGCTTTTCCCAGCGCTTGATGGCGTCGATCACGTAATGGCGCAGCAGGCCCTTGAGCACCTCGTCGTTCTGTTCGAACACCAGATCCTTCAGCCGGGAGCCGAACTCCGGATTCATGAACCGTTCGCCGATCCGGGTGCCGAGGATCTGCAGGATGCTTTCGCGGATATGCTCGTGCTCCCGCGAGGTGGCGGTCGAAATCTGGGTGCCGCCGGATACCGACTGAAACCGGAACGGGTAGCGCAATCCCTTGCCGAGAAAGTCATAGCTCATCAGGTACGCTCCTCGCAGTCGATGCCGCATTGACCTGAGCAGCCATTTTCCGAACTGTCGTCGATAGCTTCTCCCTGGAACCGGACCACCAGATCCAGACCGCTCTTGAGTCCCAGATGGATGGTGCCGTCCGCCTCGATCAGCCCGCCGTGGCCGGACTGGCCGCACTGGAATCCCTTGGCTCCGCCGGAGAGCAAACGGACGGCGATGGTTTCACCGATGCCCTCGATACGGCCGATGCCGATGATGTCGATTGGCCCGGCCGGATTAATCAGGCTGATAAACCGCTCCCGGTGATCGACGTCGAGACGGATGCCCTCGGGCAGAACCACCGCGAAGCGTTCCGCGCCCATTGCGGTCGGCTCGATCCCGGCAGGCAGTCCGCTGATACCGGCTGCCTCCTGGGTCGAACGCAGATAGGACTCGACCAGGGTGTAGAGGCGTCCCGGGGCGACCTCGATGGCCGTGCCGGGTCCGGGGGTGATGACCTGCTGTTCCCCTCCGTCGATAACGCAGATTCGCTGGTCGTCCGTGGTCCGCAGGATCATGCCGTCGGGCAAGGTGAAGAACCGGTTGCCGTCCGGCAGATCCCTGGGTTCGGTGCCCGCAGGCAGTTCGACGAAGGGATAGAAATCGGGCTCCGGCTCGACCTGTACCTGATCCAAATACTCCTGGGTCTTGGCCTGCTGGGCCTCCAGATAGGCCTGGGCCTGGCCACGCATCGCCTCCGAGGCGGCGTGACCGGCCTCCAGCAGCGTGCGGATGCCGGAAAGCTCCTCACGGATGCCGGACAGGTGATCGCAGAGCGCCCGTAGCACATACTGCTGTTCTCCGGAATCGGTCTGTTCGATGGTGGCCTGCAAATCGGCGGGTTCTTCGGAAATCATGGACAGCCTCCGTTACATGCCGACGTTGGCGGGTTGGGATTGATAGCTCATGGCGTTGACCGGCGTCACTGTCCCGGTCGTGCCGTCGATTTCGAAGACAGTCCAGACCGTGCCCGGGGCGTTGGGAACGGTGAAGGTCTGCTCACGGCCATCGCTCAGGAATACCTTCACCGATGCTCCGGACTGCGCCAGGCCGGTACTCGGATTGGCGTTGCGGTTGGTGTAGTCGTGGACCGCGTAACGGTAGACGCCGGGGATGAGCCGATGGATGGTGATGGTCTCCGGCCCGTAGGAACTGGTGTCGTCCACGTCCAATTCCGCCGCCTCGTTTTCGATGGTGTGGGAATAGAACACATGGAAGCGGTCGCCCGATGGCGTCGGTCCGGTGAGATGGGAATCAAGATCCCGGGGGTTGAGCCCCCACTGCAACACGATGCGGGCGACCTGGCCGTCGAGTTCGGGCGAGAGAACGATCTGGATGTCGCCGGAGGTGTTGGGGTCGGCGTTCACCCAGCCATGCCAGGCGATGTATCCCGGCGCGGTGACCTCCACGTAATAGAATCCCTCGGGCACGGACAGCTCGAACCTGCCATAGGCGTTGGCAAAGGTCTGGAACGCCGCCGGGCCGGTTTCCGAGCGGCGGAATTCGATCAGCGCGTTGCCGACACCGCTGGTGTTGAGGGCGTTGACCACCATGCCGCTGAGGAAGACCGATGCTCCGCTGGCAAAGTCCGGATGGTCGGCGAACCAGGACGGATCGCGAACCTCCACCAGTACATGACGGAGGCTGTCCCGGACCGAGGATCGCCAGACCATGAGCACGGCATTGCCGATGGTCCAGCCGCAGCGAACGACACCGTCCGGCCCGATCTCCGCGACCTCCGGATTGCTGGAGGTAAAGACCGGGGCGTCCACGTCGCCGCGCAGGGAGAGCGGAACCCGTTGCTCGAACTCGCCAGCGGAGAGGCGGATGGAGCGCGGCTGAACCTCCCAGTGGCTGTAGTCTGACGCGGTATCCGTCATGAAGGAACCTCCACCGGTGCGGAGACGCCGCCGCCATAGACCTCGACCTGGACGTGACGCAGGCTGAGCCGCTCGGGCGAATCCCAGACCAGGATCATGGCCGCCCCGGGAACGAAGCCGCACTCGACATTGCCGTCCTCATCGACACTGGCCACGTCGGGATTGGACGATTCGAACACCGGCGCTTCGGGTAGACCACGGATCGAGAGCGGAATGCGCTGGACGAATGGGGATCGCGAGACCCGGATCAGTTTCGGGAAGACATCCCAGTATTGCGGTTCCTGCGGCTGTTCGAGATTGTTCATGGCGGCCCCCTCAGTTGTCGATGGTGTCGGGACTGCCGGTGACGATGATGGCTCCGCAGGCGGTGATGTCGCCGATGCGGGCGTTGGGCAATCCTTCGGTGATGGTGTCGAAGCTGCCGGTCACAATGGGCGTCACGCCATGCCCAGGGATGGGACAGACGTGCAGATCCCCCATGCGGGCCACAGGCATGCCGTTGTCCAGCGTCCGGCTCGCCCCGGTGATGATGACGCCGCCGTGACTGCTGATGTCGCCGAGTCGCGCCTGGGAGCTCATGGGTTCACCTTCAGCAACAGATGGATCAGAAAGCCGACGAGTCCGCCGATGGTGCTGCCGATGGTCAATACCAGGCCGACGATCTTCCACATGGTCTCGGTCCCCATCTTGGAGCCGACCCGGGCATGCAGCCGGTCGATCTCCTCGGCGTGCCGGTGCAGATCGGAATAGATCGAGCGGACCAGCACCTCGACGTTTTCCTTGTCCGATTTCTTCTCGATTTCACGCTCGATCTTCTCGAGGCGATCCTGGATTTCCCGGCGGTGGTTTTCGAGGATACTGCGGAATTCCTCCCGCCAATGCTCGAAGGTCCGGGCCAGCAATTCCTCGCTGGCCGAGAGTCCGGAGGGCGTTGTTGTTCTTTCTCCCATGCAATGCTTCCTTCAGGTGTTGATCAAGACGGTGTTTGTCGAGCGAATGATGATGTTTCCGGCCACCCCATCCATGAACACGAGGCTGCCGGACTTGTCGGTGGCGCTGATGCTCTCCTGGCCGGGCGCGGCGTTCATGCGCACCACCTGACCGGACTTGTCGGTGAGCCGGATCTGTTCGGCGGCGGCGGTGGAATCGACGAGGATTTCCTGGGTGCCGTTGAGTCCCCAGATGTGAACCTTCTCCCGGCCCTTAGTGGTGTCGATGAGGATTTTCTGCCAGCGGGAGCGGCCCTTGTCGCAGGAAAGGATGTGGACCTTCTCCTTGTCCTGCCAGGCTTCGAGGATCACCTGCTGGCGGCAGAGGTCTGTGAGCTGGATGCGGGCGCGGGAGCCGACGATCTGCGAGGCGATGTCGAGCTGGTCGCCTTTCTCGGCGTCCTTCGTGCCTCGGCGCAGGGCGTTGCCGCTCTGCATCTCCGGCTTCACCTTCCCTTCCATGGTGAGGATCTGTCCGGCGCGGTCGATGATCCGCAGCAGCTCGTCGCCGTCGCGGTCATCGGCCAGGATGGTATGGCCGGTTTCGGTCTTGAGCAGAACCTTCAGGCGCGGACAGTAATACGGCGGATGGCCGTGGTACTTCTTGTGTTCGAGATCGTCATGCCTGTTGGCCTGATGCTCGACCTTGTCCTCGCAGTCATGACAGAAGGCATTCGCGCAGGTGCGCTCCGATTCCTCGGGCTGCTCACCGGGATTGCTCTTGGCCAGCCAGACCCCGGTCCAGATCGGATGCTGGACGACGCCGCCCTCGAACTCGGCCCAGACCGAGGCTCCTTCCTCGGGGACCAGGAACATGCCGGTGTCGTCGTTGCCGCCGTAGGGAAAACAGGGCGCGGCCCATTCGGACCAGTTCTCCCGCCCGCTGCCGAGCACGGCGGGGATTTCCAGCCGGACCCGGCCAAGGCGTTCGGGGTCGTTGTTGTCGCGCACGAAGGCCCGGTACTTGCCGTACCAGCGGTTGCGGTAGCGCTCTTCGGATTGACGGTCGCGGGTTTCAAGCATGCTCCGCCTCCCGCTTTCGACTGGCGTCCCAGGCCAGCCAGCCGCCCAGGCGAACCGCCCAATACATGACCTGCCTTTTCCACAGAGGCACGCCCAGGGCCGCCATCAGTTCGAGAAAGAGGCGGTCGGCCGCAAGCCGCGAGACCTTGCCGGTGTGGTAGAGGTAGTCGTGAACGACGGCCGCCGGGGAATATCGTCCCCAAGGCGGCACCACGCGCCAAAACAGGCGCGGCACCGAGGCGAAGTCGGTCTCGAACCCGGCGGGCACTTCGATGATGCGGCCAGCGCCGGTGCGGACACGGAACGGCTGGGTCAGCCTCGCGGTCATTCCATTGGGCAGAATCTCCACCCGAAGAGGTCCGGAGAGACCCAGCGCGGTGCCCGAAAACAGGGACTTGGTTTCGGCGCTCATGACCGCCACCTCGCCTTGCCCGACTGGCGCACGTCGAGATGGACCCAGGAGGCGTAGACGCCGATGCCGCCCTCGCAAAAGAGTGGAATCTCCTCGGCGATGACCGCCAGTTCCTCGGGTGAAACGCCTGCGGGACAGCTCACGTCGGCCGCCATGCCCAGCGTGTGGAAACTCTGCTCCGCGCCGCCCACCGCCTTGTTGTGCCTGTTGCAGCGGAAGCCGCTGGTGATGGACAGCGGTTTGCCGATGCGGTCGCGCAGCGTCTGCAGGGCGTCGACCAGGTCGGGATGGACTGCAGCCGAATGGCCGCAACAGTTCGTGCCTTTGCAGGCGAATTCCGAACGGTTGAAATTCTTGCTGAGATCACCCATTGCCGCCTCCTTGTGTGACCGCGCCGGAATCCGCGTCGATGGTCACCATGGCTGGCGGCTCGTTTTGCGGCGTGGGCGGGGCCTCCTTGTCGTTGGGTTTGCCCTGGGACTCGGCGGACTTGTCGCCCGCGCCCTTGCCGAGGGCGTTCTTCTTGAGTTTGAGTTCGCAGAGGTAGCCAGCGCCGCTGATGCTGTGGCGCACCGAGTGGCAGTAGTAGATGCCGGAAAACTTCCGTCCCACGCCCTTGATCTCGACGTTCTTCTTGGCGCGTAGCTGGGGAATGCCGATGGTGGCGGCATCCGCCTCGACCTGGCGCAGCTCGGCCTCGCGGAATTTGCCCTCGGCGCTGTCCTGGGCGGGCTCCTGGCGCGGCTCTTCGTGAAAACCTTCGGAACGGTCGAAGCTGGGCACGATCTGCCCCGTCTCCTGTTCCTTGAAGCTGCCTTCGCCGGTGTTGCCGTCGACCAGATAGGTCTGCTTGCCCAGGGCCGTCCGCTCGGGCGTGGTGGCGTTGTTGGCCTTGTGCTCGACCACGTCCTTCTTGCGCGGATCGATGCCGACCGTCTTGGTCTCGACACCCGCGCCCTTGGCTCCCTGGGATTGGGTGCTGGGGCGGAACGAGCGCAGCAGGCCCTTGGTGTCGGTGAAATATTCGAGGGTCAGAAGCGGCGTCTGATCGAGCTCGCGGGGATGGAAATGGAGTTCGTCGTCCTGGATGTAGAAGACATAGCCGCTCACGCCGTCGCCATCGCGGTCGCGGGCCTTTTCCGCCAGCTCCTTGAGGAACTGGGCATCCGAGATGTTGCTTTGGGTGACGCGGAGATGGGTCCCCTTGGTGGCCGTGACCACCGGGGTGAGGCCGTTGGCGGCGGCGATCTGTTCGGCGATTTCCGAATAAAGGATGCCGGGAGCGGGTTTCTGCCAGACTTTTTGGTTCTCCTTGCCCGCGAGCTTGAAGCCCTTGTCGTAGGCCTTGATGCGGATGGTCGGATCGCCGTTTTCCGGGAAGTCGTAATCGATGTCCTTGATGACCGCCTTCTTGCGCGGAGAGAGGTTCCCCACGTAGCCGAAGCGGGCCACGATCTCGTTGCCTTCCTGGAACAGCGGATCGTCGACGAACTGCAGGTTGTGGTCGGTCACCGACAGTTCGAGGACATCCAGCTCCTCCTCGTTGTCGGTGAAGACGAACGAGGTGATTTCCTGGGTGATGTCCTTCGAGAGGTCTTGCCCCTCGATCTGAATCAGAAATGTCGGTTTGAAGGTATCCAGATCCATGCGTATCTCCGGCGGTTCGCAGTTCCCTGCTTACTTACCGGAAGGCATGGCGAGGTGTCGGACGCTTCAGTCGAGCAGGCGCATCTGGACGTGTTCGCGGGAGGGAATGCGCAGCGCCAGACCCGGCTCGAGCGCCAACGGGAAAAAGAGGTCGTTGTAGTCGCAGATGATCCACCAGAGCCGGGCGTCACCCAGATAGCGGTGCGCGAGCAGATCCAGACGGTCGCCTTCGACCACGGTGTGCAGGCGGTCGTCGTGTCTGGGGGTGGTGTCGATGCGCTGGCGCATGCCGACGGAGGTGCCGTCGCTGTCCCGGTAGAGAATGCTGTGGGCGTAGCGGGAATCGCGACCAATCATGAACGTACCTCCGACCAGTTGATGGAACGGTCCACATATTCTTCGAGGACGATGTCCACCTCGGCCCGTTGCGGCAGCAGGTTGTCCCGGTCGAACAGGCCGAAGAACCGCGCCTTCACCTGCCGGACGATGCAGGTCACGCCGGGGTAGAGATCGCCGAAGATGAGCAGCACACGGTGCGGCGCGTTCTTGAGCATGGTTCCGGCGTGTTCCGGATATTGCAGCGAGCGGAGCCAGTCGACCTTCTGTTTGACCGGCCCCTTGAACAGCTCGACCTTGAAGGCGATCCGGCGCGGTTCCCCGGCGACGTACTGGTAGCGGGGATGGCTCATGCCGGGGATCTTGATCGTCGCGTAGTCGGTCGACTTCTCGTCGCTGATGGAGTTGGGGTTGTACTGGAATTCGAGCCGCTCCCCCGTGTCGGCGTCCACCAGATATCCCTTGATGGGCTGTTGATCCCAGGCCATTGCTTACACCTCGGCGATCTCGAGGATCGGCTTGCCCAGTTGTCCGGCCCGGTCCAGTTCCCGCCGCATGCCGTTGGAAATGCCCTTGCCGGTAAACGCCCACACCTCGTCGCAACATTCCATGTAGGCCAGGCCGCAGGCGATGCCCGTCTCCCGCTGCTCGGGAACGCTGTCGTCGGTGAAGGTCGGATACAGCAGATGCGGCGCGAACGGCGCGTGACCGCTTCTCATGACCCGACGGCAAAGCGCCTCGGCGACCCTGACGTTTCGGGCTATGTCGCCCGCGAACGGGCTGCAGACAAAGATGCGTTTCATCGGTTCTCTCAAAGGGTTTCGTAGTTTCTGATCTTCCGCTCCCGAAGATCCTTGTAGACGGCCTCGGCCACCTTCCGGCCATCGATGTTGGTGGTCACGCTCAGTTCCACCGGTCGGTCGGCCAAGCCATTGAGGCGCGAGAGCAGCGATTCCAGCAGTTCGCGCAGCCCCGGACCGGCGTCCTCTCCGTGCATGGGTGTCGCGGGAGCGGTGCGAGCCGGAGCGATCAACCGCTCGGAAGGCACTGTCTCGGCGAGTCCCGATTGCAAGGGCTTCGCTATCGGAGTCGGCGCGGTTGTCTTGGGCCGCTCGATCCCGGCCGGAGCCAGAGAGGCATCTCCGTTTTCCAGTGCCGGTTCCACCGCGAACGGCTGGATATAGCTCTTACTTACCGGCTCGACGGCCGCCGCGACGGTCTGCACGAGGCCGTTCATCGGTTGCGGAGGCGGCGCGGCAGTGGCCATGACCGGCTGGAGCATCAGCATGGCGCTCAGGGCCTTGAGCACCAGGCGCTCGTCCAGACGCGGCACGAGACTCAGCACGCTTTCGATGATGCGTTGCCCAATCGATTCAGCGGGCTGCACGGTCTCGAGCGGTTGCTTCTGCTCGGCCACCTGCAGAATCGGGGTCTGGACTCCCAGCATGGCGCGAGCGGATGAGAGCAAACCGTTGGCGATCCCGGCACTGCGATCCTTGATCGCCTGAATGCCCGCGCTCGCGCCACTGGAAAGCCTCTGCCAGAGGGTTTGCCCCTCGGCACCGGCGTTGGCAAAGATTCGACCGACAGCGCCGGGGACGGCCGACAGCGTGGCAACGATCCGGTTGCGGAGATTGACGGCTCCCGTGGCCAGCGCGTCCCAAGCATTGACCTGGGGCGGTTTGAGCGCCAATACGGGCGTGTCGCCAAACAGGGATTGTTTGAGACCGCCGAAGATGGCACCGGCCTTGGCCGCGACGGTTTGAGCCCCGGAGGTCAACCCATCCCAGAGTTTTCCAGCCATGCGGAAGGGAGCCGAGGCGGCGTCCATGAGGTTGCCGCCCGCCGTCTTGATCTGCTGCCAGGCTCCCGCAGCGGCTGTGAGAATCCCGCGAGTGGCGAAGCCGAACACTTTCGCGGGCAGCGACTGGGTAAGGCTCATGCCGTCGGCAAGGGTCTTGAGCAGCGCGGAACCGGAGGCGGTCAGGCTGGCGAGTGGTCCCTCGCGGGCATCGGAGAACGGCAGCAGATTGCGCAGCTTGCCCAGGGCGTTCTTGAGCATGGTGAAGGGATAGGTCACCGCCGACCAGATCCCTTCGCCCAGGGTGATCAGCAGCTTTTTGCCCGCCTCGAAGAAGGTGGTGTCCCCGGCGAAGAAGGAGCGCACGGTGGCAAACAGCTCACGCAGGGTGCTGATAATCGGCAGATTCAGAATCGCCTGGCCGATCTGTCCAGCGGCGTCGGCCACCAGGCGTCCGATGGAGGTGAATATCCCGGAAATGAAATTCCAGACCCCGACCACCACATCCCGCGCCCAGCGGAACGGGGTGGCAAGAAAATCGTAGACCGCGCCGCCGATGGCCTTGAGACCGTCCAGCAGGGAGATGTCGCCGCTCAGCACCTGCCAGACCGCATAGACGATCTTCCCGGCGGCCATGAAGGCCTCGCCGATCATGCGCACAGGCAACAGGAACTTGTAGATGAACTTGGTCGCTCCGATCAGTGATCCGACGATGGCCTTGCCGACCCAGCCCACGCTGCGCACCACCACCGCCAGGGCTCGCACGATGAGCGACAGGTTCCAGGCCACGATCTTCAGCGCGAACGCCAACCCCTGCAGAAGCACACCGGCGACGATGCCGATAACCGTGCCGAAGGTGCGCCAGGACGACCCATCGGTGGCGCTGGCGGCCACGCCGAAGATCTCCACCACCGAAAAGACTGCGCTGGCCAGCGCCGCATAGGCACTCATCAGGGTGCGGACGGTGGGTTCGAGGATGGCGCGGATGCGGTCAAAGGCATGGGAAAAAGCGCCCCACAATCCGGCCATGGCCTCACGAACCCGGTAATAGGCCTTGAAAACGGTGACCACGAAGCCCAACAGCCCGGCGGATTCGAGCTTCTGGGCCAGTTCGGCCGACATCTGCCCGACGCCGCCGCTGAGCGAACCCACCAGCTCTCTGATCCCCTGGAAGACCAGCGAGACCTTGTTCCAGGCCCCGGTGATGATTTCCTGAATGCCGCCGAAGTTGGTTTCCCAGGCACGTTTGAGCAGATATACCGACAAGATCACGCCCGCGATGATCGCGGTGACGGGCAAAAAATAGGTCGCAACCGCCGAACCCACCCCGGCGAGCGCGGCGCTGATGGCCACGAACCCGGCCTTGATGGCGGGCAGCATGAGTCCCACCATGCCCACGGCGGCGGTGACGGCTCCGGCCACGACCAGAATGGTGCCGAGGGCCATGGATAGTCCAAGGACCACCCGGGTCACGCCCGGCATCGATTTGGCCATGCGCTGCAGGAACAGAATGACGCGGGAGACGCCGTTGATCACCGGCGTGACCACCGGCAACAAGGTGCGACCCAGGATTTCGCTGAGGTTGGCCATCTGCTGGCGCAGAAGCAGGAACCGGGCTCCGATGTCCTGGTTCATGGCGTCGGCCATCTGTTCGGTGACCGCCGTGCCGGTCTTCATGGCTCGGCCCACCGACTGGATATTGCCTTCGAGGCTCTCCATGCCCGCCGACATCTGTAGCAGGAACTTGACCGCCTCGTCGGAGCCGAAGGCCTTCTTCAGCTTCACTTGGGCGGCGGCGTTGGAGAGGTCGGGGAACTGGCGCTTGATCTCCTGCAGGATGGGAACCACGCCCTTGAGACGGCCGCTGGTGTCGGTGAAGGACAGCCCCAGCTCGTCCCCGGCCTCGGCCGCCTTCATGATGAACGCCTTGTACAGCGTGCCCGCCTCGGAGCCGGGCATGGTGGTCTGAAGCTGGCCAAGCACGGCGAGCTGCTCGTTCAGCGGAATGTTGCTCGCAGCCGCCACCGCGCCGATGTTCTTGATGGCGTCGGCCATCTGGGTGCCGTTGGTCTTGAACGAGGCCACGGTCTGCGCCATGGCTCCGGAAAAGGCGGTCGCCCATTCCATGTCGTTCATGTCGGCCATGATGGGCTTGAATATCCCGTAGGCCGTGGTGAAGGTGCCGACCATTTCCTGGGTGGTGGCCTTGGTTGCCTTTGCGGTCATTGCGGCCATGGAGGTGAAAACACCCACGGCCTCGTCGCTCAGGTTGGACAGTGCCGATTTCACGTCATAGGTGGCGGTGATGAAAGCGGCCTTGTCGGCACCGGACCACTGGTTGGTGAAGGATTCGGCGGCGTCCTCGATGGCCCGGAGGTCCTGCACGCCGAGGGACGCCAGCTCGCCAAGGGCCTTTTGGGTCGCGGCGGTGGAGGCGACTAGAACTGCGGGCGCGGCCATCAGGGCCAAACCCGCCCCCAGCATCATGGTGCCTTGCTGGATGCGGTCCATGTTGCGGGTCATCCGCTCGCTGGCATCGGCCACGGTGGAATCGAGGTCCATCATGGAACCACGGATGCGCTGCGCGTTCTGCGAGAACGCATCCTTCATCGATACCACTATGCCCAGTCCGAGATCGCCGTTCATCTATCGCCGTTCCGTTTGCTCACGTTCAAAATCAAGTTGCCGCTCGAGGGCCTCGACGAACTGACGCCGGACCCTGAGCGGCAGCGAGCGGGTTTCCGACCAGCCCCAGTGCAGTCCGCCGTAAGCGAGAAAGAATGCGTCGCTTACAAGCGAACTCCGGGGAACAAAAAAGCCGGTTCGGCCTCCAGACGGGTGCGGATCTTGGTGCCGCAGCCATCGCATTCGGTTTCGACCGAGGTGTCGATTCCCGCGTCGACCCGCGACATCTCCTGCCGCAGCGCGTTGCGGTCGCGCATCGACATTTCCGCCAGGCTCTTCTTGGAGGGAGCCTTGCCGTCGATGTCGAGGACGCGGATGAGCATGGCCGAGGTGATGTTGGGCTCGCGCAGGCTGGCCAGACGCTTTTCCTTGTGGCCATCGAGATATCCGAAGCGCACGGTTTTCTTCGAGCCTGGCAGCTTGAAGGCGAACTCCCGCTCCTCGCCGTAGGGGGTGACCTTGAGATCCTCGAGATTGATGGTCACAAAGTTGGTCATGCGGCAGGAGCTGTTCGGGCAGCTCAGCTCCAGCTCCACCTCGTCGCCGAGGGAAATCTGGCGCAGGCGGACCAGGGCGAACAGCCGGTCACCCGAGAGCAGGTTCATCACCTCGCCGATATCCGGATCGGTCTTGTCGCCTAGCTTCACGAAACAGTTGCGGAGCACCTGGTTGATCGCCTCTCCGGAACGGATCAGGCGCTGGTTGGTGAGCAGTTCTTCCTCGGCCCCGGTCATTTCCCGGAGCTCGAGTTCAATGCCGCTTGGCAGTTCAAAGCTGTACATGGTCGATCCTCCGGTTTAGGTCCAGTATTGGAAGCAGATGGTGAGCTTCTCGATGGTGTTCTCGGTGTTGCCGCCCTCGAGCTCGTCGTATTCGAGCGCCTTCACCCAGGCCCCGTGCAGGGTCCAGCGGCGGGTCTCGTTGCCGGTGCGGTCGTAGCGGACAACGTCGATGTCGCGCATGTAGTCGGCCGGAAGACCGCCGGTGACGGCGTTCACGTCCACCTGTTTCTTGATCCATTCGCGGGCCGCCTCGTCGGAGCCGTCCTGCAGGTTGCCTTTCTCGAGGGTGATGTCCTCGAACTTGACCCGCCCCGCCACCTTCTGGTCGAACATCGAACCGGCCGGGGCAAAGGCCACTTCCTCGAATTCTGTTTTTGGCTCCTGTCCCTTGTGGAACAGGGCCACGTCGAAGCCATTTACCTCGATGGCGAATTGCCAGTTCTGGTAAAGGCTCTTGGGCATGTTTCCGCTTCTCATAGCCGTGTTCTCCCGTTAGATGATTTCTTTGAAGTCCGCGCCGGTGCTGGTCAGGATGAAGTTCAGCTCGATGAACTCCGCCGTCTTGGTCGGCTTGACGAACACGCGGGCCACCATTTCGTTGCGGTCGATGACCGCCGGGGTATTGGTCTCCTCGTCGCACTGGAATGCGAAGTCGTAGAGGCCACCCTTGTCCTTGATGTCCTGCAGGAAGGGGTTGATCAGGCGGCCGAGGGCACGCCAGGTCTGGGGATGATTCGGCTCGAACACCACGAAGCGGGAGGATTCCGAGATGGCTTCCTCCATGAACATCATCAGACGGCGCACGTTGATGCGGTCCACGGCCGAGGGCTGGCTTTGCAGCGTCTTCTGGCCCCAGATGTTGATGCCGGTGTCGGGGAACACGGCGATGACGTTGACCCCTTCCGGATAGAGCACATCGCGCTCGCCACGGCTGGTCTTGTAGGCCAGGGAGAGCGTGTTGAAGATGCGGCCACGGTCGATACCGGCGGGCGCGTTCCAGACGTTGGTCTTCTGGTCGCTGCGGGCGATGCATCCCGCCACCGCGCCGCAGGGCGGCACCAGCTTCTTGCGCGAGTTGACCGGATCGCTGATCTCCAGCCAGGGGTAGTAGAGCGCCGCGTAGGAGGAGTTGAAGGCCGCGTGGCTGTACATCCCTTGTCCCTTGCGGAAGTCGACCGCTTCGAGCGGCTCCAGGTGCATGGGCGTGTCGGCGATGAACAGCAGATCCTTGCGCCCCTCGGCATAGGCGATTCCGGCGTTGATCACCGGCACTGTGGTGACGCCGGGGACCATCAGCAGGTTCAGGGCGTCGATCTCGTCAAAGCCATAGAGGCCGGTATGCTGCGAGGGATCGCCGATGAAGTCCGCATCGGCCAGATCGGTCAGACCATTGTCGCCGCCGCTGAGCGTGAACACGCCCAATGCCGGACGGTCGCTGGGCGTTCCCATTGCTGCGGCCAGATCCTGGACCAAGATGAAATCCGAGCGGTCGTTGATCGCCAGCTCCACATGGTTCGGCAGCGTCTCGTCCATGCTCAGATCCTTGAACACCTCGACCACATCGCCTTTGTGCCGGACCACCAGGTTGAAATGGTGGGCCGGATCGAGAGAACCGTCCTCGATGGAGATGGAGAGTCGGTCGCCCCAGACGCCTTCGTTCACGGCCTCGATCCGCAGGGCGTCGGCGGGCGTCGCCTCCCGGTTCTGCAGCACGATGGAAGATTTGAGCGCCGTCAGGGTGTCCCGGTCGGTGGAGTCGGTGAGATGGGCGATGCGGGTGACGTAGAGGACCGACCCGCCGTTGTCGAAAAACGCCCGTGCGGCGTAGGCCAGATAGCTTTCGTTGATATAGGAGCCGAAACGGTTGATAAACTGTTCCCAGCTCGTCACCAGCACGGGCTTGTTGATCGGGCCTTTCTCGGCCACTCCGACCATGGCAGCCGACGAGGTCGAGATCTGCTTCACATAGAAACTGAAATCCGTTTCCCGGGTGTAAATCCCGGGCGATAGATAGGTCGGCATGGTTATTTCCTCCGCTTGCTGGTGGTCTTGGCCTCATCGTTTCCGGTGTCCTCGGTCGCAGTAGGCGTTTCCGGTTCCGGTGCCGCGCCGCCGGTCAGGTCGGTGATGCGCACCAGGCCGCGTTTTCCGGCGGTCTGGATCTCGGCGGAGAGATCCTTGCGGGCGATGCTCTTGCGCTCTCGCGGTCCGAGGTGGAGGGTTCCCTGGCCGGAGAGGTTGAACGTCAGGGGTTGGAACTTCAGGTTTCTGATCTCGATCACGGTTGTTCTCCTTTACGGTTGAATGGTTCGTTGCTCTGTCACGTCGCCGTGAAATTGGAAGGTCCGGTCCCGGATCAGCCGACCGTCGCGCAGGTCGCCGTCGTACACCGGGCAGGATTCGATGCGGATGCGTCCGGAGCTCTGCCGGAGATTTGAGAGGTTCACCCGGGCCAGGCCACCCAAAGGAACCAGTTCGGTAAGGTTCAGGCTGCCCTGGTCGGCGATGGCGATCTCCGGGTAAAGCTGGAGGAACCGCGACACCGATTCGTGAAAACCAAGCAGTTCGGCCTCCCGGTCCACGGTCACCACCAGGTCGAAATCGAGGTGATAGAGACGGGGAAACCGGCACTCCTCGAAACTCAGCTCCGCGACATTCTTCTCGAACAGGCGGCTCTGGCTGCGGCGGAAACGGTCTTCCGCCAGCTTCGGCCCCTGGAGGATGACGCTGGGGGTACGCTGGACCTCGAACAGGTCATCCGGGAACACCAGCACGGTGTCCGGGTGGATGGCCTGTTTGGCCAGGCGGATCAGGATTTCTGTGACGGTCTGTATCGTGCTCAAGGGACGCCTCCGTTTTCTGCCTGGTTACTTACCGGAAGCGCTGGCGATGTGTCGGAGGCTCAAAGCGCGGAGCGGATCGCCTCGCGATAGTTCTGGAGGATTTGCTCGCGGTACTTCTCCATCACCGGATGCAGAAAGGGTCTAGCGGGGATGACGATGGTCGCGCCGTTCGGATGTTTGATGGTGGCCCCGTACTCCATGACGGCACCGATGTTCACCATGTCTTCCCCGTCCTTGTTGACGGTGCCGCGCAGCAGGCCGACGAACGCCTTGTCGGCCATGATCTTCTGGGTGATGGCGTTGACGAGAAAGCCGGTGTCGATGAGCGCCTTGCTTGAGCCTTTGCGCTCGATGGTGCTCTCGGCGAGTTTGACAAAGGCCTGTCCGCCCGGGGCCTGGGAGCGAATCCCCCGCTGAATCTCGCGTACCAGAAAAAGGACGTTGCGGATCGTGGCCTGACGCAGTGCCGTGGCCAGGCGCGGCCCCATGCCGGAGGTCAGTTTGGCGCGGGCCTTGTCCCAGTCACCGGTTCGCCTAACGCCCATTGAGTTTCACCAGTTGCAGGTTCTTGTGGGTGATGGTGCCGAAGAAGTGTTCTTCTTCTACACTCTGTATGCGATAGTTTTCCCTGTCTGCGACCAGGCGGTCTTCACCCTGGACGTCGGCATCGGGAAGGACACAGGCGAGCGCGTCGATTTTGCCGCTCAGCTCCTCCGGCGGGGTTTCGTTCAGTTCGAGGGGGATGACAGAGACTTCAGCATATTCGGCATCGTCGGTGCCGTAGAGCCGTTCGCCGGGAACCACGCGCAGGACGCGTGCGGTCTGGCCCGAGGAGAGGATCAGCCGGGCGACGTCGGCCACGGCTTCGGCGCGTTCCCGGTCATTCAACAACATCGAGATCGATCCCTTGTTCGTAGATTACCGGCGCAAGGCCGCTCGGGGTCAGAATGTAGGCTTCCTGATCGAGCTGGGTGGCCGGGCGCAACTCGGTGAGCCGCTGGCGGTAGTCCGCGAGCAGATCGGCTTCGAGCTTGGCCCAATGGCCAGGCTGGCCGGTTTTGTCCACCCGCTTGTCGCCGCTGGAAAAAGAAAAGGCGTTGGCGGTGGCCGAGCGCATGACCTGGCAGGCGTGGATCTGCGCCATGATCACCAGGAGCTCCCGAACCTCTCCGGAGGGATCGGGGATGATCTCTCCGGCCGTTACCGTCAGTGTTTGGTCAAGATCGCGGCCGACTCGAAAAACGGCCTTCCGGACGCATCTATCCAGAGTCAGGTCCTCGAAGAGAGATGCGCCCGGATCGGAAAGATCGAGCCGCAGGTCGGCGATCAGATCACTCAGCAGCACCTTGCATGCCCTCCAGACGGCTCTTGAGCGCGTCGATCACCGTGCGGCGTTTTTCGGTTTCCATGTAGCCCTTGAGGGTCTCGGGATTGGCCTCCTCGTTGACCTTGGAGATGGCGTCTGTGGCGGAGAGCTTGCTCAGGTCCACCGGCTCCGCGTCCTGGTCGGGCTCGGGACTCACGACCGGTTCCTGCTTCGGTTTGTCTGCCATGGCCAGGCGTCCGTTTTTCAGGGCAGCCTGGATTTGTTTGGTAAAGTGTTCCACCTCGACGACCTGTCCGGGCTTCAGTTTCAGCCCGGCATCAGGAATGACCAAGATACCGGGCCGGATGTTTTTGATTCGATTCATAACGCATTACCTCCGGGATTATGGAACCAGTTTGATTTTGGCCATGACGTCGGGACGGGTAATGCCCTGGCCGATCTCGGACCACACCAGCCAACCGGTTTTAAAGCGGGTCTTCTGGTCGATGGACTCCGTCTTCAGGTTCTCGCGAACCGGCATCTTTCCGACCTCTTCATCCGGGACGATGATGATCTCGTCCAACGGCATGGAGGCGGTCAGCAGAATGCCGCCGGTGCCGTAGTTTTTGATGACACCCTTCTGACGCAGCTCGAGCTTGGTCTGGGGATCGAGATTCCAGCCGCGCATGTCGTTGAACCGGCGGCCGCGCATGACGATGTACTTCACCGAAAGCTCCAGGTCCTCGATGATCGAGATGGCCTCGTTCAGCGCCTCTTCGGTGAGCACGTCACCGGTGACCTCGATGATGTTGGACGCCGGGATGGCCGAGGACAACACCGAGATGGTACGGCGGTCCATCTCCTTGCGGATGGCGTCGGCGGCGCTGGTCTGGATGTCCATCAGCGTGCCGATGTTGCCATTCTTGAGGACGGAAACATCCACCATCGGATTGGAGTGGATACGGTTGGTGGGGAACTCGACCTCGTCCTTGCCCACCTCCTGCTCCTGGGCGTCGCCATCCTTGCTGATCCAGTGGGCCTTGACGGTCGGTTTCTTCTGGTAGACCGGCCGTTCGCCCTTGGGTAGCGTGTGCTTGGTGAGCAACAGCGAGGAGATCTCCTTGCGCTTGATCTCCTGTTCGATAGGCGCGGCAATGGCGGCGGCCAATGCCCGCATGCCTTCCGGCGACTCGAGAGCCTCGCTCATGAGCCGCGCCATGGTTTCCATGTATTCCTGGGAATGAATCTTCAACTGATTGGTTTTCATGTGCGTTGGCTCCTTGGGTTAGACGAACAGACGGAATTTGAGAACGCCGCTCTGTACGGAGATGGCCTGGGCGACCAGGCGTTCTCCCGCTGCGATACCGTTGGTCAGTCGGCCGTTGGCGGAGACTTTCAGGTCGTCTCCTGCGGCGATAGTCCCTTCGAAGGCGTCGGTCTCGTAAACGCCGCCGTCGCAGTAGATGCCGGGCATCTCTCCACCGGCGTAGTCCTTGATCAGGATGCCGAAGGAGCGCTTGGTGGGATCGGTGTTGACGGCGAACAGGTCGTTGCCGACTACGCGGACCATCTGACCGAGCTGCCCGTCGCCCTGGATGTGGCCATCGCCGTAGGCGAGGCTGCGGTGACACGGATTAATGAATGACATGGTGTTTCCTCCTTATGCGTTGTGTTCCGAGTGTTCGGGAGAGTCCTCGCCGACACGGTTGCGGTAAGCGGCCATGAACCCGTCGCGCAGACGATCCTCGAGCGACACCTTGCGGTCATCCACATCGTGGGGACGGACACCAGCGTCGCTGCGCAGCGGTTGTTCCGTCGATGCTTTGGCGGCGGGCTTGTCCCCCGGGTCGCTGGCGGCGAGTTTCTCCTCCTTGGCCGATTTGGGCAGGCGCTCGTAGGCCGCCTCAGTGGCGGTGAAGGCTTCGTCGGAAAGTTCCGCGAGTCGCTTGAGTTCGGCGTCACGGTCCGCCTCGGAGGCAAAGGAGAGTCCTTGCTTCTCCACCAGACGGGTCAGGAGCTTCTTCGCCCGGGAACGGCAGGCGGCGGCTTTTTGCTCAGCCTCCAGTTCCTGGACGCGTTTCTGCAGCTCGGCCACCTGGGCTTTGAGCTGCCGGTTTTCCTTTTCCAGGTCGGAAACACGGGCCGGGTCGGTCTCTTGCTGCACCGGTTTTTTCTTGGCCGCGTCTGATTCAGTCTTGGCGGCCGGGTCATCGTTGGGTTTGTTTTTGTCTTCCATCGTGGAATCTCCTTCGTGTTGGGATTGGTCGGGTTGGCTCTGAATCGATGCTACCTGCAGAATTCGGGCGTTCTCATCCGCACCCTTGCGGTCGAGCAAGCCCAGTCCGGTAAAGGTGACACCCTGCAGAATTTCGAAGACGGGTTGGCCGTTGAAATCACGACCCTTGAACTTGCGCAGGTGCGTGCAGTAGTCGGCCTTGTTTTGGAAGCGTTTGTGGCAGACCGAACATTCGCCTTCCTGGTAGTCACATTCCATGGAAACCTGGGAGATGATCCCGCGCTTCATCAGCTTGTAAGCGAGTCGAGCCGCCGGGGTGTCGTGGACATAAAGCTCCCCGACGCATTCCACCCGGCCGCCGTTGTCGTCTTCCAGATAATCGGCGGCGACGACACCACCCACGATATCGTTGAACTCCTGAGAGTGCTGCAGATCGACCTTCTTGTTTACGGCTGTCATGTGCCGTCCGGAGAGTTCATCGGCAGTGAAGTGATCGCCGTTTTTGTTGGTGCCGGTGCGGCAGAGCACGAAACTGAACTGGGGGTCGCCCGGTGCCCCGACATCCATACCCTCGGCGCTCAAGCGTTCCGCCTCACCCAAGCGAATGTCCACGGGAATACTGGTGTGGAAGTTCGCGGCAGCGGCCAGCGGCACCGGTTTCATCTCTTGCTCCGCTTTGGCTGTTGAGCCGGGGATGCAGACGAACAGCCGTTCCTTGGCGTTCGAGGCATCTCCGTGCCGGGAGGTGATGACGTAATGGTGATCTTTCGATTTCATCTGGCTTTGCTTGCCGAATGAACCGATGATTTTCTTCATCTCCTGCTCATTCGGATAAGCGTGATCGCGGTAGGAGATCAGCCAGTGTCGGATGTGCTTGGCATTGCCGAGAAAGGTCTGGAAAAACTCGCTGGCATTACTCTTGGTGACCGTCTTGTGGTCGGTCTCGTAATACTTGACCTTGGTGTCGGCCTTGATCTCGAGGCCGTCCCAATAGGTCATGAGCCCCTCCACGAAGTGGTAGGCTCGCTCGTAATTGGTGGTGGAAAATTCGGTGGCGTAGGGCGGGTCGAAATAGGCCAGATCCGCCTTGGCTTTCGGCAGCAGGTCGTTGATGTCGTGACGGTGAGCCTTGTTCTCCTTGCCGTTGTCAAAGACCAGGGCGTTGATGCGTTGCAGGTTTTTGCGCAGACGCTCTTTGAATTCCTCGGGCGTGTCCTTGCGTCGACCGTAATCGGTCGAGGATGAAAAATGCCCGAAACCACCTTTGCCGCTCATGCAGGTCTTGCCCAGGCCAAACAGGGCGATGTCCTTTTTGATGCCGGAGAGTTTGTCGCAGTTGGCGCGGATCGTATCGATCAGAGCATGGACGCCTTTGGCAAAAAAGATCCCCTTGAAATTGTCCTGAACGAAGCTGCCAGCCTTGGCGTTGTCGGCCATGAGCGCTTCAATTTCGTCCTCGCTCAGGCGAACCGAGTTGTTCTCGATGATCGCCCTGGCGGCGTGGTGGCAGTAGCGCAGCCGGTCGTTGGCGATGACCTGGAGGCCCTTGGTCTTGTACATGTAGGCCACGACCGCAGACCCCGAAAAGGCGTCGAGCACGGTGCCAACGCCTTCCGGGGTATGCTTCCAGATCCAGTCGACGAGCTTCTGCTTACTGCCGATGTAGTTGGTGATGTACTTGGGGCGTTTCTCGGGAGGGAGCTCTTCAGGAGCGGACTGTTCGGCGGCCTCGGTCCCAAGCGCATCGGGATCGAGAGTCAACGCCGCATCGGCCTCCAGTAGAAACGCCAGCCTTTCCAGGTCTGTGGCGAACAGTTCCATCAACGTCTCCGGTCAGTTTGCTGTGCTCTCCGCGACCTGCGGGGAGCGTTCAGCGGTTACTTACCGGAAGCGTCGGCGATGTGTCGGAGGGTGACGGCGAATTTCAGCGGGCGGGATTCAGCCTGGCCAGAACGGCCTTCCCGCAGGCGTCGAGGGGGTTGGTGAAACCGGAGTGTTTTTCGAGTTTTCTCTTGCAAAACAGGCGGCAAAAATGTAAATTAACGCGGTTTTGTGGGCCACCCTTGTCGGCCCGAAGAATAACCCTTTTTTGGAGGAATACATGAGTACCGATGGCAGTAGTAGCCCGACTGTGACTCAAACCGTTGTCGAACACGAACCAGAAGACCCCGGCCCTCACCAGTGCTGCGGGGCGGTCATATTGACGTACTCATCCCTCCTCGATTGAGCTGAGACTGGGTTCGCCTCGGGCCGCTCCTTCACAAGTGCGGCCGGACAGGAGGTGAACCATGAAAAATCCCATTCTTGTCCCGGAATTCCGGGAATATCTCTCCCACAATAGCATCGAAGCCCTGCGCGAGATCTGCGAGGCGGAACATCTCGCTGTGGTGGCCAGGGGACTGGCCGCACCTGCCGCTTCACTAATTCCATTCAAACCTTCCATCTTGGGTCAGTCGCCCTTCCAGCCGTTCGAGGGAGGGGTGCGCCATGATTAAAGGACTGTTCAAAACCGCCGCAAATGGTTCGGGGGCGCAATCGTCCACCCGGAGCTCTTTGAATGACCATGAACGGAGATTGGCGGATCTCTGTAACGCGCCTGTCCAGAATGCTATCGATTCGCTTGACGCCTCGCTTGACGGGCTGAGATCCAAGGAGGCGGAAAAACGCCTGGACCAGTATGGTCCGAATGAATTGACCCACCTGAAACGCCTGGGTTTCTTGGCCGACATGTTTAACCGGCTCAAAAGCCCGCTGGTTGTTCAACTCCTCATCATCGCCCTGGTTTCGGCGATCATCGGCGAATTGAAATCCACCGTCATCGTCTCAGCGATGATTGTTCTGAGCGTGGGCCTGTCCTACATTCTTGACCGGCGCTCGACCAGTACCGTCGATTCGCTGGGCAAGCGCGTTCAATCCCGCACCTTCGTGCTGAGGGATGGAGCGGAAACCGAGGTCAGGATATCGGAAATCGTTCCTGGCGATATCGTTCTCCTGCAGGCGGGCTCCATCATTCCGGCGGATCTGCGGCTGCTGGCCGCCAAGGACTTCTTCGTCAGTCAGTCCGCGCTCACCGGCGAATCGATGCCTGTTGAAAAAAAGGTGGATACGTGCGCCACGGACGTCCAGTCGGTCATGGATCTGCCGAACGTCTGTTTTTTCGGCACCTCGGTAACCAGCGGCACGGCGCGGGGCGTGGTCGTGAACACCGGGACCAGCACCTTGTTCGGAGCCCTTTCCGAACGGCTGAACGAAAAGCGCGAGGAAACCAGTTTCGACAAGGGTGTTCGTTCCTTCACCTGGTTGATGATTCGCTTCATGCTGGTGATGGTCATGGCGGTCTTTTTCATTGTCGGTCTGACCAAGGGGAACTGGCTTGAGGCGCTGCTGTTCGGCCTCTCCATAGCCGTCGGACTCACCCCCGAGATGCTGCCGATGATCGTCACCGTCAACCTGGCCAAGGGGGCGCTGACCATGGCCGGGAAGAAGGTTATCGTCAAAAGGCTGCCGTCGATCCAGAATTTCGGCGCAATCGATATCCTGTGCACCGACAAGACGGGAACCCTGACCCAGGACCGGGTGGTCATGGAGCGCCACGTCGATATCCTCGGCAACAGCAGCGAGGACGTTCTCAGTTACGCCTATCTCAACAGCTACTTCCAGACCGGGCTGCGCAACCTGCTCGACCGGGCCGTGCTCGAACACGCCGATCTGAACGTGGAACGGGACTGCCGCCTGGTGGATGAATTGCCCTTTGACTTTCAACGCCGCCGGATGTCCGTGGTGGTGGATTTCGAGGGGGATCACGTCCTGATCTGCAAAGGCGCGGCCGAGGAAATCTATCAATGCTGCACTCATTACCAGATCGATGAAGAGGTCTATCCTCTGATCGACATGATTCGCTCCGATCTGTTCGAGGAGGTCGAGAAACTCAATCGCGACGGGTTCAGGGTACTTGGCATCGCCTATCGCGAATTCCCACGGGCCAAAAAGGAGTTCACCGTTGCCGACGAAGAAAAGCTGATCCTGCTCGGCTACATTGCATTTTACGATCCACCCAAGGTATCGGCCATGGAGGCGATTGAGCTCATGGCCAAAGCCGGGGTTCAGGTTAAGGTTCTGACCGGCGACAATGGCCTGGTGACCGAAAAGGTCTGCCGGGATGTGGGGCTCGCCGTGGGCCGGATGGTCACCGGCTCGGATCTGGCTCAGCTTCCGCCGGATGATTTCTCGAAAACGGTCCAGGACGCCAACGTATTCGTCAAGCTGTCGCCCGCGCAGAAAGAGCAGATCGTCATGGCACTGCGCGCTAGCGGCCATGTCGTGGGCTTCATGGGCGACGGCATCAATGACGCGCCCGCGCTGAAGGCGGCGGATGTGGGTATCTCGGTGGATACGGCGGTTGATGTGGCCAAGGAAGCCGCAGACATCGTGCTGCTCGAAAAAAACCTGCTGGTCCTGGAGGAAGGCATCCTCGAGGGTCGGAAGGTTTTCGCGAATATTGTCAAGTACATCCGCATGGGGGCAAGCTCCAATTTCGGCAACATGTTCAGTGTGGTGGGCGCAAGCTATCTGCTGCCTTTCCTGCCGATGCTGCCGGTGCAGATTCTCACCAACAATCTGCTCTACGATTTTTCGCAAACCGGCATCCCCACGGACAGGGTCGACGAGGAACTCGTCGACAAACCCCTGAAATGGAATATCGACAACATCAAGCGTTTCATGGTCTGGGTCGGGCCGATCAGCTCGATATTCGATTACGCCACCTTCGCCCTGATGTGGTTTTTCTTTCATTGCAGCGATTATCTCAACCCTGCAACCACCGCCGTTCAGAAAGAATCGTTGGCAAGCCTCTTTCAAACCGGATGGTTTGTTGAATCCCTGCTGACCCAGACCTTGATTGTCCACATCATCAGGACCAGACGGATACCTTTTTTCGAGAGCAGGGCTTCGATCCACATGACCATGACTACCCTGCTCATCATGGCCATCGGTGCGTGGCTGCCGTACTCGCCCTTTGCCGCTGACCTGGGGATGGTCCCGCTGCCGCCGATCTATTGGGCCTGGATAGGGCTGTTCCTTGCCACGTACGCCGTTCTGACCCACATGGTAAAGAGCTGGTTTTTCAACCGATATGGAGGTGATTGATGGACACGATACTGGACGCCATTCAGGAAGGCCGGTTGTTCGAACTGCCGGAGAATGACAAATGGCACGCACTGCAATTTCTGGCGCACATCATCGAAGCCTTCCCCGAGACAACCGCCGGAACCGATGTGGTCGGACTGGTCGCTAAAAGGGAAGAAGCGACAAATACCGCCATCGGCAAGGGCTGGGCCTGCCCCCATGCACGTCTGAGCTATGAAGAAGACCTGATGTGTGTCATCGGCTGGAGTCCCAAGGGAATCGATTACGGCGCTCCGGACGGTATCCCTGTGTCGCTCGTCGTCATGTACATGGTGCCGGACAACCAGCGGAATCATTACCTGCGCGAGGTGTCGATACTTGCCAAAACCATCGACGCGCAGCCAGGGCTCGAGAAACTCTGTCAGGCGAAAAACCTGGACGATGTCCGCCACTATCTGCTCGATCTTGTTGAAACGGCCAAGGGTGCGGTTGGTCCGGATGCCCGGGCCAAGATGATCCGGTTGCAGACCAGGGAAACGCTTGAAAAATTTTCGTTTCGCGACCTCTCAAATCTGATTTGCGAGCCAGTAACGCTGGTGGCGGCCGCCGGTTCGGCTTTGCATATCGCCCTCACCCAAAACGGCGAACTGGCGGAACGGCTAGACTCCGCAAGTGATGTGATCGAAAAGATGGCAGCGGTTGGCGTATACCAAACCGGGGACTGGCGGCTTCTGCGTCGGGCAACGGTGAACTATCCGGGAGGGCGTGTCACCTACGATTGCCTCGCTATCAAAATAGCCAAAGACAACTCGAGAGGGGGCAAATAAGATCTCACCGAGGGAAAAACACTTTCTGTCAGGGCCAGTTATTTTCTCAGCCGGGCCAGAACGGCCTTGCCGCAGGCGTCGAGGTAAGGGTATTCACCGGTCTCGGTGATCTCGGAAAAGACCCCGTCGTAAGGAGAGCGGGACAGCCGGTGGTATTCGAGAAAATCCACCGGAAGCGAGGTGGCCCCGGCCTCGACCAGACGGTTGACCACCCAGGCGGCTTCGTCTTTGCGGTCGGCAAGCCCGCTCGGCCCCCGGTCGAGGTAGTACATCTCCACATCCAGACCGGGACCCGGCCCCTGAACCCAGACGCCCACGGGCAAGTATTCCGGCACGGTGGCTTGCCGGTCTGCGATTATCGAGTCGAGCATATAGCGCAGCTTCATGACCAGTCCTCCGCGATCCGGAGATGCTCGGCCAGAAGCTGGGCATCAATTCGGCGGAATCTCTCGGCGTTTTTCCGGCGGTAGGCGATCCAGCGTTGCCAGTCCGCCGCGAGTTCGGGCTCCGACACCGGCTCGATCATTTCGACATGGTGAATGCGGCCCAGGTCGTCGGTCAGCTCGACAATCAGCCAGCCTTCGTCCTCCTTGCCGTCATGTTCGGCCGTCAGGGTGTCTTCCACCCGGACATCCACCACCTTGACGGTGTGGGCGTGCTGGAAGCCCTCGTCGTAACCGAGTGCCTTCCACAACAGCCAGAAATCGGTGCGCAGATGGTTTCCAGCGGTGTCGAAATGGGGAGTGATCCGGGTGACGGTGAAGCTGTCCACCAGGGCGTCCAGAAAGAGATCCCCGGATTCTCTGACGGTCATGCGACTGCCCCGGTTGTTGAACCAGTGCAGCGCTTCCTGCAGCCGTCTTTTCTCCTGTTCGATAAAGTCCTTCATGGTCATTGTTTGCGTTTGCTCCAGCTTTGCGGGGTATGGACGATGTCCTCCACCTTGCGCCCGTCGGGCAGTTTCTTGATGCCGCGCCGGGTGAAACTCTGGATGATCTCCCGACGTTCGTTGTCGCTTCTGGCCACGATGAACTCGATGTTGTCCAGCAGCGTCACCGAGTATTTGAAGATGGTCTCGTTGCCATGGCGCTGCGAGAATCGCTTCCAGTCGTCGATGCTGGCCCCCCGGTTGCGCTGCACGTAGTCGTCGATCACCTTGCCGTAGGCGTCGTGGTCATAGCTGATGGCGTCCATGCGCCGCAGCATCTGTTTCTTGAAGTAGAGGGCCGGTGAGGCGTCGCTGGCCGGTTGCTTCTTGATTCGGGTGAAGAAATAGCTCGCGCCGCCGGTCTGCATGTCGGCCACCGGGGACATTCCGCCCGGAGCCACGCCCATGCGCATCTTCTCGACCGTGCTGACCATGGCTCCGTTGTTCTCCATGATCAAGTCGATGAAGCCGGACATGCTCTCGCCGTTGGTCAGATCGTGGACCAGCGAATAGCCCTTCATCTGTTTTTCCAGCTCCTCATCGGTGATGTCGAACCGGAACTGGTGCCGGTATCCGCCCTTGGCGTCGCGGTCCAGAAAACCCGCCTGGTATTCGCCCAGCGGGTTGTATCCGGAAAGCTGGGTGATGTCCTGAACTCCCAGTTCCTTTTGCCAATAGCCGCGCAGAGCCTGGACCCGCTCGGTGGTGGTGGCATTGCGGTCGTCGAGGGATTTCTGCAGTCGTTTGTAGTCGGCGCTCTTGTCGGTCTTGCGGATGTAGGCGAGCTTTTCGAGATACATCTGCTCGGCGTTTTCCGCCGTGGCCACCCGGGTATCGATCCCAAGCTGTTCGAGCTTTTCCAGCATCGCCTCGACCCGTCCAGGGGTGGCGTCGCCGTCCAGGATCATTTCCAGCTCGCCGCGCTGGGCATAGAGGTTGGTGTCGGACCAGGGGCGATAGCGGACCCGGGTGCCGTCCTCAAAGGTCACGGTGTACTGGTGCCCGTCCTGCATGCGGGAGTTGTGATTGAACAGCGTCCGGTTGTCGATGTCGTCGGCCTCGACGGTGATGGTGCCGGACCCGATCCTGCGCTTGGTATGGGTCACCTTGCCACGTTCCACCTTGAACGGCGGTTTCTCCTTGGGTTTCTGCGCGTCGAGCTTGGGCAAGTACTGATCGAATACGCCGTTGGTGGCCCGGTCCCAGTCGACGGACTCTTCGATCTCCTTGACCCATTTCAGATAGTGGTCCGCCATCTCCTTGACCTTGGGGTCGGCGCTCTTTTGCAGGGTCTCCAGTTTCTTGCGCAGGCGCAGGGCCTTGTCGATCTTGGTCCGGTTGTACTTGCCGTCGCCCACGTGGAAGTTGACGTTTTTGACGGCGTCCAGAATCGTCGGAAAGAAGCTGTCTTCGACCAGCGGTTGTCCCTTTTCCCCGGCCGCCGTCTGCACATACCTGCGCAGCACCTCGTCGATGCGGCGGTCGGTGTCCGGCCGGATCTTCATCTTGACCACGGTGCGCTTCTCCCCCTTGAAGCTCTCGGTGAAGATCAGCGCGTTCTGGTCCTCCACGTCGCCGCTGTCGAAGGGCAGCGTCTTGCCCTGCCAGCCGAGTTTGCGGGCCTCCTCGACCAGGGTCTCTTCGGCGGAGGAGAGCAACTTTTTCTTCCCGGTGGCGGCGCTCAGCTTGTCGAAACGGAAGCCCCGATCCCCCAGCACATCGGCGTAATAGCCTTCGAAGTCCCGCCTGAGATTGTGTTTCCGCTCCAAGGCCAGATCATAGAAATGCCGCAGCCCGGCCGGGTCCTTGGAAAACCGTCCCTCGGCGTAGGGCCGCAGCAGATCGAGGTAATCCTCGTCGGCGATCTTTTCGACTTCCTGGATGTAGCGAAAGGTCGCGTTCGGATCGACCCGTACCTTCCCTTCCTTGGCCGCCCGGAAGACCTTGTTGTAAAACGGCTCTTCCTCGCCGCAGACACCGTTGGGGTGATAGTCGAGCGAGAGCTTGTCCTGCCCCAGAAACTTGAATGCCTGGCCTTTGTCGATGCCGTAGACGCGACCGTCCCGGGCGCGGATGAACTGCTTGGAATGTCCGTCGTGGTTAGCGATCAGCCAGTCGACCACATGCTCGCGCTGGATCTGCTCCAGTTCGATGGTGGTCAGATCCTGTGGCAGGATGTTACGAAAATCGAAGTCGTCCCGCAGATCGGTACGCCATTTCTGGATGGAGCCGGTGCGGCCGTTCAATTGGATGGTGCGCACCTCGATGGAATGGGGGTCGATCAGGCGGCCAATCTTGTAGGCGGCTTCCTCTCCGAAGGCGATGAACTCATCATCCTTGCGGCCAATGGGCTTGAACAGCCATTTGTCGCCGTTTTCGTCGGTCCAGAACTCCTTTTCGTGTGCGCCGCCGACAGCGGCCTTGCCGGATTTCTTGAACTTCGAAGGCAAACCCTTCTGCTGCCATGCGTTATCGTCGGTGGCGAACTCCGCGCCTTTCTTGACGATCTTGGGCTCGGGCGGCTTGACCGGACTCGGTTGTGGAGCCGGTTTCGGCGGCTCTTTCTTCGTCGTGGCGGGCTTGGCAGAAGCGGTTTTCTTCTTGCCGCCATGTTTTTCGGCCCAGGCTGCGTGCTTGGTGTCGATGCTGGCCTGAACCGCCTTGATTTTCGCGGGATCGGTCTCGGTGAAGAGCGTGGTCAGCTCGTCTTTGTTGGCCCACTGCCAATATTGAACCTTGGTCTCCTTGGCGAGGGTCTTGAGCTCCGTCGATTTCAGCTTGCCGACCTGGTCCTGGAAGAGCTGTTTCTTGAGGGCGATTTCCTTGCTGTGGGCCGCCAGCAGATCCTGGGGTAGATCGGTGCCGCCGGAAACCGCCTGTTCCGCCTTGGCAATCGCGTCGAGGAAATCCTTGTAGCCGGTCGGCGTGTCGGGAACGACCACGGCCTTGGCGGCGTCTTCGAGGGCCGTTTTCTGTTTCAGGATCAACTTCTGCTTGGCCTCGTCGACCGCCTTTTTCTTGACCGACTCAGCCATGTCAGTACCGGCCTTCTTCTGCAGCGCCTCGACGAGCTGCTGTTTGTTCTTGAGAATGCCGATACCGTGCTTCTGTTTGGCCGCCGCGAGTTCCTTGCCCATCAGGCCGTTGTGATCCACGCCGGGCTCCAGCTTGTCGAGCAGCTCGATGGTCTCCTGTTTGGTCATATTGAGGGAGATGCCGTTCTCCTTCGCCATCTCATTGAGCTGCTGGGCGGTCATGCCCTCCAGCCCCTCGGCGGGAGGGATCTTTGCCATCTGGGCGGCGAGCAGCTTGGCCTGTTTGAGTTCCGTCTGCTTCAGCCCGAGCAAATCGACCAGTTCTTCCTTGGTCCGCAGCAGGCCGATCTTGTGTTCCTTGAGCTTGGCGCTGAGTGCCGCTCCGGCCAGGTCACCGTGATCGATCCCGGGTTCGGCCAGATCGAGCAGCTTGATGAAATCGGCCTTGGTCCGGGCGATGGCCACGCCGTTCTGTTTCGCCAGGGTCTGGAGCTGTTTGACCGTCAGCGAGCCGAGGTCGGCGATGTCGCCGTTTTCAAAGGCGCTCTTGAGCTTGGCGTTCTCCTTGGCCTGGGCGTCGGCCATGCCTTCCAGCACGTGGGGCGGGAGAATGCAGGCGTCCCCCTGCGATGCCTGGGTGGCGGCCTTGGCGACCATCTCGCTGCCGCAGACGGTCATCGGCCAGGCCACGATATTTGTGCAGCGGCAGTGCGGATGCGCGGGTTGCTGGGGGAACTTGTCGATGGGAAAAGTCTTGCCGTCCAGGCCGCCGCAGACCGGGCACATGCGCTCGTCCTCCATGGCCAGCCATTCCAGTTTCTGGATGCCGACCCGCTCGTGGAACTTGAGCCTGCCCATGTTGTGGGCGCGGAGGACCTCGGTGCGGGCGATCATCTCCATGCGGTACTGGGCCTTGCTGAACACCCGGCTTCCGGCCTGGCGAAAGGAATCCTTGTCGACGATTACCTTCCCCATGTCCCGGACGATGTCGTCGGCTCCCTTGCCCGTGGCGATGCCGTTCAGGATGGTGCGCTTGATCCCGCCTGCGAGTTCGCGATGAACGTCACCGGCGAGTGTGAGGTTGTACTGCGCCATGAAGTCGAGGGCATTGGTGTCGACGATGGTGAACACCTTGGTGGCCAGCTTATCGATGCCTTCGGGCTTGAGGTCGGCGTAGAACGGCAGCGCGGCGTCGGCGAGCTCTCCGATTCCCTGCTGGATGCCGAGCTTGAAGGAGTCCTTGGTCGTCTTGCGAAAGACCAGGGTCTGCTCCCGCTTGAGCCGCTTCATGGTGTCGTCGAGTTCGAGCTGGAGCTTTTCCAGCCCCTTGAGCGCGGCGAGCTTGTTGTCCGGCAGGGAGCCGAGGGAGCGGTACTGAAGGATGGCGCGGGCGACCTCGTCTTCGGCCTGTTTCAGCGCCTGGGTGAGTTGGGCCGTGACCTGGTCGTTGTAGCGGTTGCGGGCCGTCAGGCTTTTCAGTGTGGCCGCCTGGATGCGCTGCTTGAGGTCCGATGGCATCAGCGGGGCTCCCGGCGGTCGATGAAGCGACAGGCCGGGGCGTCGAAGGTGCGCTCGCTGTTGTGGACCCGGCAGTGGTTGGTGTCAGCAATGAAGTGGCTGCACTCGTCGCACACGGCCGCATCGCCGGTGGACTCCAGGTCGCCCGACCAGACCAATGCCGCCTCCGCCGTGGGTTCATCGTCTTCGGCCGGAATTCCGAGCATCTTCCGGGCGCGAGGCACGCTGAGGATGCCGGAGACGACCATATCCACCACCGGCTTCACCTGTTTCTCGTCCATCAGGTCGATCTGCTTGCGTTCGGTCTCGCGGTTGGCAGCCTCGATGTCCGGGTCCAGGTCCATCTTGAGCTGAAGGCTGGAGCGGCTGATGAGTTTGCGGTCGTAGAGTTCGATGAGAAGCTTCTTGAAATCGACCGCGTCGCTGGGGTCGAGGTCGTTGAAGATAAACTGGATGCTCTTGTCGCCGTGGCCGTTCAGCTCCATCCAGTCGTCGAACACCCAGTCGAGGAGCTTGCGTGCGGCCTGTTTGATCTCGCGGATCATGACCATCATCTTCTGCATGCTCACCGAGGCGGTGGCGAAATTCGGGCCGTCGCCGGTCACCAGCGAGCGTGACAGACCCAGGGCCACCACGATGTCTTCCTTCACCTCCTTGACCTTGTCCTCGACGTTGAGGACCTGACCATCGGTGCCGTGGGTTTCGACATTGACGTAGAACGGGACCACCAGGCCGCTTTTCATGTCCATCTTGTTGACCATGTCGCGGACCTGTTCGAGCATCCGCTGGTCCGGCATCACCATCTTCTGGCCGAACGCGCCGCCCACCTTGAGCAGGCGGAACGGCGTGGCCCAGCGCTTGGCGATGGCCTGTTCGGCTCGGCGGTAGTCGCGCAACAGTTCGATGGCTTGAAAGGCGGGAAGCACGAGGGAGTTGCCCCGGGGCGAGAAGGCTGGAGCATCCCATTTGAGGTGGACCACCTGTTCGACGGGCAGCGGGATAGATTCCCCGCCGCCGGGGGTGTCCTCGGGAAATTGCCGGGCCTCGATCAGCTCGCCCTGGGCGTATTTGACCTTGACCGAGACCGGGTTGACGCAGACCAGTTCCTCGATGTCCTGGCCGGACTTGGTGAAGCGCTTGAAGCCGATGGCGTCACCTTTCACCAGGAGCTGAAGAACCATGTCCTTGATGAATTGCGTGACGTTCAACCGCCAGGCGGCCTCCAGAGCCTGCTCCTTGAGGTTCTCGTCATCGCTGGTGATCTTGATCTCGTCGCCCACGGCGAAGGTGCGCCAGGAGTTGACGCAGTTCTTCACCAGCGGCTCCTCGACGTAGTATTCCCAGGCCTTACGGGCGCGTTCTTCCCAGGTGGCAGGAATCGCTTCGGCGGCGTTCACCTTGGCGAAGGCGGCCGAGTCGAGCGCTGCCGCTGCGGCCAGCGGCGCGATGACAAAGCCGGTGGTGTCCAGGCTTTCTGGTTGTTCGTCCTGATGGGCGGTGCTTTCCACGTGATCCTCTCGGTAGTTTCTGCCATGACAGCCGCACATCCGGCCCGTGTGGGCCGAACCCGGCTCGATGCCGGTTACTTACCGGAGCGGGGTGGAAAGCGTCGGAGGATGCGATCAGATGAAGACCGGATTGGTGAGCACGGGTTTGAGCGAAACCACCTCTTCGCCGACCGGGTCGAGATTACCTTCTTCCCGGATCAGCATGGCGCAGCGCACCGCGTCGATGATGTGGTCGTTGCCCTTGGAATAGATGATCTTGCCGTCCCGCAGGGTGTAGGTGTGGGTGGTGAACTGGTCTTCCACCTCCAGGTCGTCCGAGGGGAAAATGACCTGCTTACGCTGTAGGGCTCCGTTGATGAGGCTGGTCATCAGCTCCTTGGTTCGCTTCTTGATTTCCTTGCCGTCCCGCACCGCCAGCCGGGTCATGCCGCCGAAGTCGTATCCCTTGAGCCTGCCTTCCAGCTCCAGCCCTTTGTACTTGTCCAGGGTGAGCAGCTCCTGAACCACGGCCAGACCGTTTCCGCCGTTGTCCACGCCGATGCCCGCCGGGGTGTAGTAACGCTCCAGCAGCGCGATGATCTGGGCGATGTGCGGATAGGAAACGTGTTCAAGATGCACGCGCAGGATCATCTTCAGCAGCGTCCGCTCGCCGATCTCCGTCTCCTGGAATACGACGATCTCGGTGGGGTCGTTGGTGTAGCCCAGGTCGCCGCCAACCCAGAACTGCCCGCTGCGGGGCGTGAGGTTGAGCAGCATCTCCAGCCGGTCGTGGGCCGCTTCCTCAGTGTCGCAATCGCGCAGCTCGGAATCGGTGATGACGATCTTCTGATACTCCAGCAGATCCTGCCTACAGAGGTTGAACTGTTCGACATTGAAGGCCCCATAGGAGGGCTTGCCGTGTTCACCGGCCACCTCGTGCTGCCAGCCGGAACTGTCGCGGCCGCCGTAGAACTCCAGCAGTTCGGCCTCGCGATCTTCGGTCCACAGGGGATTGAGCCAAGACGGCCAGCGGAACACATGGAACTGCTCCGACGAGGTGAGCCGGTAATAGGTGGTGTCGCGCAGGCCGTTGGGCGTGGAGTAGATGCGTAGCGTCCCCCCGGCCTTGAGGCACTGGCGCAGCGCCTTCCAGGCCCGTTCGGTCAGCCAGGCTCCTTCATCGACCCAGACACGGCCAACATGCAGGGACCGAAAGGCGTCACCATAGGCCCCGGCCGGGCGGAAATAGAGCACCGAACCGTTGGTGAACTCCAGCCGGAAATAGGGTTTGCGGTGGATCTTTGGCTTGCCGTACTTGGTCAGAGCGATGCTGTTCATCAGATCCGGGTTGCTGTCGAGCTGGAACTCGATCTCCTCGATGATGGTGTCGAGGTGCCCCTGGTGCGGAGCCGCGATGAGGCCCTGACCGCCCCGGGTGGTGAAAGCGTAATGGAGCGCGTCGGTCGAGAGCACGATGGACTTACCCACGTCCCGTCCGTCGAGGTGGATGATGTTCTTGGCCGGGCAGCGCAGGTCCTCCACCTGATGCGGCCAGTAGTCGCGGCCTGAGCCATCCCGGTTGTAGAGGTAGGCTTGCCCCCACAACACGGGATCGCTCAGGGTCGCCGCAAGTTTGCGCTCCTTGTCGGTTACCGCCATCAGTGCATTCCCGTCCTCAAGGCGCTGCCGAGGATGGTGCCCACCAGTTCCGTCAGGATCTGCTGCACGGCCAGGGTGTTCTTCCGGTCGTGGACAGCCTCCTGAATGTCGATGATGGCCTGGTCCAACTCCGCCCAGGCCCGGTACTGCTGCTGAGCCGCTTCCAGACGGCCGAGGGCATTCTCGATCCGTCCCGCCGCCAGTTCGGTGCCGATTTCGACCAGCGCCTCACCGGCCTGGCGGACGGCATCGCTGTTTTCCTGAAGGATCTCTTTCATTGGCCTGACTCCTGGTTCGAGCCATTGGCCCACTGGTCAAGGGCGTCCACGGCGGACTGCAGGCGCAGGCCGACACCGGTCAGGCGCTCGGCGTCCGGGTGACCGACCTCGCGCAGCGCCTTGTTGGCCTCGGTCACATACTCGGGTGTGTGGCGGTTGACGGTGGCCACCGCCGACTGGATCTGGGCCGGAGGCCGGTAGGTGGCGCAGCCGGTCATGATCCCGGCCAGGGCCAGCGGGATGGTCCATTCGAGGGTCTTCTTCAACATGTTGATCTCCTTTGGTTATGGGTTTGGGGAACATGCAGAAAGATCTCTGCAAACACTTGATTTCCAACGAAATAGAAGCGTCATTGGATGTGACGCGGGATGGTCCCGCATCCACGAAAACCGGAACCGGAGGCAGGCCATGACCTACGACAGAAACCGCCAGCAGGCACTCAAGGCGTACCGAGAAAAGCAGGAGAACATCGCCCGGCTGATCGAGGGCATTCGCGGCAAGCTCGAAGCGGACGCGAAGCAGCCGGACATCACCTGGGCGAGCGTCGGCTCCCTCGGCCACGTCGAAGAACTGCTGCGGGAGCTGGACGAGTTCCTGTCCTGAACACACCGGGCCACCGACAAAGGAGACATCGACATGACCGAATGCACCGTGCATCAAGCCGCCGAGGCTTTCATCGGCCACCTGCGGGAATCCGGAAAGAAAGAGCGGACCCTCTACACCTACCGGAAGGACCTCGACGTGGTTGAGTCCTTCTTCGGCGCGGATCGCCAGCTCGCCGAGATCCGGCTTCCCCAGGTCGGAAAGTTCTACAAGTCCGACCTGCTGCTCAAACTCCCCGACGGCAAGGAGCGGGCTGAGCGCACCATTGCCAAGACCGTCCGGGTGTTCCGCATGATGATGGTCTGGGCCAGGGAGTCGGGGCGAATCGAGGAGCTGCCGCTGCCCAAGAGCACGCCCATGGGCCACAGCCGGGTGAAGGAGTCCAGCGATGAGCAACCGAACGGCTGACCTCGATCTGACGGGCGCAACGGAGGCGTTCTGTGCCCGCCTGTCGGCGGAAGGCCGCTCCCCTGCGACCATAGCCGCATACCGCCGGGACCTCGCCCTGGTGGCCCGCGTGGCCGGGGCGTTGGCCCCGGGCATCGTCTGCCGGGCGGTCACGGCTGGGCTCATTGACCAGGTGCTTTCCGCCGGGGCGGTCACTGAGAGTGAGCGAGGCCCACGCTCGGCGGCCTCGCTCCATCGGATGAAGGCGGCGGTGCGGGCCTTTTTCGCCTGGGCCGCCGAGACGGGCGTGGTCGGTGACAACCCGGCCCGGTCCATCCGCATGCATCGGCTGCCGAGAAAGCTGCCGGTCTTCCTGACTACCGCCGAAAAGAAACGTCTGCTCAAGGAGCTCAAGGGGCGGACCGATTTCTCCACTCTGCGCGACCGCGCCATGATCGAGGTGCTGCTGGGCACCGGGATCAGGCTTGGAGAGCTGGCCGCGCTCGACATGGATGACATCGACCTCGACGCCAAACATCTGCGGGTGCGGGCCAAGGGGAATGTGCCGCAGGTCAAGTTCATCAAGACCGACCTCCGCACATTGCTTCGCCGTTACCTGGCGGAGCGCCGTCGACACGGCCGCCCGGAAATGGAAGCCCTGTTCCTGTCGAACCGGGACGGCAGACTCTGCCAGCGGCAGATTGCAAACCGGCTCGCCCACTGGCTGCGGAAGGCCGGGATCGAAAAGGAATTGACGCCGCACGGGCTGCGGCACACCTTCACCACCCACCTCTACGGCGCGACCAACGACCTGCTCGTGGTGCAGCGGGCCTTGGGGCATCGCGACGTGTCCACCACCCAGATCTATACCCACCTCGTGGACGGCCAGCTCGAGGAAGCCCTCGAACGCCTCTGATCCTTCCGGACCCGACGATGGGAGCGGCCTCGGCTGCTCCTGTTTTCGTCGGCCGAGACAGTGTCGAAGACAGTGAATGACAGTGCCCGCAGAAGAACACATCTGCCGATGATGAATGATCATGACGATGGTTCTCAGCCTCCCTGGCAGAGCGGGAAATATCGATTGACCGGAATTTCTCCTTTTCTGTTTGTCGGCCGCACATGGCTATAACTGCTTGGCTTATGCGCTCCGGGCGCGGAACACACATGGCAATATCTGCTTGGCTTATGCGATGGCCGCTGGCGAAGGAATGGCTGTTTGCGGGGCTTGGCCGGTTCTGCCTGGGGCTCGACATGCCCATATTTACTTGGGTTGTGTGAGAGAGCCCCGGCGTGAACATGCCAATATCTACTTGGGTTATGCGGCTCGGCTTATGCGCACACATGCCAAGCGGATATCGAGAGCTGCAGGAAGAAATCGAGGAGTGGTAATGATGATCGACCGCCGGAGAATGCCGATTCCGAAAGTGCAAGGAACACGTCTTATCCGCAATTCCTGGTGAAGCTGTCTGCCGCAAGTCGCCGTGAGCCGGGGTCATCGGAAAAGCCCTCCATGGTGTTATCCGCAATTCTTTCCGCGTTTCTTGCGGCCGGAGGGTTTCGCGCCCGGTGCGTTGGCGGCCTCGGCCACCTTCTCGAGCAGCGCCGCCGCCCATTCCGCCGGAGAGGTCTGCGGGCCTTTCGGCTCCTCACCCTCGCGGGCAATCTTGGTGGTCTTGAGATCCTTCATGTGGCAGCGGATCATCCGGTCGAGCTTTTCGGCGGCGTCCGTGTTCCCCTCGATCTGGGCGCGGACCAGCTTCACCGAGTAGACGCCCACCAGCTCCACCTGCAGGAAGTCACTGGACTTGTTGAACTCGAAATCCTGGTTGAGGCGGTCGATGATCGCGTCGAACATGTCCTTCTCTTCCGGGGTCAGGCAGCGGTCGGCGAAGATGCCGTGACGCAGCCGGTTCTGGTTGCCCTCGGGCGCACCAGGCCCGCGCCAGGGCGGTTCGGTCTTGCCCTCGTTGCGGTGCCAGCGGTCCAGCGTCTCTTTGTCCGGTTTGTTCAGTGCCACGTGGAAATCCTGCCGAATATTGTTTTCCCAAGCCGGGATACGGGGCGGGAGGCCGATTTAGCCTCCAAACGCGCTCCCGCCGGTTCAGGGGTTACTTACCGGAAGCGGCGCTAAACTGTCGGTCCCGATCCTGTTTTCGTTCGGCGGCGATGATCTGATTGACCCGGCGGGTGGTCACACCGGCGAGGTTGGAGATCTCCTGGCTGCTGATCCCCTGCAGATGAAGGGCAAGCACCAGGTCGCGACGTTCCTGGTAAAACCGGCTCGGTGCCGGGACCCAGAGAATTCCGGTGTAGTGCTTCTGGATCTGCTCGAAGAGTTCCTCGGGCAGGACATCCTTGGCGTTGGCGTAGCGTTTCTTTTTCTTCACGGCTCAATCCTCCACTTTCTTCATCCACGGCTGCGGCACCTCCGGGTTGTAGAACCGCAGCGTGCTGGGACGCCCGGACTTCTGCCCATGGATAATTTCGATAGAACGCTCGGTGACCTCGCCAATCTCCTGATCGCCATCAACGAAACAGACCAGGCCGTAGTCCTCGCCGCAGGGAAACCGGAAGCGGCCCTGGTTCTGATAGAGGCGTGCCTCGGACCAACCCTTGGCCTTGGCCTCCTCACGGATGGCGTCTACCTTGGCGACAGCCTGGGAAGTCACCGGCTGCTTACATTTCCAAGCTTGGTTCCCGGGATAAATCCAGTCCTTTCTGGGAACTTCGGCGGGTTTCTTCTGGGGATCGGGACGAAGCGCGGGTGGCTGGTAGTTCTTCGGGGAAAAGGACTGCAGGACCTCCTGGAGGCTTTCCTTGCCGAACTCCCGGATGGCCAGCTCCTGCATGGCGTTGAATCGCTGCCGCAGCGTGTTCCAGGCATCCTCGGGGAGCTTTCCGGCCTTGTGCGCGGCTTGGGCCGTGACCATGCGGGAACGTAGCCAGGCAAAGTATTCAGGCGACAGACAGCGACACAGCGTGCCGTTGATCTCCCTGTCTTCAGGCCAGTCGCGGGCGTCTTCGATCTTGTGAACGTCGAGCCCGGTGGAGACATAGATGGCGGGCTGCGGTGGTTGCGGTGGTAATGATGGGGTTTCACATCCTGCCGAGGCTTCCCGCCCTCCTGCGGTGTGCTTGATCATGGTTTTCAGAAGGCTCATGGTTTCAGGCTCCAGAAATGCGGGTTAATCGCTTTTCCCGTTACTTACCGGAGCCCAAAGCCAGATGACGGCGGACCGATGCCTTCGCTTGTAATCGTTTTTTGAGCGAGAGGCCGTTTTGTAACTGTTTTTTGAGGTCTCTAAACGCTTTTCGAGAAACTGGCAGGTTCTGCGGTGGATATGTGCGGTGGCTGCGGTGGTCGTGCGGTGGAAGATTTTCTCGTCCCACCGCAGGGGGTAGTTCTTTGTTTGTTATTTGTTTTTAGATAGTTATGAAGAAAGAGAAGAGAGAGTGCGGTGGTTGCGGTGGTATTTGGGGAATGTCTCTCACGCTGGGCCGGAATTTCCCTGGCGTGGGATGTCGGGTTTAGTAGGAAGAAAAAATATTTCAGCCCATAGGGGGTGAGACCTCTGGATTTACCACCGCAACCACCGCAAAGGCCATGAAAGCCTTGTCTGGCAAGGGTTTGGTGTGCGGTGGTCATCCACCGCAAGGGACAGCGGTGATCACCGCACCACCGCAAAAGAAAAGGACGCCCGAGAGCGTCCTGGATGATTGTGGATCGAATTGGTTGAGGTTCAGACCTGGAGAATGTTTTCGACCAGCTTGTAAACCGTGGTGCCGCCAAGGGCTCGTGGCCAGTCGGCACAAGGAGGATTGTCGCGCAGCCTGGCGCGGCGGATGGCTTCATCGATTCGGTCGCGGGTGATCTTGCGTGCGTCGATCCCCTTGTCGTAACCGGGAAGATGCCGCTTCAGCCGGTCGCTGCAATCCCGTGACGATGCGATGCCGGTGCCGTCCTCGAAATGAAGCAGCAGCCAGTATTCGAACTTGGGGTTGCTGAGGGCGAAACCGTAATTGTTGCGTGCCTGAGCCCAGGCATGAAGCTGGTCCAACTGTTCGTCGGTCCACTGATCCTTGTCCACCACGAGCCAGGCTTCGTCGGAGGATCTCAGCTCCTCCTGCCGGAGATGGTCCTCCATCCGTTTCAGTACCTGTGGCGGGGAGCTATCATGGCTACCTTTGAGACAGTTCACCCGGATCACCGATTGCTGGTCATTGAAGATGGCGAAATACTGCGGCTCGGTCTTCACGCCTTCCACCGCGATCACGAACAGTTTGCGGTAGCGACGCTCGCCAAGGGGTCTCTGGAATCTGCGTCTCTTCGGTGGCATCAGTCATCCCCCTCACTTTCTTCGGTGAGGCAGGGATTGGTCAAAGCGCCTCCCAACAGAATCCGGGGAATTCCACCCAGTCGTCCCTGCAGGTAGCTCTTGCGAATGTCCTTGTCGTACCGGACATCCTTGTACTCGCTGAAAGAGAGCAGGTTCGAAGCTCCGGTGGCGTCTCTTTCGGCTACCCACATCTCGTCACGGCGCAGCAGTTGCTGATCCATGAGCAGCACGTCATGGGTGGTCAACAGTAACTGCGTTCTGGTTTCCGTGGAGCAATTGGCGAGGTACGCTTCGAGCAATCTGCGTGTCAGCAGCGTGTGCAGGCTACGGTCGACCTCGTCGATCACGTAGACCTTCTTCGAGACCTGGGCCGACAGCTCAAGAAACGCGGGCAGCAGATCGATCACCCGCTGTGAGCCGTCCGACTCCTGGCGGATCTCGAACTTGGCTTCCGTGCCGTCCGCCTTCGGATGATAGGTCACCAGCTTCTTGGCGATCAATTCACCACCTTTGCGGGTCACCACGAATCGTTCGTTGATCGGCTCGGTCAGCAGACGAACGGTCATGCCTTCCTTGACGTCTTCCTGCAGCTTGGTCTTCAGTGGCTCGGGCAACGGAATGTTCTCGAAAGGGATCTCCTCGCCGCCCAGATGCGCGATGCCGGTGTCGAGTTGCGGCAGCATCTCGTTCATGGTCGAGTAGAGCGGATGCCCCTCGTCGAGGAACTGCTCGAAAGGCTCGAAGCGGGAATCGGGCGCGACCAGCTCGAGCGTGTCCTTGAACCAGTCGTAGACCGGCCGGAAATTGTCGACCTTCTGGGAGACCGAGTTGGTCAGAAAGAGTTGGTTGTCCCGGGTCCCTTTGAAGGCGAACTGGAGGAACTGGTCCTTGGCCAGGGAATCATCGAAGTTGGGCTTTCCGTCCCGACGGTGGTAGAGCACCTTTTCACTGGTGCTGGTTATGACCACCAGCTTCTCTTCCAGAACCGCCTTGCGGGTCACCGCGAAGCTGAACTCGTAAATGATCTCGTCGATCAGCAGCTCGAAGCCAAACCGTGACGGCTGATCGGCCACCTTGGCGTCCAGCCGGAACGGCTCGACAGGAATCAGGCTGTCGGGCTGGGTGCCCTTGACGACCAGCGCCTTGGCGAAACTCAGGGCCTTGAAAAAATTGGTCTTGCCCGACGCGTTGCCGCCATAAATTGCCGCAACCGGAAGAACTCTCGTCTGGTACTTGCCGAGCTTGGGAACCCTGTCTCCATGTTGGCGCTCCCTGCTGGCGACCATCGAAAATGTGACCTGGTTGCGGAAGGACATCCAGTTTTCGAGTGAGAAACTGACTATCATCTTACCGTCTCCTAAAGTGAAATATTCGCTTTATCATGCCTTTAATATAGGCATGGGCGGTCTGAAAGTCAATCTAAAAGAGAAAATATCTCTTTAAACACCTCTGCAGCCGATGCGGTACTCGAAGTTCTTGGTGTGGGCGTTGCGCTGCCGGTCGATGTCGAACCCGGCGTCCCGGATGACGTCCAGGTCGTTGCTGATGCGCCGACCGAGCTGGGCGGGCTTCTTGTATTCGAATTCGAGGTTGAATTCCCGGCCGACCCTGCGCAGCGCCGCGAGCAGCCGTCCCGCCGACACCGGCTCCATGGTGTTCTCGTTCTCGAACCTCACCTGGTAGCGTTCGATGAACCCCACCACGTGGTTTGCCCGGTCGTCCTCGCCGTAGCGGGCTTTCTCGTCCAGCTCCACCGCGTTCCGGTAGGAATGGAAGAGCGATGCCAGCGCCGTTGCGATGGGGTTTGACTCCCGCGCCATCTCCTGGCTGGTGTCGTTGATGGAATGGATCTGCTCGATGAACAGCGGGCTCAGATCCTCGAGTCCGGTGGTCACCTCGTGTTCCTCGGACCCGGCCAGCATCATCAGGTACATCAGGCTCAGATAATCGTTGCACCGGCGCTTGCCATGGGTCGGCATGGTTCGGTGCAGCAGGCGCATGACCTGTTTCTGGGCTCCGTCCCGGATCATCGCCAACACATGGCTGGTCCGCTTCATAATGGCCGAGATGATCAGGTCCCGGTTCTGCTGGATGGCGGAGATGACCTCCGACTCTAGAAAGCAGTCGCTGGCCTGGTTAGCCAGGTCGAAGTTGATGACGAAGGACCTCGACAGGATCTCCGAAAGCTCTCCGCACAGCGGCTCGATGCCGGTGGTGTTCAGCAGGCACTTGGTCCGCTCGGTGATGGTCTCGCTGTCAGTGCCGCTCTTGCGCTTCTCTTTGGCGATGCCGGTGATGCTGGTCAGCATGAAGGTAGTGAGATCCTCGGTCATCTGCTTGACCTCGATGTTGTCGAGGACGATGAGCGGGTTCTGCGAGCCATCGGTGTAGTTCGCCGCGTCGGTGGCTTTCTTGTGCTGGGGCTCGCCGTAAAGCAGCGTCGACGTGATCTTGCTGGCGGTGGTCTTGCCCGATCCGGCCGAACCCTCGAAGCGGGTCATGGGCCGCGTCCCGGCGAAGTCGATCAGCAGGAAACAGGAGAGCCAGGAAAGGATGAGAAAGCGATCCCCCTGCGGACAGGTCATGTTGCCCACCAGCAGATCGACCAGAAGCCGGTCCGCCTCTTCGAGGTCGGCATCGGGCAGGAATTTCAGCGGCTTCATCTTGCGCGAGCCATCCAGGATGATGCCGTCCTCGTTGCCGCCGTTCTTCATGATCTGAATCTCGTCCGGGGTGATCTTGGCGATCTCGTGCTCCGGATTGTTCAGGTTGAAATAGACGGTGTAGGAAGCCACATCGGTGTGCAGCCAGGAAAAATGGTCGCGCACCTGGCCACGGATCATCGCCAGGCTGGGCAGTACCTCGAAAAATGTCCGTCCGCCGTTGGAGGTCGGCACCATGCCCGTGTGCTTGTAGAGCATGGCCGCGTAATGGCGTTTGCGGCCCCGGTCCGGCGAATCCATCCAGTAGATGGCGTTGTCGAAATACATGAACGGCTCGCCCTGCAGGGTGTGAAAGAACTGGGCACCGTTGGCGGTGAACCAGTCGTAAGCGGCCTCGGCGGCCAGTGTGTAGTCGGGAGCGCCGTTCTCCAGTTCCGTGTCGATCAGCACCTCGTCGACCCGGGCGCGGCATGATCCGGGCATCGCGCCGGACATCCGCTTGGCCTTCTTCTTTTCGTTGCGGAACTCGACCTTGCGGTCCTTCTGGATGGCGCGGATCTGCTCTTTCAGGGTGGCCATCGAAACGCCACCGCCGATGCGCTCCTGCACAAGCTTCAGCAGGCGGGCCTGTTCCAGCGGCGACTGCTCGGAAATCTCCCCGAGGATCGGCTCGAGCAGGCGGTTGCGCTCCTCTTCTTCAGCGCCCTCGGGCAGCGAGCGCACGCCGAACTCGATGGGCGTGCTGGCTTCGGCGAGCAGGCGTTCGAAATCCTCCCGGGTATGCCCGGCGGCAATGTAATCGTTGACGTCGATCTTGGCGGTGGCGAGAAGCGCCTCGGCCGCCTGAATCTCTTCGACGGGCCGTCCCGCCAGCAGCTTGGCCAGCTCCTTCGGCCCCACGCTCGCCGTCAGGCCAAAGCGTTCGGTCAGCTCCTGCCGGGCCGAGATTTGTGTCTCCGACAAGGGCAGCGTCACCAGGCGGGTGTCGATCTTGTGTTCGGCCAGGGTGCGAGCGGTTTGCAGCGCCCCTTTGAGACCGGCCTGGGAGAGTTCGTTGTCCTGACAGATATAGACTGTTTCGACGCCGCGCAGCTTGGGGATCAGGCGCTCCCAATCGGCGGCCCGGATGCGGACGGTGACCGGAGATACGGTGGGCAGGCCCAGTTGCATCAGCGCCAGGCAATCGGTCACCCCCTCGGTGATGATCACCTTGCCGGGCCTGGCGAGCAGGCAGTCCTCGTTGAACAGCAGCGCGTTGTTGATGAAATCGGCGACGTAGGGTCGCTGGTGCTCGTCGTGAACCGGCAGCTTCTTGTATTTCCCTTGCTCCCAGCCCACGTCCGGGGTCCACGGCGTTTTACGGCCGATCATGAACACCACCCGGCCACGGCTCCAGTAGGGAAAGACGATGCGGCGCTCGAAAAATGGCGTCAGGCCGTCCTGGCTCGTGGGGCGGAAAGCGCCGGTGGCGGCGAGCTCCCGCTTGGAGAAGCCGTCTTCACCCCCGGTCAGTTGGGCGACCGCGCCGGACGCGTTGTCCGCGTAGCCGATCAGGATATCGTCGATGGTCTCCTCGCTCAGGGCGTATTTGGATTTCAGCCAGTCGAGGACCTCTGGCGACTCCTTGAGCCTGGCATGGTAAAGCCTGGCCAGCGCGGTCAGCGCGTCCTTGACCCTCAGTTCGAAGGCACGGTCGGCCTCTGTCTGGGCCAGACGCTCCTGGCTGAGGCCATAGCGCGACAGCGGCGGCAAGCCCGCCTTCTTGGCGAGATAGTCCCTGGCCTGGCGGTGGCTGTCCGGCATCGGACCAGATTGTCCGGCGGTGACCGAGCCCGTCTGAATGAACTCCACGAGCTGCAGCACGTCGCCGCCGACCCCGCAGCCGAAGCAGTACCAGCCCTGCTTGTCGAGCATCACGTGCAGCGACAGACGAGACTGGCTCTGATGATTGGGGCAGTCACACATCAAGCGCTGGCCGGTCTCCTGGGTGATCCGTCCCGGCAGGAGTTCCCGGCCCACCTCACCGATGTCCATCTCGGTGACGAGCCGATAGTACTCCCTGACGTTATCCGTTCCGCCCATACTCATTCGGCCTCCGCGACACGGGCGAAGTCGTCTTCCGCGTGCTGGGCGGCGTCCAGGAACAGGGGCAGGAAGGTCCGGCGGTCATCCACCTGGCACCGCTTGGCGCAGTTCTGGATGCCCCAGTGATCACCCAGGACAATGGCGGTGCGCCGGGCGCGGGTCACCCCGGTGTAGAGCAGATTGCGGTGGTGCATGAAGGAATGTGCCTTGTGGACCACCACCACGGCGCAGGGGAACTCGGAACCCTGGGTTTTGTGAATGGTGAGCGCATAGGCGAGCTGCAGGTCTTGAAGGTCGGGCGACCCTTTCTCCAGCTCCACCGGCATGCCGTCGAAATCGATGACCAAGGTGCCGTTCGCGAGGACATCGACCACATAGCCGATAGCACCGTTCATCACGTTCAGGTCGTAGTTGTTCCGGGTCTGGATCACCTTGTCGTGCTTGAGAAACGGAGCGCGGCGGCCCATGGCGACCGGCGGCACCTCTGTGTTCCAGAGCTTGCGCTGGATGAGCCGCTGCAGTTCCTCGTTCAGTTCCTTGGTGCCGAGCGGACCCTTGTGGGTCGGCGTCAGCACCTGCACGTCCTTGATGATGTCGAAACCCAGGGCATCGAGCCGCTCCTGAAACAGCTCCAGCAGGAACGAGCGTGCCGCCATCGGATCGGTAAACTGATCCACCAGATACCAATCCCGGCATCCGGATACTGACGCCTCGCTGGTCTTGCGCACCTCGCCCTTGAGAACGGCGGTGCAGTTCTCCTTGAGGACGCCAGCCTGACGCACGACCTTGTCGAGGATGACCGTGGGAATGGCGCGTGTCTGGATCAGATCACGCAAGATGTTTCCTGGCCCAACCGGCGGAAGCTGGTTGTGGTCTCCGACCAACAACACCGTGGTCCGCGACAGGTCAACCGCCTCGAACAGGTGCCAGGCCAGCGGCACGTCGACCATCGAAAACTCGTCTACCACCAGAACATCGGCATCGATGGGGTTCTCCTTGCTACGCGAGAAACCCTTGCCGTCATAGCCGAGCAGGCGGTGGATGGTGGTGCCGCTGCGACCGCTGACTTCTTCCAGGCGCTTTGCTGCCTTGCCGGTCGGTGCGGCGAGCACGACCTCCAGATCGCTCTCCTCGCAGATCGTGTTGATGACCGAAATGGTGTAGCTCTTGCCCGAACCGGCTCCACCCGAAATCAGGCTGATGCTGTGCTGGAGGGCCGAGCGCACCGCTTCAAGCTGCTTCTCGTTCAGCGTCGCTGCGCAGCGCCGAATCAGGGCGTCGAGTTTTTTGATGGAATGGAAATGCGGATTGGGTGTTTCGGCTTGGCCGAACAGCGCAGCCAGCTCCCGCTCCATGCGGACGATCTCCGGCAGAGCGACCACGAAACGTCCGCCGTGGGAATCGCAGGCAAGCGCCTGTTCTCCGATGAGCGCATCGAGGGCGCTCTCGATACGAACCCGGCTGTCCAGGGCATCCATGACCAGCAGCAGATTGGCCTGGTCGACCAGATCCTCGTATTCGATCCAGCAGTGGCCATTGTCCAGGGCTTCACGGATGCAAAACAGCAGACCGGCCCGGATACGGGGAACGTGGTCCTTGGGTGTGCCCAGCTTGCGGGCAATCTTGTCGACCTTCTTGAAGCCGAATCCCCGGATCTCCCGAATGAGGATGTACGGGTCTTCCTTCAGGATATCGAGGCAGTTGCCGCCGAGTCTTTCGACCAGAGTGGTGACCTGATGATGGGTCAGGCCGAATGCCGACAGCCAGGCCATGACGGTGTTGACGCTGCGGTTCTTCAACCATTCGTCACGCAGCCGCCGGGCCGCGTCCAGAGGCAGTCGAGCCTTGAGCGCGATGCGTTCGGGGTCATTCAGAAGGGTTTCTTCAAAGGCGTCGCCGAAACTCTCGACGATCAATCTGGCCTTGGCCGGACCAATGCCCTTGATCTCCGGATGGTTAGCCAGATAGTGGATCAGCCCCTCCGGATCGAGTTCGAGATCGTGCTCCATGCCGTCGACCTTGAACTGACGGCCGTATTTGGGATGGGTGGACCACGACCCGAGCAGGACCACAGGCTGATTTTCCCGGGCGAACAAATTGCCCGCGAACTGGACTTCCTCACCGGTCGGGGTGAGCAGTCGGCCTGCGGAAAACTTGGGTCCGGCATAGTAAACGCGCTCTATTCTTCCCCGGAGTCGCGCCGGGTTACTCTCATTTCTTTTTGGCATCTCGCGATCCTCCGGTGAAAACGTGTCAGGTACTCCTCGACAAAACGGCAGGCGGCCTGCCGGTCCGAGCAGAAGTAGACGGGGACACCGAAGTCGACGACGATGGAGGCGACCGTTCCAATCAGCGCATGCGGGTGGGCATCGCTGCGGTAGCGGCCATCGACCAGATCGCGAAAGTTGCACTCGACAACCACGCAGGCGGATTCGTAGGCGGAGAGCTTTTCTAGCTCGCGGTGAAACCGCTTTCGCCCCCGGATGACGGTGGAGACGAAATCCGTCAGGGATTTGCGCTCCACCGCCACCCGTTCCTCAAGGCCGACCAGTGAGTAATCACCGGCGGGCAGCGCCTTGCGAACCGCCGAAACCTTGTCACTATCGAAGCTGTAGGGCTCCTGTTCGCGGGTGTCGACGACAACGGTGATCCGGTCCATCATCAGAACGGGATCATGTCGTCCATCGCCGCGCCGGGAGCCCCGGCATCGTCGGCCATGACAATGCGACGGTTGAAGTAGATGTTCTCGTTTTCACCGCGAGTGCGTTTGGTCACCTCCAGCTTGATGTTGAGAAGCTGCTCAAGGTGGCCCGGCAGGTCGGAGAGCTTCTGAAGCTGCAGCCCGCAGGTGTAGAGGTCCTGTTTGAGCCACTTGATGTTCTCATTGCTGGCCATGACGTTATTGCGCCAGAGCAGACGGCCCTTGTGGGTCGGCGCGAGAATGCGCAGGGTCCACTTGAGCATGGGATTGCCCGAGGTCTGGGCGCGGGTCAGTTCGACCCGGTCGACGTTGACCTGGTATTTGCCGTCGGGAACGGCCTCGAACTCACGCTCCTCGACTTCGGCGGTTTCGAAGGCGTCGTCGAACTGCGCCAGGTCGAGGTTGCTGTTGGATTGGTTTTCGTAGTGTTCCATGGTCGGATCTCCTTACTGTTGGGGTTTCGCCGCCGCACTCGCGGTCGGCTCCGGCTTCGGCCGGGCGGCACTCGCCGCAGCTCCGGCTGCCGTGTTGTTGAACGCTTTCATGAAGCTCGGAAAATCGAGGGGGATGACTTCGGGGAGTCGGCCGGTGCGGTCACCGGCGTCGTAGTTGGGACTGGGCTTGGTGCGCATCACGCGCTGCCAGACAGGCTTGCCGTCCTCGCCGGTTTTCATGTCCAGGTCGCAGAACAGGATCAGGTCCACCAGGCCGGTGACCAGTTTCCGCGCCTTTTCCGGCAGCGTCGGCACGATGCGGGTGTGTTTGCCGGTCCGGGTCTCGATGTCCCGCTCCTGGGAGTGGGAGATCAGGATCAGCCCATAGGGCAGAAAGGCCAGCTTGTTGATGACGCGCTGGAACTCGTTGTTGATCAGCGCGTAGCCCTTGCCGTAGCCCAGGTCGGACTCGTGCTCGATCTTGAATTTCTTGCAGACGTAGTCCGAGCACATCTTGTAGGCGTTATCCACCGTGTCGACGACGATGGTCTTGAACTCGTGCTTGCCCTCGGCGATTTCCGCGCAGGCTTGCAGAAGATCGTCCCAGCAGGTGATCGGGGTCTGAAACACCTCCAGGGCGTTCAGACCCGGCTCGGTCGCCAGGAACAGTGCGTCATCGGCCTTGGAACACCAGGTGCTCTTGCCGATCTTGCTCGGGCCGTACACCAGGGCGGTGAGGTCCGAGAGCGTGTGTTTGGGTTTGCTTTTGGTCTTGGGAAGCATGGCTTCGTCTCCTTATGGTTGGGATTTAAAACACCGGAGCGGCGTCTTCACCGGCTCCGTCCCGCAGCTCTTCGTGCGGGGCGATCCGTTGGAAATGGTTTTCGATGACGTTGGGGTTGCCGCCCGAGCGGCAGAGCTGGAAGTAGGCGCAGGGCCTTCCGTACTGGAAGCAGTAGCTGGTGTTGCGGTAGAAGGTGTCGCGCCGACGGGCGTCGAGCATGGCCTTGGAGAGTTCCCACAGCTCCGCCCGCAGTTCCTCGAACTGGTCGCGGGAGATGTAGAGCACCTCGCGGTGGAACATGCCCGGCTCGAGGTACTTCTCCTGAAGCCGCTGCTGGAAGGTGTCGTCGTCCTCGGGCAACTTGCGCTTGGCGCTGCTCTTGCCGGTTTTCGACTTGGCGATCAGCTCCGCCCGGCGGGCCTCGAATTCGGCCTCGGTTTCACCCTTGCCCTGGCGCAGCTTGGCCTTGACCAGGACGTTGTAGATGATGCCGCTGACCGTGATGCCGAGGGTCTGCTCCAGGTACCAGGCGTAGAGGATGATCTGGAAATCGGTCCACAGCCGCTCCAGGTAACTGGCATCGATCTGCGAGGCGGTTTTGTGTTCCAGCAGGAAATACTGGCCATCCTGACGGACGATGCCGTCCACCTTCCCGGCGAGAATGAAACTGCGCGAGGTCGCGCCGGTCGCCGGGTTGACGATGGGACCTTCGAAGGTCTTTTCGAGCGCGACGACCTCGAAGTCTTCAGCCGGGTAGTGTTCCGCATAGGCGCTCATCATGGCTCGGGCGAGATGCCAGTCGGCCTGTTGATGATCGTCCTGCGCCCGGTTCGGATAGGTCCGGTCGATGTGGTCGAGGACCTTGGCCAGATCCCGCTCGCCGTGCCAGCACTCCAGGCAATCGTGAATGACCGAGCCGAAGGCCAGATTGGGGTCGCGCTCGAGCGGCACCAGCTCGTCGATGTAGCGCCACTTGCAGGCCATGCGGCAGTTGCGGAACAGCCGCCACATGGAATAGGTGGTGGTCATCAGCTCGCTCATACCGCCACCCCCGCTGTAGCGGCGGCGGGCGCTGCGCGATGTTTGGAGGCGCAGGCGCAGCCCGTCGGCTGAGATCGTTCGATCAGGACCGAGCGTTCGCCGTATTCCTTGGTGGCGAAACCGGTGAAAATGCGGGCGAGGTCGCTGCCGACATCGGTGGAGGCGTCGATCACGCAGGTACGGCGGGCCTTGTCCAAATTGAACCGGCTCTCCATCCGCACACGGGAACGGCCATGCAGGCTTTCGACGGCCAGCATCGCCAGCATGAAAGTGTCTTCCAGTTCCTGGGCCGGGACCGACTCGTCAAAACGGTACTTGTAGGTGTCGTGAGTCATGGTTGAACTCCTCTTTTGTTCAGGTTCTGATTTCCGAGGCCCCGGATAGCCGCACCATGCGGCACGGTGCTTACTTACCGGAGCCGGGGCCGATGCGTCGGAGATCACAGGTAGTCGGTCAGGCCAGACTCGCTGAAAGCCTCGCGCAGCTTGCTCAGCCGGTCGTAGAGGGTGGTTCTGGGAATGCCCATCTCGCGGGCGATTTCGGCCATGGTGCTTTCGTGCAGGCGCACGCACAGATCCCGGAGCTCTTCCGGCAGCGAGGCGATGGCCCGGTCGAGGTCCATGCGGATCTCATGGGCGAGGCGCTCCCTTGTCTCGCGGGTGCCGCTTCCCAGAGAGCCCTCGCTGTCCAGGAAGTCGATCCGCTCGGTGGTGTCGCCTTCGCCGTTGTCGAGGGGTTCGTTGAGTGAGGTTTGGCAGAGCCGCCAGTCCCGGCATTGGGCGAACCGGGCCTCCAGAATGGTGGAGATGTGACGTTCGACGATCCGGGCCATGAAGGTGGTCTTCTTGGCCTTGGCGGGATTGAAATGCCGCATCCGCTGCAGCAGATCGATCATCAGTTCCTGTTCGAGGTCGGGTCTGTCGTCCTCGGTGAATCCGGCCTTGCCTACGAGTTGACGTGCTTTGTGCCGAATGAGGTCGGCGGCATACTTGTCGATGCCGTCGTAAGAATTCTGTGAAACCATCGGGGCCTCCTCGGAGCGAGGAGGAGGTCCGCGTGGGTGTCGGCACGGGCCAGATCACAGGACAAAGCTGTCGCGTGGGCGAAGGGGTCGTAGGTACGCCGCCAATTGCCGTATTCGGCTCGGCGACACCCACAACAGCCTCCGCCATGCGTCCAGCTTGTTGTCCAGTGTCTAAGGGTTCAGGTCGTTACGTGTTCAGGCTGCCCGTTCCTCGATGCGCATCAGGAACGGGAGACCGTGCTTGATCTCGAGCAGGCAGACTTTTCCGCTGCCCATCTGTGCGAGGTGCTCCAGCAGCGCCACGACCTCTTGCTTGAGGATGAAGTCATCCTGGTCGCGCTCGGGCCGAGGACCGCTCTGTCCGCCCAGCTTGATCTCGCGCTCGATGACCGTGTCAGGGGTGAGTTCCGGCTCGCCGTCGCGGACCGGAATGTTGGTGATGCGGCCGAAGTTGATGTCCTGCATCAACTCGATGAGTCGCCGCTTCGGTGGGGTGAGGTGTGCTTTGTTGACTTGTGCCACTGCCAGTCTCCTTGTTCGGAAGTTCTGGCACGCCCGGTGGCCAACCCTGTGCTGACCAATAAAAAACGCCGGATCGCGCCTTCATTGGGGAAGGCGCTACATCCGGCGTCGCAATGGCTACATTTGGCGTAGCGGAAATTTTTTTTAGTTTTTTCTTCCTGGGTGGTCCCGGGTCATTCGTTGACTATCGGGCGGACCTCCCAAACGATCTCCTCTTCGGTCCGGTAGACCGGTTCGTTGCCGCACTTGATGGACTCCTTCAGGTGGACGGCCAGCGGCTTATCGTACTTCTCCAGATACTTGATGGCCCGGTTCACGGCGTTCCGGAAGGCGTCGCGGATGTTCTTCCGTTTGTCGTTGGATTTCCGGAGTTTGCCACCCAGACCAACCGCCTCGTTGATTGCGGCGGTGATCTGTGTCATTTCGTCCTCAAGTCGCTGTATTTCGGCATCGTTGTTTTCTGCCCGGGCTTCTTCAATCTCCCGAAGAAGCTCGTGAGCCGTCTCCCGGTATTGCTCGACGGCCTTGCGGTCGGCAACGAAGCCTGTATCACCCAACGGAACCCCCTGGGTGACCTGAAAACCTTCGTCGGTTTCATTGGAGTTCAGGACCGCGTTGCAGCTATCGATGGCAAACCCGCAGACGATCTCGTAGACCGAGGTTTCTTTGTTGGGCCTCGCCAGGAGGAAGTTGATGTACTCGGCTCCTTTGTCGACACCCGTCACGAGCACCTCGGCGTTGCCGTTAAAGCGTGCGGCCCAGACACCCCCGCGCTTCCTGAAATAGTTGTCCGGCTGCTTCTGCTCGACCGGAATGGCGGGGACTGAGATCACCGATCCCGATTCATAGACCGTCCGAAGCAAGCAGTCTCCTGGCAAGGTGCGCTGGCGGATGGCCGTGATGTTGCGGGCGACCATGGTGTCCATCGCTTCGCAGACCTCCTTGGCGTGGCGCTTGTAAAGGTCATAGACCTTCTGGGCCACGCTTCCGGGGTTCCCATTCAGGTAGCGGAAGACCCGACTCACTTCGCTGAATCGAGCGATAAACTGGGTGATGTCATCCTGATCACGGACCTGGTTGGCACGCTCCAGATACGCGGCCGCCATGATCTTGTCTTCGTCCTTGCTTCGGCTTTGGGTGAAGATGTCGGCCTTGTAGGCATCGACAGGATCATATTGATCGGCCTTCGCCGCAATAACGGCAAAGCGCCGGTCGATGCACTGCGAGCAGGTGCCGCAGTGGGTATGGTGATTGGTCATCTCCCAGGTGTGCGTGCAGGTGGTCGATGCCGCGATCATCTCCTGGCACCCGGCTTTGGTAATGACCCCGACGACGTCAGCCTTGGTTTTCCAGATGTAGGGATTTTCAATGGTGAAGGGTTCGCCAGCCACCAGGCTGATGATTTCCTGAAAGCCTCGGATTACCCTGGGATGAGTGGTGCGCGTTGCTCGGCCGCCGACGACCTGGGCACAGACCGGCAGATTCAGACTGATGACACCGTTCTCGTAGAAACGGACGCTCTTCAGGTTGATCATTTTGGCGATGGTCGCGCCGATTGACACGTAGAGGAAGGAGCGGCTTCGCTGAGTGTACTCGTAGTTCAGCCCCTTGTTCTTGTTGACGCGAACGCCGATGTGGAGCGGAGCGTTTTCCCCGGCCTTGTCGGCGATCATCTTTTCCAGGCGGCGGTGGCGCTTGTTGAGCTTCGGGGTTGACTTGTGGGTCACCAGAACGACCCGGTGCTTTTCGTTCAAGACCTCGTCGATAGCTCCGGCCAGCGAATCCAGCCCGCCTGAAAACATCACCACCTGCTCCGGATAACCGAGAAGACGCCCGTCATCGTTGAAGTCCAGATAGCCCTGGAATGCCTGAGCCTCTGTCAGCTTGGTGAATTCGAAATGATAGCTGTCATCAGACAAGAACCCAAGCGTCGAGCACAGGGCCTGCTGAATCTCCTCACCATTCCAGAAATCCGGGTTCCGGACCGGAATGATGAAATGCAGATTTCTCCGCCAACCATGACCAAAGGAATCAACGTCATCGGCCCCACGGGGAATGGCCTGGTCGGCGCTGTACACATAGGTGGCAATTTCGAGCAGATCCTGGAAGGAATCCGGCACGTCCTTGCTCATCTTTTTGTGGATGTCCTCGATGCGTAAGGTGATCTTGTCCGGCCCATCCTTGCCCCACAACCGCAGGCGCAAATCCCGATCCGGGTTCTCCTCGATTCCGCTGGTCGGTGCGTTTCCGCAGATGATGTAACGCTTATCTTGCATCGGCTCGCGCTCCTTCTTTCAATTCGTCCTTCATTTTCTTCAGCGCATAGGAGGCGAAGCCGTTGGACGACTCCCGGGAGATATCACCGCCTTCTTCGTATTTGTGCTTGGAAAACCAATCCGCCGAAAACTGTTCGACGATCAGGGATGCTTCTTTGCAGTGCGTGGTCAGGGCTTTCTCGAATTGTCCCATTTCATTCATGGTGGCAAAGCGCTGGCCTTCGCCCAGATGGGTCGCCAGCGTTTTTGACAGGAAATAGTTCATGCTCTCGTTGGTCAGCTTGGCGAAGAACGTACGGGACAACTCGCCGAACTCCCGTTTTTTTCCGAGCGACGCCAATGCCGCCTGAACGTCGCTGGCGTCTGGTGTAAACAAGGAGGGCAATTTGGGAGAGATGTGTTCGACCAATGCTCCAACCAAGGCTCGCTGCGACATCTCACCCAAGTCAGAGCGGCTACCGTTGGAATCAAGTTTCCGATCCATTGCCTCTGCAACAGCGGCGGCAACGTCCGGCAATGAGGTGTCCTGCGGCAGATTGATGCCGACCGACAGCAGGTGATCGTTGAAGTTGTCCTTCTTGGCGGCAATGGCAAGCTGGGTCATCAGCCATACCGCCTCGGTAAACCCCTCATCGTTGAGCACAAATGAGAAGGCCTTGTCAGCCGCCCGTATTGTGGCGTTTGCGATCTGGGACACGTCGGCACCGGCCGTGATCAGGCCGACCACCTCTTTCCATGCCCTCGACCTTGGAAGGCTCCCAAGTCTGACGTGCCCCATGTCGATCTCCTTATTGTTCGCGACCCTGCATCGTTATTCGGGCCTCCTGATGACGACGATGCTTCGGGCCTTACGAGCTTCTTTCTTCAAATAGCCTTTACGGACCAGTTGAGCGATCTGCTCGTGGGCGCTCGCGTGGCTGATACCGAGGACTTCCGACAATTCTTTCACCGTTGGCGGCAACCCCTTTTCATCGATGATTTGGCAAATGACCCTCAGCGTCCTGGCCTGCGGGTCGGTTATTTCCGATAGCTTTTTCTTTCCCATGGCGATTGCTCCGTGTCATGGCCACTGAGCGGATTAAGCCCAATTTATGACCAAGAAATATACGACCTGATGAATATCAGGTCAATCAAAAACAGGACTTTTCATCTGATTCCGACATCTTGCTCGTCCTTCCGGTAGGTAACGAACGCAAGTCCGGTTAAAGCCGGGCACAACCAGATAACCGACCAGAGGCGGAGCTGAGGCGGTTGTGGGTGCCATCGAACGCGCATCCCGACCGCCACCGTTTTCTGGCATCCACACCATCCAGCCCCCCGGTCCCACCGGAGGTGTTCGATGTTGGATGTACAGGAAATGAATGATGGGCCGGGGACGGATGACCTTGGCGAAAACGGCAAACCCGGCCGCCTGTCGGGTGAGGCGAGGCTCCAGTCAGCCGCCTCTATTCTGGCCACGGCGATCCTGCGCCGAAAGGCAAAAAACGCATGTGTGGGCAATGAGTTAGAGGTTTTCGAAGATTCTTCCCCTGTGCTCGGAGAAGGACTTGATTCATTGCCGGAACAGAGCATTCATTCATGACAACTCGTCCGGAAACCAAAACAAGGAGTTGAAAATGAATGAGTTACAGAACGCCGCCACCGGCGGCAAGAATCAGGACCGAACCCGAAACTCGGTCCTTCGGCAGATGGCCCTGCTGCAATCCATGTCCCTGGAGCAGCTCCGGGAAAAATGGCTCGACCTCTACGGCGAAGAGCCGCCCCAGTACAAGAAGCAATTCCTCATCAAGCGGCTGGCCTATCGCATCCAGGAGCTTTTCTACGGCGGGCTGTCCGAGCAGGCCAAGGTCCATCTCCAGCAGGCCGCCAAGGAGGACCCGGTAGCCACTGTCAATCGACGCATCCCAGAAGAGCGGAAATCGAACGAGGCGATCCTGCCCGGGACCAGGCTGGTGCGGGTCTGGAACGACCGGCGTTATGAGGTGATCGTCCTTGCCGATGGCTACGAGTTTGAAGGCCGCACCTTCCGGTCGCTCAGCGCGGTGGCCAGGGAGATCACCGGGACCAGGTGGAACGGCAAGGTCTTTTTCGGACTGAAGAAGGTTTACGGCAGAAAAGCCGAGGGAGGTTCGGATGCTTGATAACAGCAATGTCGCGCCGGGCAAAAACAAGACCCTGCGCTGCGCCATCTACACCCGCAAGAGCCACGAAGAAGGTCTCGAGCAGGAGTTCAACTCGTTGGATGCGCAACGGGAATCTGCGGAACACTATATCGAAGCCCAGAGGATGCGTGGCTGGACGGCTCTGCCGGATCGCTACGACGATGGTGGATTCTCGGGTGGGAACATGGAGCGCCCGGGGCTGCGCCGACTGCTGGCGGACATCGACGCCGGGAAGATCGATGTGATCGTCGTCTACAAGGTCGACCGGCTGTCCCGCTCGCTGCTGGATTTCATGAAGATGATCGACCTCTTCAACGAGAAGGGTGTCAGCTTCGTCTCGGTCACCCAGCACTTCAGCACCACCGATCCCACCGGCCGGATGTTTCTCGGCATCCTGATCACCTTCGCCCAGTACGAGCGGGAGGTCATCGCCGAGCGTATCCGGGACAAGGTGGCGGCAGCCAAGCGCCGGGGGAAATACTGCGGCGGCGTACCCATCCTCGGATACGACGTCGACAGGGACAACAAGAAGCTGCTGGTCAACCCCGATGAAGCCAGGACAGTGCAGTACATCTTCCGCCGGTTCATCCAGATCGGCTCGGCCAAGAAGCTGGGCCAGGAATTGAACGAACAGGGTTACCGCACCAAGGCCTGGACCACCAAGAAAGGCAAAGTGCGCGAGGGCTCCGAATGGAACACCGCCCACATCTACCGGCTGCTGAACAACCGGATCTATATCGGCGAGATCGCCCACAAGGACCGCAGCTACCCCGGTGAGCACGAAGGGATCATCGACCGGGCGACCTGGGACAAGGTTCAGGCCATCCTGGAGGACAACAAACCGGTCAAGGTTTCCATGGCCAGGACCAAAATGGTCGCCCCGCTGAAAGGCGTCATCCGCTGCGGCCACTGCGGATGCGCGATGGGACCGACCTACGCCCGCAAGAACGGCCGCCACTACACCTATTACATCTGCCAGAAAGACAGCAAGCGGACCGTGAGCCGATGCCCGCTCAAGCGGATTCCCGCCGGGGACATCGAGCAGGCGGTGATCGAGCAGTTGAGCGCGGTGTTCCGCACACCGACGCTGGTGGCCAAGACTTACTTCGCAGCCCGGGACATCGAGCAGGCAGAGCGGGAGCGGTTGTTCAAGCAGAAAGCCCAGCTCGAGATGGAGTTGTCGCAGGCGCGGGAGCAGGCACTCGAATTGATGAAACCTGGCAACGATCAGACGGGCAAGACCGAGATGCTAACGACGGTCAATCGCCAGGCGGTCGAGCTCTCGAAACAACTGACCCATGTGAGCGAGCGCTGCAAAGCCTACCAGGGGAACAGCATCACGGAACAGGACGTTTCGGAGGCCTTCCAGAATGTCGAGGGCTTCTGGGAAGACCTTTTCCCGGTGGAGCGAAACCGGCTCATCCGACTCCTGGTGGATAAGGTCGAGATCCGCGAGACCGGAATCGACATGGAGCTGCGAACCAACGGGCTGACAACGCTCATCGCCGAGCTGGCTGGTCTGGCATGCGAAGTCACCGAACGGAGGGCAAGCCGATGAAAATGAAGCCGACCATTACCGTAGCCGACAACGGCAACCTGCAGATCCACATCCCGATGTTGATCCGGCGCATGCGCGGCCGCAAGACGGTCATCGCTCCCCAGGCCCTGGATGGAGAGATCCCCGGGGCGCAAGAGCTGGTGCAGTCCGCCATCCTCCAGGCGCTGGCAAGAGCCTTTTCCTGGGCCGACATCCTCGAATCCGGCCAGATCAAGTCCATCAGCGAGCTTGCCCGTACCCTCGACGTCGATGGCTCGTATGTGGCCCGCATTCTCAAGCTGACGACCCTGGCCCCCGACATCGTCGAAGCCCTGATCAACGGCGAGGAACCCAACGGGCTCTCGCTGGCGAAGCTGACCCAGACTTTTCCCGAGGACTGGGCCGAGCAGCGCCGCCAGTTCGGCTTCGTCACCGACTGACGACCGGACCGGAGACCGCCCCAGAGAGCCGACCATCAGCGTCGGCTTTTCTATTTTTTGGGGTAGGAAAGCTGAGTTGACCACGCTTCTTTTCATGGGCGAAGCGGGTGATTTCGAAAAAAACGTCCGGTTGCGGGATCGAACGATGACCTAAGACAACCGCTAAAAACGGCAACCAGCCGTAAACCCATATCAATCAAGGATGTAGCTTTCCGGACGCGCTTCGGACTTCGTCCGGAGAAAACAGAGAATCAGGGACCAAACAGAGAAAGAAAGGCGGGAAGATGGGGAGAATCGATGGTGCGGAGGGGTGATTTGGAAAGATGTGAAACGGGCGCAAACCCTTTAGAAACAAGGGAAAAAAGAAAACCCGTCACCCCGGAGAATGACCCCAGAGAGACGGGTTTGTCTTTTCTAAATGGTGGAGGGAACGACGACCTACCACAAAACAGTCTCAAAGCCCGCGCTCATCGTAACTTGACCTCGGTCGTCAATAGCGGACACCAAACGTTAAGCGATTAACCGCTCTTTGAAATATTGTTGCTCATAGGCTGCGGGCGAAAGATAACCGAGCCTCTTCTGCTTCCGTTTTCGGTTGTAAAAGACTTCTATGTAGGTCGTGATCTCCCGTATCGCCTCCTGCCTGGTCGCATAGCGACGATGATGCACGAGTTCGTTTTTCAAGACGCCCCAGAAGCTTTCAATCGGCGCATTGTCGTAACAGTTCCCGCGACGGCTCATTGAGGCTCGCATTTTGAACTGAACAAGGAGCTTGCGAAACTCCTTCGCGCAGTATTGGCTGCCGCGGTCGGAATGATGGATCAAGCCAGCAGCGGGTCGTTTGGCCGCAACGGCGCGGAACAAGGATTGGGAGACGAGATTCTTCGTCATTCGCTCTCCCATGGCGTAGCCCACGACTTCTCCGGTGTAGAGATCCTTATGGCCGGCAAGATACAGCCAACCTTCCGCCGTGGGGATATAGGTTATATCGGTCACCCAGATCTGGTTCGGGGCGTCCGTGGTAAAATTCTGGTCCAGCAGGTTCTCAGCAACCGGCAACGCGTGATTCGAGTTCGTAGTTGCCTTGAACTTCTTGACCTGCTTGCAGCGCAAGCCCAGCTTTCTGCGAATTCGTTTGATCCGATGAACACCAACATGAACGTCGTGATCAGCCAGATCCTCTTGCAGGCGCTCTGGGCCGTAGGTTGCTTCGGTTCTTCTATGAGCCGCAATAATTTCGAGTTCGAGCCGTTTCTCTTCTTTCTGCCGAGGAGACTCAGGCCGTTTCAACCAGGCGTAAAAGCCACTCGTTGAAACCTCCAGAACCCGGCACAGGAAAGGAACCGGATACTCAGATCGAAACTGTTTTATCAACGCGTACCGGGCAGCGACTCCTTGGCAAAGTACGCGGCGGCTTTTTTTAAGATATCGCGCTCCTGTTTGACCTGAGACAGCTCTCGTCTGACGCGAGCGAGCTCTTGCTCAACTTCGGTCAAAGGACGGCTCTCACTGCCGATATCGTTAAGCTTACCGGCCTTGTGAGCTCTGACCCAGTTCTCCAGGGTCGATTTCGGTAAGGAGAGTTGCCGTGACGCTTCGTATGCAGTCAGGCCGCCTTCTATCACCAGTTTCACGGCTTCGTTACGAAACTCTTTCGAGTAACGACCGTTCGATCTTTTAACCATTGTGACACCTCCGTTCGAGAACGATTGTAAACTTTGGTGTCCGTTATTTTCAACTTAGCTCAACTCCTTGATAATAAACGCCGAAGTCATCTTGCACAAGCATTTCCCACCAACCCGACCAGAGAAACGATTTTCTCCCCTGATTTCCCTGCACCGGACGATGGTGACGGGTTTGCAGTAAAACCGGATACCTGGCGTTGAGCCGCAACAACTTCGAATCCGGTTTTCGGACGCCGGTTCGGTTCCCAAAATGGGAATCGAATAGCCGCCCGGATAGGCTTACTGCAGCCCATACTTTTTCTTGAAATCCCCAATCCAATCTTCGTGTCCGCCCGATTCTTGTATGGCCTCAACAACCATTTGAATGGTCAATCTGCCAACTCGATGACGTAGGTTCTGCGGGATCGCCTCATATAGAAATGGCCACAACCCGCCGTGCGCCATCCCATCATCCGTTGACCTCAAAAAAGCCGGGTTCCTTGCATCGTGCAGCAATATGAAGGTCCCTTGCTTGGCAAAGGCAAACATCGCCTCACGAAAAAACTGGTAGTAGTTCGCAAACGGACATATGGCCCCGTTAGCAAGAGCCGCTTCCGAAAAGCCAAGTTCCTCCAAGCGCTGCCAATATTTCCTGCCGATATGGTGCAAGTAACATTCGCCAAGCCGGTCTGGATATGGATTTCGACCCTCGCAATCACCGCCAGCAAAAACGGAGCATCCTCCAAACTCTCGTTCCACCAGCTTTGCTTCAATAAAGAGGCTGTTGCATGAGCCTGACAGAATGATGTCGATTGACGTGGGCTGGCCATTGTCTTCGTTAAAGACTGATCGGTCGTCGTGCTCAAAAACCGCCTCGACGTCCCCTCCTGGCCATTCGACACCGAGCCTTTCAATCGCAATCTTCAAAGGTTCGAGATCGTTGCGCACAATCAGAGGGCCAATCAGATTGAAGGCCATCGCCTGACTGCTTAGTCCGTGATGCAGGTATTTGTGCAGAGGGAACGAATCCTCGCCGAGATGTCTCTCCTGTTCTTGGCGGATGTAATCCGCGACATCTTCACAAATGAGGTTCATGGGCCAAAGATCATGACGTGCGAGACAGTACCCCATCCTGGGATGGGGTTCGCATCCTCGCTCGCTGAACCATTGTTCCGCAGCCTTACGCAGAGATGCCTCGAAACTCTTGTATCGTGTGTAAGGCCAAGTTCTGGCCAATTGCCGACTATTGGTGTTTTTCATGAAAGCGGTCCTTGCTTGCCAATCAGCCTTTCAGTCAGTTCCAAAGCATCCACCGGCCAGAAGCACTCTGGTCGCGGGCGGTTGACGCCGGGATGTCCGGCCTTGGGGCGGCAGTTCAGGACCTGGGCGACCCACTGGGCGGGTATGGCGTCCAGGCCGTACACCGCGCCAAGTAGCGCCCCACAAATGGCTGCGTTGGTATCGGTGTCGCCACCCCGCATGACCGTATCGACGACGCCCGCTTCAAAGCTCGGGGCATTGAGCAGTTGCCACAGGGCATTTCTGAACGCGATCAACACCCAGCCCTGTTGCTGGACGTAGTCAGCAGGTGGAGCTTCGGCGACTCCTTGGATAGCGTCCATGAGAGCCGGTTCGACTGCCAGGTCGGCAGCCCACTGTTTGATATTCTGGTAAAGCTTCTCGGCCTCGCAGCCCGAGGCAATGGCGTGGGCAATCGCCATGGTAAAAAGCGAGTTCGCCTGAAGGCACGCCGGATTGGGATGCGTCAGAGCCGCGTCCTGCTTGGCCCAGTCGCCCACTGTCTCCAATGGGTGGTTGGCCCCGAAAATGCCCAAGGGGCTGATTCGCATCATGGCTCCGTTGGCCTGGCTGTCGGGGTTCGGACGGCCCCGCAATCCAGTGGCGATGGTCATGCCGCAGTCAAAGGGATCGGAGTCGAGCCAGAATTGATAAGCCTGAAGCGCGGCATTGGGATCATAGGCACCACGTTCTGTCAGCATCCGGGCCAGCAGCAGCGCCATTTCCGAGTCATCGGTCGGCTGACCGGCAATGGTGTTCCATGTGCCGCCATCGGCCAGTTCCCGCACACCTTCTGGGTAGTTGCGGAGGATCTCCTCCGGCGACTGGAACTCTACCAGGCTGCCGAGGGCGTCTCCGGCAAGCTGGCCAAGTAGGCAGCCTTGGGCGCGAGATAGCCTGGGTCGATGATCTGGATTTCTACTGCAGGAGTTCATTCATCCTCTCCTGGAAATAGTTTGGGTATTTCTCCATTACCTCCCTGGCTCCGTCCCGATCTTTTTTCAGCGCCTTCACGAGATCCTTCTTCTGGGTCGCTGTCAGGTTCAAGGATGCGGCGAGGTCCTGAGCGATGACGCGGTCCGAAAAGCCAAGCTCGTAAATGGCAATGGTGGTTTCGGTTGGAAGACCATATTTCAGACGCTTTTGAAAAAGCTGCAGACGATTGATCAGGTCTCCAGTGCCATCTTGGTCGAGGGTTTCGATGAATTCACACACAGCGCCTACAACGAGCGCTCCGTCATAAGCGAGCGTCCCTTCGCAGACATCGACGACATGATCGATTTTGAACTCCCTCCGGCGGGTGCCCCATATCATCTTGGCTTTTCGCTTACGGATGATTTTCAGGAGATCGCTGAAGGGTTTTCCACTGATCCACCCATGCGCGATTTCTTTTAGCACCTCCGGCTTATCGAACTTGGTGAATACGCCACTGTTGATATTCCGGGTAAGCAATGGCCAGGCAAGATCGAGCGCGTCCGTTTCATCAACAATCGAAAGCAGACTGTCGGCGTTGGTATGGACCCACCCCTCGATGACTTGGGCATCTTGAATGCCGTAAAGCGTCCGGCCATAGATTTTACGGCGAGCCGGATCAGTGATGTTTGCAGAGATGTTCCCTGCGAGAAGCTGAAACAACTCGCGGATATGCTCCTTTTTCTGATCATCAGCCAGGAAAAAAGCAAGCGTTTCTTCAGCCAGTCGAATCACATCTTCTTCCGAAAGACCATTTTCTACCTCATCCCAATGAGATAATAGGTAACTCTCAACTGCGCAGATAAGATTGATTCTCCAGGCGATTTGTCGCTCGACACCATCCTTTGAGAATTTTTTGCTCCTGTGTCGAGCAGCTATGTCGGCTGCCAGTTTGCCAACTTCATCAGGGTCACTGATATAGGCCTTGGCAAAATCCAGGGCCTCCATTGTGATGGTGTACTTCTCGTCATCACTCTTGATTGGTTCGAAGATGGATAGGAGATTGCTTACGCAGGGCTCGGAATTGCGAGGTTCTAATAGTTCTTTAACTTGATTCCATCGCCACTTATCATCGTGGGATTTCCTTTTGTCGAATACCACAGGATCTGCAAATAATACACTGCCTTCGGTATGCATCCCCGCACGACCAGCGCGTCCTATAAGGTTGTGGAAGTCACGAACTTTAATTCGTTCTAGTCCTTGGTAAACGCTGGTTACTATAAGATACCTAATCGGAAGATTAACCCCTTGTGCCAGGGTTGACGTGCATATGACAAATCGAATGCTCTCAAGCCGCATCGCGTGTTCAACTGCCAATCGTATTCCATGAGGCGTATTCCCATGATGGGAGAAAATGCCTATCCGAGCACTAATTGCAGATGGACTTTCTGATCCAAGATTCGTGTTGATAAGGTAAATCAGTCTTGAAATTTCGTCCTGGTCAGAAAAGTCCGAAGGAGCAGCCAGAGGCAGCTTTCGCGAGAAGCGTTCTGCAGCCAGCTCACAAAGACCAGATGCAGTGTCCTTTCTTCCACAAAAGATCGCTACTGCCCCTTTTGAAACAAGTTTCAGCCCAAGAAATATTGCTATTTCTCTCCCCTCCGTGGGATTAGGGAAGTATTTTGGTTTGGTTAGCGACTCGCCTTTTTTCCTTTCGAGCTTAATCTTATCAATGACTTGTGGCACAAAATATTCAAGATCTTCAGGACTTTCAGGATTTACATATTTCATCCATCCGGTTCTAATTGCGGCCCCCTTCAGGTCAATGAAGCTGGCAAATGCAACGCTGCGATGTGTTGGCAGTAAATTTTGTCCATCAACAGTTTTGGGTTCCCCGTTCAGCCATTCTCCAACAGCCTCGGCGTTGCTGATGACCGCTGAAATCAGCACCTTCTGGGTTCCTTTGGGAATCATGGAGCGTAGTGACGTCAGGAGCAGCTCGTATGTGATGCCTCGGGTGCCGCTGTCGAACTGGTGGCCTTCATCAAAAACCAGCAGGCCAACATGGGCAGCCAGCTCCGGAGCATGCCGAAGGACATAGAGCAGCTTCTCGGGGGTTACGACCAGGATCTGTTGGTGCCCCAGAAGTTCGGCAATCTCGAAGTCGGTCTGTAGGGCATCGGATAATTCATCCACCTTGGTGGTTTCGTTGTGGAACGCCTCGACGAGGCTGTTCTTTATCTCATGGCACAGCGCCCGGAACGGGGCGATGATGATGGCCAGTGATACGCGCTCAGCCAGGAACGCACTTCGAAGGATCAGCTCCGTTGCCTTCGTTTTGCCAGCGCTGGTGGGCATCTGAACGATGGCAGACTCGCCTTTGAGAACATCCGCCTGGCCCAAAAGGTGTTGTGCAGGCCAAAGTTCCTTGATGAACGAATCCTTTTGCAGCGCATGGAGCCATTTGTGGCGGGGCAGCCCGGAATATGACGGTAACGCCTTCCAGGCGGAATTCTCCAACTTTTTCCTCAGAACGGCCGCGATCACATCACCAAACAGAAGCTGCCTGGGCGTGCCGAATTCATAGACGGCGTCCCGCAGCTTCGTTGCCAAATCGAGGAGATTTTCTTCGCCGTTCCCATCCTCAAAAAACTGGAGAATCCACTTTGAAATCCCGTCGATTAATCCGCCGAACGGCCCCTCAGCTCCATCAAAATAGGTTTCCAAATCGGCCTGCAGCAACCAGAGCAACAGGTCCTCCAAACCATCGCCATCCAGGTCCGGGCAGTCGCCATCGATACGCTTCGCCAATACCGACGCGCTTCCGGGAAGATCGCATAGGTAATAGGAGGCAGAGCCCAGAAGCACGAGGTATGGATCAAGTGTCTCGTTCAGCTTTGATTGGAGGTAGGAGTCGAAAAAGCGGGCGGAAAACAGCAGATTGGTTCTCAGCTCCGAGAGGGAATCGGGATCTGGCTCGTCCCGGTTGATAGCGGCGGCAAGATCGCCCAGCAAACCAATCGAGATAGTGAAGAGCTTGGCCGGATCTTGAGTGATCTTGATGTGATGCTCTTCAGGAACACTGTACTCGAGCATCTTGGCCTTTGACCGTGTGACGCCCAGCAGAAGTTGGGATTTCTGTTCAGGCCTCATCCGCAGCCCTCCTGTAGAGCTCGTGGACGAGTGCCATCATCTGATCCCCTTTGATGACCACTAACGCAAGGTCACCTGAATGCGGATGAGAGGAGGCATCGGTCGAGGATGTCAGGTGGCCGTCAAAAAGCGGATTCTCAAAGAGCGCGACAGCTCCATAAACCTCCTTGTATGGGTGATCCACTTCGTTCTGGAAGCGCTCAATTTTTTCGGCATCATCGAGCTCATTCCGACCGTGCAGCCTTTGCTTGATCGCATTCAAAGACTCCGCCTTCCGTGCGATGTCTTTTGCTGAGCCATCCACAGCATCTTGAAGTCTCGCCTTCGCCTTTTTCCCTGAGAATTGCGCCTTCGCTTCAAAGATCGCCAGTCTATCCTTCGAAGAGGCTTTGCCATCCTTGACGATATGGAAGCCGATGATGTCACTGCCTTTTGTCGACTCGTTCCGGATGGTTTTGTCACCATAGCGAGTGCGTGGAACCCAGTAGCCAAGCAGGTATTCAAGAAAATCGGCAACCAGCACTTCTCCAAAATCGCCAGCGCGGATACTGGGTCCTGGCGCATCTTTTGGGTCCGGGAACTTTATGGTGTTGAGATACTCTCCACGAGAGCACTTGTACCCTCTGCGCCAATAATCAATCTCGCTGTCAAAGCAGTAATGATTCCGGAAGTGTTTCGCCCAGGCCGAGAGCACTGCCTCGTCGTTCTCATGACGGAACTCCCAGACCTCGACCTCCTTGCCGTCGGCGGTCTTCAGTCGTTCGCCGGTGTCGACCAGCCATTTAGTGTGTTCCGAAGTCCAAGGCATTCACGTCCCATCCCTGATTTAGTTGCCCTTCAATTTCAACAGCTCATCGTCCAGTCCATAGCGAACCACGTCGATCCGGTCGCTGCGTTGGGATACAAAATCACCGGTCATCACGGGGAGCTGAAATGGGAAGAATGCCGGGTTGTTCAGGAGCAGCCCCAATGCGCCCTTGGCCTCCGGGGTGGCCAGGAGTGCGGATTCGAACATCAAGATGGCCAGGTTTGGCTCGGCAATGCTCACGGGGGCGGCTTTCTCATAGCAGCCTTTGGCCTCGGAATCCTTCAGGGCTCCCCAGGCGACAAAGGAACGGATGACAAATCTCGCATAGCGGCTCACGGTTTGCCGGTCGCCGTACTGTTCCTTGAGGCGGTTGATGATCTGGGTCTGGGTCACCTGATCCTGCAAGGCCAGCAAACGGCCGGTCTGGCGTGCCACGTTGAACCAGAACGGATAGACCGCCGAGATCATCCCCCAGTGGACCGCTAGGGCCATGGACGGGTTTTCCCGCAGAAACGCCAGCGAGGCATCCCGGAATGGAATCAGCTCGGGGTCAGGAGAGACCCAGATCTTCATCAGGTTGTTGACCACGAAGGTCCGGGTCTGATCGCTTCGCTCGCCCTCTGAGCCGTTGCCTTTTCTGTCCGCGAGGAACTCGTGCAGCTCCTGGCGGATGGTTTTGGCGTCGAGTCCTGCCAGCAGCAGATTGGCTGCTTTCTGCATCCACTCGAAACGAATCGCCTGCTTGATGCCGATGGCTTCGTGTCTTTTTCCCATCACCGTGTTCTCCTTTCAAACTTCACAAGGGGCACGATGACTTCTTCGATGGCTACACCGCCGTGACCTACGATGGCATCTCCCGGGTTCACGAATGCGTCGCGGCCACCGGCCACCAGGGGGAAATAATCTGCGGGCAACCCGACCGGCTGCCACTCGTGGGCAAACGGGAAGGCCCCAGCAACCTGAGCGCGAAGTTCCGGCGTGGGATAGACACGAACCCGCTCGCCGCGAGTTTCGGCAATCACACCTTCAGATGGACGGCCTTTACCGTCGCATTGGATATTGCCGTGATCGGCCGTCAGCCAGACCTCATAGCCGTAATCCAGCAGTTGGCAGACCATCGCGGAAAGAAATCCTGCATGGCACCATTGCTTGATCTGGTTGTGCATCCCGGCCGAACCGAGTTGCATGCCGTGCATGATTTTGTCCACTTTATCCACGACCAGCCCCACCACCTTGGTCTTCCCGGGGTGGATTGCGGAGTCGAGGACGCCCGCAGCATCACCGTCGCCAAGGCCGCGTTGGTAGGCGACATCAAGCCGAGACAGACCATGGCCTTCCCAGAACTGCTTCCAGAGCTTCTCTTCGCTGTTGGTCGAGTTAATGGATGACGGGAAATAGAGCGGCGGTTTGCCCGAGAAGATCGACTGCCGCGATACCGAGGTCAGCGTCGGAATCCAGGCGAAGGTCGCGGATTCCCGCATGACAAGATTGGCATCTTGCTTTTGCAGAAGCTGGCGAATGGTCACCCACTGGTCCAAGGCCAGGCCATCAACTACGATTAGCGCGGCACGGCTGCTACCGGAGTCCTCGATGTCCCTTGCCAGGCGGCGCGGCACATGGTGCAGCATGGCTGGATTGGTCGGCGGCAGGTTGATCAGACTGGAGTAGTGGTCCGCCAGCCAACCGGCGAAGGTCGAGTTCAGTGCATCGCCGATTTCCTTGAGCCGGGTCTGATACTCGGTGCTGTTGCCGCAGTGAACCAGCGAAGAAAGTTCGGCCCATTTCAATGCAAAGGCGGTCCAGTCCGAGTAACGCGCTTCCGCAGAGGGCAGCTCCTTTTCGACCAGGTCAAACAGGCGGGAAATCCGAAGCGCGTCATTGTCCGTGCCGGAGGTGGCGATACCGCTACGGACCCAGGACCCGGCATCCACTTCAATATCTGTGGCTTCGACCGGGGTGAGTTTCCCCTCCAGGAACAGGTTGTCGATGTAGACCTTGATGTCCTGATGGTCGAACGGCAAGCGGTCAGGGCCGGGATACTTGAGGCCGTATTGATGCTCACCATCCCTGGTTCGCACCACAAGGGCATCGCTTCGCGATGTCCCAATAGGCTGTCCTGCCCATTGGTCCGGAGAATCCTCTCGCACCTGATTGGCGCTACCCAGCCGGGAAAGAAAGAGCGGCCAGCGTTCCTGTAAAAAGGCGAAGAAGGCCTCATCGTCCGGAACGATCTCGGAAAGCGGCCAGGCTTTGAACCCATCATGGCCTTTCAGAACCTGGATGAGCCGCTCGGCCAGCATCAGCGGAATTTGGAGCTTGCCGTAGTGCAGGCGCAGCAAGGCGCGAAGCAGCTCCACCTCGTTGGCGATCAGCTCCGCCGCAATGCCGAACACATGGCGGAGAATGAAATCCTTGGTGGCGTTGTCGCCCATGCGATCCGGCGGTGACTTGCGCTGGGCCTCGAATAGCGCGTCCAGCAGGCTCCGGTCGAGTTTCTCGATGACCGGGTAGCTCAGATTGGGAAAGAGCTCCCCCAGGTTGAACGACAGCTTCCGGCCCGCCTGGAGCAGATCGTATGGCAGGGACTCCAGCTCCGCATTCTGCAAGCGAAGGACCACCACCAGATCGGTGTGCTCACCCCGGTCCCAGATCGAACGGTACTTGGACTCATAGGCGTATCTGAATTCGACCGGGTCACTGAACTCGATCAGGTCGAAGCCGCGCCCGCGAAGTTCCAAGGCCAGCTTTTCCTCGGTCAGCAGGCAATCCGGGTCTGCGACCAGGGTCAGCTTGCTGACGTTCGGTACAAAATCGTTCAGGATGGCGTCTCGCCAACTACTCATTGAGCGCCTCCCTTGATGATCCGCAGCATCAGCAGCGGCCGGATTTCCGGCACGATCTGCCTTGCCGATTGCAGTTCATGCCGCCACTCGGATTCGTCCGCATCGCAACGGGACAACCTGAATTGCCGTACCTCCGGCAATCCAACCCGCTCGATGGCCTTGCGGCGCGAGGCAAAGGAAACGATGCCGCGTTCCTCCTCGCGAGCCACAGAGGCGAGATGCGCCTGCTGTAATGCGTCGAACAGCTCCTGTCCGGCTTGCTCTGCCGCTTCCTGCAACCGCTCATGGGCGATGATGGATTCGTCCTGGCCGAGGGTGGCCTGCACCTGGGCTTCCGCTGTCTGCAGCGCATCCCAGATATGCCGGGCCGTGGGCAGAAACAGTTTACCTTCCTCGCTTACGAACACACTGACATAGCCCCGCCGCACCATGGGAATGCGCAGGAGTTGTGTCTTCTGGTGCATCCCGGCCTGAAGGCGGATCTCAAAGAGTCCCCAGAGTCCGGAGATGCTGGCTGGCAACCCGCTCACGCTTACACAAGGCAATGGCTGGCCAGCCGCGATCTGCGGCAGGTTCAAGGCCAGCCCACGGACACGACTGTTTTCAAGATTGAGCAGGGTTGCATCGGTCAGACGATCCGCTTCCCGGGCGTTGAACACGGCTTTGCGATGCTCCTGGCCGTCCGGCCAATTCAGGTCCCACCAGGAACGTTTACGGCTGGCCACACCGCCGTGCGAGTTGAGGTAGCCCACCGTCATCCGCTCCACCCAGTGAGGCAGCGGATGGGAACGCAGACGCTCAGCCGCCTGCACATCCGGCTCCTCGGAGATGCCATAAATGGCGGAGGCCTCGCGCACCTGCTGAATCTCATCGCGAAGCCGAGCCACCGTTTGATCGACGGAGGTTTCGATCCCGTCAGGATTGAGGATGGCCGAGGCGAACACATCCTCGAACAGCTCACCGGCTTGGGCGGAGTCGAGTACGTCGCCAGTCTTGTCGATGCCGAACTCGTCGAAGATTACTGAAAGCTTCTGCTCCAGCACTTCGCGGACCCGGAACTCGACCGAGTCCTCAAACACGAAGTTGATTGCCCGCACCTTCTTGGGCTGGCCGATACGGTCCACACGGCCGATCCGCTGTTCCAGCCGCATCGGATTCCAGGGGATGTCGTAGTTGATGATGACATGGGCAAACTGCAGGTTCAGGCCCTCACCACCCGCGTCGGTGGAAACCAGCACGCGATGCGATTTGCGGAAGGCATCCTGGACCTGCTTACGTTCCTCCATATCCATGGAGCCGTTCAGGGTGACGACCGAGATGCCACGGGCTTCCAGAAACTCTTTCAGCATCTGCTGGGTCGGCACGAACTCGGTGAAGATCAACACCTTAAGGTCCGGTTCGTTTTCCTCGGCTTGCAGTTCGTAGACCCACTCGATCAACGCCTCGGCCTTGGCGTCCGGACCAGCCTGTTCACAGCGAACCGCCGCATCGAGCAGGGTCTCTACATGGCTGCCTTCGCTCTGCAGAGCCGACACATGAGATTTCAGCAGCTCATCGAGCAGCTCCTGGCCGTCCATGTCGTAGAGTTCGGCCATTTCATCGTCTGGGCTTTCCGATCCCTCCGTACCGTTTTCCAGCTCCGCCAGCCGCAGGCTGGCCTGCTGTTCGCCTTCCTTGAGTGCGGCGAGTCGCCGTTCCAGCGTGGTGCGGATCGCCCGGGTGCTGGAGACCACCAGACGCTGCATCAGGATCATCAAAAAGCCGATATGGCGCTTCTTCTCGCGCAGGGCCTGGTTGTAGCCCTCGCGCACATAGTCGGTCACTGCCTCGTAGAGGAGCTGCTGCAGGTGATGACGGCTCTCCCAGGCCACCGGGGCCATCTGCGTCCGCCGGGGTTTGAAGAGCGGCTTGCCGTCGGCATCGATGGCCTTGCGCTTCTCGGTACGGATGACATACGGGGCCACCCGCTCGCGGGAGACGCTGTCCATGTCCGGGAAGGCGTCGTCATCCAGTAGGTTCATCAGGCGATGGAAGGCATCGGTCTTCCCCTGGTGGGGAGTCGCCGAAAGGAGCAGCACATAGGGCGCGGCCTCCGCCAGCCCCTTGCCGAGCTTGTAGCGGGCGACCTGATCGGTGCTGCCGCCCAAGCGGTGCGCTTCGTCCACCACCACCAGATCCCAACCAGCGGTGATCAGATCTTCGAACCGGCTGCGGTTGTATTCGGCAACGCGCTCGGCGGTCCAACCGCGCCGTTTGTCCATGGGCTTGACCGAATCCAGGGAGACGATGACCTGATCGAACATCGACCAGGCTGAGTTCCGGTGGTCCGCGCCTGTAGCCAGGCGCTGCAAGGTGCCGATGTCGTCTCCCAGCACGAGCTGGAACTGCTCGTTGAAGTGCGTCTGCATTTCCGCCACCCACTGGGTGGCGATGCCTTTGGGAGAGACGACCAGAATTCGCCGAACCAGCCCGCGCAGCTTGAGCTCGCGCATGACCAGACCGGCCTCGATGGTCTTACCGAGGCCCACCTCGTCGGCCAGCAGGTAGCGCACGCGGTCGCCGGAGATGGCCCGTGACAAGGCGTGGATCTGGTGCGGCAGTGGAATGACGTTGGACTCCATGGGAGCCAGCAATACATGGCCTTCGGTGGCGCTGGTGGAACCTTCGAGCACCTCGGCCACCTTGGCTGCGGCGGCCACATAGGCAATGCGTCCGGCCTCGATCTCCGGTCGCAGGTCGGCACTCAGCGGCCGCAAGGCGGAGCGGGGCACGCGCACCACCGCGTCCTGGTTCGGCAACCAGACACGGCACACCGTCTGCCCCCACAAGGTCTGTTCTTCGATGACCTTGCAGGCGCTGTTATGAACGGTGCTGTATTGCCATATGGAGCTAGTTCCTCGCACCTCTGCAACTACACTAAAATTATCAGTGGAAAGATCCATGCTAGATTCCTTCAGGTAGTACCGACATATTCCTTACCCCCGTCTCAAGCTGCTGCTCAAGCAATCTAAGCCCATTAGGTGAATTCAGCACTCTGAAATCAAGGCGAAGAACGCCAATAGAAATGACTCCCTTCTGAAAACCGACACTGGTCTCCCATCGTTCGAACTGAGGCACTTTCTCATCTAAGTCTTCTGTAAATGGCTGCACTATCAATCCAGCACGAGTCCCAGCGGACATACAAGAGCAAACCACCTGATAAAAATTGCCCGCGTCCAATTTGTGCTTCTTGGTTTGTGCTTCTGTGCCTATGCGCCCGACATATTTTGAATCGGAAACTAAGATAGGGCGCATACTTTCAGAGCAGTACAAAATATCATCCGGCCTAACATACCTGCTCCTATAACCCAATCCAGGCCCGGAACGCTTCACGAACTCCCAGGTGCTTTGCGCCTGTGTTTTTATGCCAATTCGAGAAGAAATCCGCCTGTAAAGATATGACACCATCGCCTCATAGCATTCATGCATTATGGCGATCACACCGCATATTCTTTTGTCAGATCTTGTAGTTGATACTGAACGACGGCGTGCTCTTAAAAGTTCCTGCGCCAATTCGAAAGGTTCACGGTATATTGACATCCCTGGTGGTAATGGTCTGAGCGTGGGGAACCTGAAAGAATCACTACTTTCTACTTGCGGTAGCCGATCTAGAGCAGCTTTTAAAGCAAGCTGAGTTTCGCGAGCACGCGCTAATCGCTGGAATTCGATTACCGCCCACCTTAACAGATGAATGTATTCATTATTATTAGTAAATTCAGAAAACGAACATGAAACCTTGTGCTGGCGAGTTGGTGATTTGATTAGTTGCTTATGTAAAAGAATCCTGCCACGGACAAAAGATAGTTCTCTCTTAATTCTGTGGTAAGCCAACAGAGGATGGCTTTCAAGGGCCTTCAGAAGTGATTGGGCGAAAAGGCGAGCAAACGGGTCTACGAAGCGCGAGGTTAGCCACGCTGCAGACAACGTACCCGGAAGAATTACCATCCTACCTGGTCCGCCACTCAATACTAAAGCATTGCTTAGTCGAGAAACCCAATGATTCTCGCCCATGAATTTTGGGCGAATGGTGACAAAGACTGGGCCGAGGCTCAAAAATCCTGAAATACCACTAAACCGGATCTGCCTCCGATAGGGATCTAATTGAATAGGAAGCTTTTCCGATAGAGCATTAGTGGATACGAGGCGTCTGTTGCAGACAGATACAGCTTTTTCCAAAAGCTGTATCCCATCGTCCCGCAGTTCTGGAGGAAGAGAGTACCAATGATTCTCTTTGCACTCCATTGTTGAAACTGAGCTATGGTTATTCAAGGATTCTCCTGAACATTATTTTCAGCCGCAATTTCACCTTCTACCTCTTCAACATCTTCAGCTACCTGCTCATCTTCTTGCGGCCATCCTTCCGCACCAATTCCTGCTATAACCTGCATTATTTCCAGCCATTCATCAGTTGTTTGCTCATCTTTTACATGCAGCCACCCGGTCGGCTCCACAAGAAGGTCACCGACTATGATGTCGGCCCCAGAATCAAAAACAAAAAGTCTCTTCTCGTTGGCTTCTCCTCCTAGAATTGTCTTCAATAGCTCCTGCTGATCTCGGAACATCTCCTTAAGTTGGGGAATAACCTTTTCGCGGAATGCTGCTATCAATGCTTGTTTCCTGGACTTTACGGTGCCGGTTTCAGGAGCGAACACCTTCCAGAAATAAGCATGTCCCAGGCGAAAATCGGTGCCTCGAAAAACAGCTATGTTCCGGTTAATTTTTTCTAGCAACTTGCAGGCAAGGAAGGAAATTCTGTTCCACTCATCATGCTCTCCAACATTGAGGAAGCCTTTAACGATTTGAACCTGAAGTTTTAACAGTTCTATGTCCGGGCCTATCTCTATGATTTGGAAACGCCGCCGCAGAGCACTGTCCAAAGGGGCAACAGAACGATCCACAGAATTCATAGATGCCAAGGTGTAAAAATGGAACGGCATTACGAAAATACCATCTTGGGTAACTGGTCCGTTTTCCGGTGGATAGGGCAACATAACCTCTACAGTCAAATCCGTTTGTGTTCCATCCGCTGCCTTGCGCTTATCCACCTCTAGGACGGTAATAAGTTCCCCAAAAATTTCCGCAGTGTTTCCTCTATTGATCTCATCAATTAACAGGAGAGATGCCGCCTCGTGTCCGGCGGCATTTTCAGCCAGTTCTATGAAAGGTCCTTTTTTAACCTTATAAGTGATAGAGCCGCTCGTTGGATCGATATCGGGTCTTAGTCCAGCAACAAAGGACTCGTATGACATGCTTTGGTGGAAAGTGACAAAGAGCGATTTCTTAACAACTTGGCCCTCTGGAAAAGATTGCATAGGGGCAGATTGGAAAGGGTGGTTGAGATCATCTTCGGCAAAAAGAACTGGCGCTATCCCTTGCTCAAAACATTTCTGTACCGATTTCATCAGCCAAGTTTTTCCTGTTCCTGGAGGCCCGTACAGAATTACATTATGAGTCGTTTTCAATGCTTCAATTATGCGGGATATGGTCGGATTCTTCAGAATAATTCCACCTTCATCTCTCAGATCTATAGCCCCATACGCCTTCCCTTCTATTTTTACTCTCAACTCTGTCGGAAGATGATCTAAAGAGCGAATAAACCGAGCGTGGTACTTGTCCTCTTGATCTCGAATTAGCACAATATAAGCGCTATTTTCGTCTGGCCGATCTTCCCTGACAGGTTTGGACCAAGCTATAACAGGATGTGTCCTCTGGTTGTTGAATCTAGCTTCCCCTTCTCGTTGTCCATGCTGAATTCTGAAACTCAATTCCTGTGCCACTAAATCTGGATCACTATTCACAGGTTCAAGTTGAATTGATGCATATTCGCTTTGACCTTCTGCACTCCAAACCAATTCATCATTAGCAAGGTCATCAAGCCATCTTTTGTTTTTCCCAATAGAAATATATGTATGGCCTGTATTCTCTTCAGCATTCTGCAAGACGTCGAGGTCGGTTTTCCCAAGACGTTTGAATACAATGTATTTAATTTTGAGCACACGTTCCTCCTGTCGTACAGAGCTTAAGAGATTCGAGTTATTGCTTGGTCATACCACATGAGCAGCTTGGGATCTTCTTCCAGGACGTTGTTGGGAATCTTTTCAGCCACTGCTACGATTACAGTGTAATCTCTCTCTTGCCAGGCCTTCTTGAAACCGGCTCGAACAGCTTCCAGCCGGAAAACTTTGAGATTCTTCTTGGCACCTTTATATTCCTCGAACTCCTTCAGCAACGCCCTTTCGCGTAATTTTTCGAGATCACCAGCCTTATTTGGATCGGGCACGTACCAGCGATCACGAGCTTTCGCAATGAGCCCTGAATCATCTTTGGGGCGGTTGCGGAACTCCGGCCAGTTAGTCGACAGATAACTGTGAATTTGGCTCGGAACTTCACCACGCCCTTCGAATCGCAAGAAGTTCTGCTCTAGCAACGTAGACAGTTCAAGAGCTTTCTCATTCTTGCTCCACCCACCAATTTCCCTCAAAAACTGTGGGTGGAGATCCTGGAAGGTCTGCGGTTTATCACGGAGAAGGCTTCTCAACCATTCAATTGCCGAAGATTCATCAGAAACAAACAGAGTACCTTGAATCAACCGTTCAACGGTTAAGCGTTTTTTGTCATACTCTGCAGCTTGTTCGGGAAGAAAAAACATCCCATCACGCTCAGCAAACCTCTGTCTAATACCGAGCTGGAATTCTTGATTAGAAATAGGTACGGGATATCCATTCCTAACATAGTAGGCCACCATTTGATCGAACAATATTCTGGAGTCCCTTTCGGTGAGATACGCAACATCACTCCCTACCTTCTTGAAAGTTGGGAGATGAGAAAGATAGTTACGAACAAACTCCCAAACACCGCTCTCTTCTGAGGCAGATGCGTTGAATTTCTCAAGGAATTGAGTTGAAGGCTTGTAGGCGGAGATAATCAAATCCTGGACAACAGCCCCCGGCCTTATATCGGCAAGTATTGTTGTAGATCCTTTATCAAGCTTGCATACCTGAGCAACCACGAAACCTGCTTCAGATATCGCATTTTGTATTAGGTTCCAGACCGAAGCTTGCGTGTTGTGAAACTCTACAGTGAGCCATTTTCCTGGCCTTAATACTCTGTAACACTCTTTAAACGCTCGAAGCATTAACCGGCCGTAATCTTCAAACTCCTTATGCTTTGTTTCATCGATTACTGCTTCTGGTGAATTGTTAGATCTTACCTTTAACCATCCCTCGAGAATCAAGTTCATTTCGCTGTATATGATGTTTGCACCAAAAGGAGGATCGGTATAGATGTAATCAATGCTCTGATCTACAATCTGATCGAGCTTCGTGGCTGACTGCGTTGTTACAAGATGGCCTTCATGGTTTCGTGGCTTTTCACTTTCGGCATCAATGAATTTTTTTATCTTTCTTCTGAGAGAGTCGTAGATATTTTTTTCCATTCGAACGATTGGCATATACAGGTTTCCTGACATGCCTCCACCGCCACCGAAATATCCTTGACGCTCTGATATGACAGTGAAAATTGACGTTAAGCACGATCTAATAGCATTGCGTATGGACGCGTCGTTGATTTCTGCCATACGTTGCCACAGGTCGGCAAAGACCAATCGGTTTCTTTCTGATAGAAACTTGCTAACGTCTGTAATTGCTTTGTCGCCTAACTGAGCGAGCTTTGCTGAGTATCCAGCTGGGTCTATTTCATCAGATGGAATCCACAAAGGTGTATCTTGTAGGGCAGATATCACTTTGCGCACAACATCTCGATCGAAATCGTTTGGCTCTCGGTTAATCCGATTTCTTCCAGACGCAGCATTTACCCAAGCAAGAGATTTTTTCTTTCCATCAGTTGTAAGTACCCGTTCAACTTTCCTTACGTTTAGTTCAGCGCCACATGATGGACACTCAAATTGCTTTTTAGTCTGGACCTTGTTGCCATGGTGAATAACGCCGTGCGGGAAAAACGGAAATTCATGAACACACTCAGGGCAATTAAACACATCCGTCCATACGTAATAGTTAACACTTGTACGCCTTCCGGCATCTTCAGTTTCATACACCCAGCTAAATTTTTTCTCGGACTGCCTTATTAAATTCTCAATTTCTTTTTTGAATAAGTGTTTGTCGAAACTAGACGTATTAACGCTAGAGATAAATGTCGCTATTGGTGAAAGATCGTTGACAATAACATTTCTTCCGCACTCTCTGGCGGCTACGCCCGTCATTCCAGTCCCACAGAAAATGTCCAGTACCAAATCACCTGGGGAGGTGTAGTAGGTAATCAACTCCTTGATAATCTCTGGAGGCACTTTGGTATGATAAGGATGAAATGAATAAACAGGATGCCGACCTGTCGCGGCAAGATCGCCCGAATATGGTTCCGAAACTACTTCCGTTGAGGAAGGATCTCCATATATCGACAAAAATTCCCCAATCCACGGATTAGGACAAGCGGTGTAATACGGCGGATCGCTGAGGTTCAGGATGTCCTCGTCGCTGCCAATGGGAAAGCCTTCGATCTTGCGAAACTCCGGGTCCTGCAACTTCTTGCGCAGCTCCTCGGTAAAGTGGGCGCGGCGAACCTCGTCGTTCTCGAAGGTCATGCCGAGACAGGTCACCGGGCCGGAGGGCTTCTGCGGCTCTTCAAACAGCGAGTCAAACAAACTGGTTTCTTTCATCTTCATATTCCTTTTTGGCGTCTTGTTTCTCAGCTTGGTCACTTCATGGGTGACCAAGCTCGGCGGAGTTGGTCACTCACTTAGTCACTCTTATTCCATGACGATCCGCACCTTGGCCGGGTCCTTGCCCTTGGTGAGCTGATCGATGTACTCCTCAAAGCGTTTCTTCATCTCCGCCGGGGTGGCCGGGCCGTCGGTAACCTGCAGGGCCTGTTGCAGCTCCTGCGCCTTGACGGTGACCTTGACCAGACCGGAGAGCACTTCCTTCAGGGCGTGGACAAAGTTGCTGTCCAGCGGCACCGGCAGTTCTTTCGACTTGATGAAGGCTTCCAGGGGCTCGCGGTCGTCGATCTTCAGCAGGTCCATGTTGGCCTGGGTGATCGGGTCCTCCAGGTTGCTGAGAATGGTGGAGGTCCAGGCCGTCACCATGGCGTCGAGCTGGGCGTCCATCTGGTCGATCATCTGCGAGCCTGCCGCCGTGCCGGTTTCTACCGAAGGCCGGAACCCGCAATGCGGGCAAATGGGCGAGGCGTCGAGGTTTTGCTCGGTCAGGGCGAAGCAGCTTTTCAGTCCGGCCAGGCGGTTCTGGTAATCGGTGAGCTGCTGCCGGGGCATCAGGTCGATACCGGCCAGCTTGAGCAGGGTTTGCAGCCGCTGGTCATTGAGCAGGCCCGCCTTGCGCTTGTCGTCGTTCACCCCCAGCCGGGCCTTGGCGTGCAGGCCGATGTAGGCGACGGTGTAATCCTTCTTCAGCTTTTGCAGCTTGGCCCCGATGCTCTGAGACTGGCTGGCCAGCTCGGTCAGGTCGGCCTGCTTGAGGGCATCGAGCACATCCTGCCGGGTGGTCTTCATGCGATCCACCCAGTCATGCTCGGCGGTCAGCACCGCCTCGGCGGTGGAGAGCCAGGACGCCGTCGGGCTGTGGTCCATGATGAACTCGCGCAGGGCATCCAGCTCATCGAGCGCCTTCACGGCCTTTTCGTGGGCCAGCACCTCGGGAGCGCTGTAGCGGAAGTTTTTCAGCTTACCTGGCGAGGAGTAGGCCTGGAGCGATTCAAAGAAGCCCTTGGCCTCGTCCAGCCCACTGGCCTGGCTGGCCAGGTCGGTGCCCGCGAGCAGATCCAGACCCCAGAAGGAGAGCCCTTCGCGCAGGGTCTGCTGGGTCATGACGATGCGCTTGACGATCTTGCCCACTGCCTGCTGCAGGTTCTGCACTGGCTCGTCCTTGCCCTGGGTGACGAGCTGGGCCATGCCCGGCGTCATGCCGAGCAGTTCGAACAGCGCTTTGAGCGCGGGCAGGTTCCATTCCTTGGGCTGCTCCAGGTGCTTGAAGCGGACCAGTTCGTCCATGCCGGTCGCGGCAAGCTGCTGCAGCCCGGTGGCGTCGAATTTCTTGCCCGGGATGGAGAGCACAATGTCGCCGGAGTAGACCAGGGCAGCCACCAGGACACTCACCCATTCGGGTTCCAGGCGCGAACCGCCCGGGTTCATGTATTCCAGCCCATGGTCGTCCTGGATGATCTCGCTGCGGTTGACCACCTGGCCGTGGCCCTTGGCCTTGACGGCATCGAGGATGAACTTGGTGTACTTCGACTTGTAGGGGTCGATCTTCTCGCCGTCGAGCAGCTCCAGGGCGTCCAGCACGGCGGTTGCCTGCTTGGTGCGGTTCTGCCCGGCGATGGCCCGCAGGGCGTCCTGCGCGGCCTGGGCGCGGTTGTTGCCGGTGATCAGGACCGAGAAGAACGGGTAGTCCGGGGCCTGGTTCTCGAAGTTCGGTGCCAGGCAGACACCGGCAATGGTGTTCACCAGGTCACGGAAATTGATAGTCTCGTGGGGCGACAGACCGGACAGATCGCGGATGGATTTGCCCTTGGCCCATTCTGTCATGGACTTGGCGCGGCCCTGATAAGTGACCTCGAAGGCGTCGCTCATGTGCTTCTGCAGCCACTGGACCAGCTTCTTCAGGAAGCCGTTGGCCTTCGATTCATAGGTGGCCTTGGCGTGGCCCGATGAGGTAGCTGCAAGATCCAGGGCTGCCGCGTAGCTCTTCAGCGCGGTCTGGAATTCCTCGTCGGTGCCTTTCAGGCGGAAGAAGACCTCGTCGTTGACCTTGTCGTCCTTGAAGCGCGGCGGGTCGTTGGGCTGGATGAAGTAGAGGTAGAATTCCCGCTGCGGCACGGCGGTGGAGCGCTCGTTGGGAGCGCCGAAAAAGAGGTAGCCAGTACGGGCGGCCTTGTGTTCCTGCCAGACCAGTTCGTGCTGCCAGATCTTATAGCCGGTCACGTAGGTGGCGTCCTGGCACTCCATGACCCGCTTGAGCGCCTCGTAATAGAAGCGGTCGAGTTGAGCCTGGCCCAGGCTTTCGGCCCGCTTGTCGATCAGGGCGTCGAAGTCGTCGGTCTTCTTCAGGTCGAGATAGAACTGGCGGTTGTCGGCATTAAAGGAAATGAACTGGCCGCTGACCGTTTTGTGGATCTCCCGCAGGACCGTTTCCACATGGGTCTGCAGGTCCTTGTCGGGTTCGTCGCTGCCCAGTTCGGCGATCAGCGGGTCGAACAGGCAGAGGCGGTCGCGCAGTTCCTCGGCGGACGCGCCCATGGGGGCATAGATGTCGCCGGTGGTGAGGCGATGGACGGACAGCGCATGGATCAGGCGCAGTGCCATCGGCTTGTATTGTTTCCGGGTGATGGCGTTTTCGATGCGGGATTCCAGCACCTGGCTGCAATCGATGACCGCCCGAATCTCGGGAATGGCGCGGAACGAGGCGTTCTGCTTGAGCGTGTTCCAGTAGCTGTCGAAGGCGATCAGGCCGGGTTCGTCCTGCGGCACATCCTTGCCGAGGATGCCTTTCATGCCCATGGACAGTGTCTTGAGCACCTCGCGCTTTTCCACCACGGTGACGCGTTCGAATGTGTCGATGTAATCGGGATGCACCGGAAAGAGCCGGACGAACTCATCCATCCGCTCGTTGAGGCCGCCATAGTATTTGGCAAAGGGCATCAGATAGTCGCGGATCTTGGCCTGTTGCTCGGTGGTTTTCTTGAGCAGGCGCTCGGCCACAACGAATTTGACGTCGCTGCGGGCAATGAGGATCTGCTCGAAGCGGTCCTTCACCCGGCGGATGCTGTCGGCGACAAAGGCGAAGCGCGGGCTGTCGAAAATGGCTTCCTGGACACCGGCCATGAAGCGGAAGCGCAGATCCTTGCAGACCTCGCCGACCTCGCGGAGGAAGTTGAGGTCGAGGATCAGCTCCTGATCCTTGCGGGTGCGCAGGTAGTCGAGCAGCTCGTCGACCACCAGCAGCAGGCCGTGTTCAGGGAAGACCTCGCCGAACTTGGCCATCATGTCCTCGAAGGCCCGTTTGTGACTGGTGATGGTGCCCGCCTCGGGGAACACATACTCCACGCCGAGTTTTTCGAGATGCTCTTCCAGTTCGGCCACCAGGATGTCGCGCAGGGACATGGTGGTGGCTCCGATCTCGGTACGGATGACCTTGAACCGACCGGCGATCTGAGAGGCCGCATCGCGGACACCGGCGTGGTTCAGCCCTTCCAGCAGGGAGGCGTCTGCGGCAAGACTGGAGACCACCGACATCAAGTGCGACTTACCGGTGCCGTAGTTACCGACAACCAGCAGGCCCTTGTTGTCGACCGGCTGATCGAACTGCATCTGAGGAATGACAAGCTGCGTGAGCCGTTCGGCCATTTCCTCGGAAATGACATAGGTGTTCACGAGTGTGTGCGCGGCGCTGGATTTGTCCGCGTCACGCAACTGAACGACCGACTCAATCGGGTCGAATTGGATAAGGTCTCCGTATTTCATGCTTGTCCTGCCTCTCTATTGTTTTTTGCCGAATCGACCGTGGCCGTGCCATCCATGCCCACAATCAGCGCATCGACCGAGTCATAGCTGCGGTACTCGGGATGGCCGGTTTCGGCGTACAAAAGCCTCCCGGAATTCATGATTCCGTTCCACGAAGCCACCACGGCCCGGTTTCTCGAAATGGACTGCAGCAGGCGTAAGGGGTCCTGCCGGAGATCCTTGTCGAAAAGGATCTCGAGATTATCCAGCACCACCGGTGACTGCGTCTGGTCAGCGATCTGATCGAGGATGCCCGGCAGCCGCAGTGACCGCTGCTTGGCTGTCAGCTCAAGCAGTTCGCCTGAAAGCGCCAGATTGACGTTAACGACGGATGAGCCGAACTCTTCGGCAATATCCCGAAGAACGCTGGTCTTACCGGAACCGGTCTCACCCACCAGCAATACCAGGCGGTGATACAGCCCTTCGGCTGCCTGGAGGGATCGTTTTATCTTGTCGTGAATCGGCTCGGCCATGGTCGCTCCTTATTGCTCGGTGTCCGGCTTATCGGATTTGTCAGCCGCACCGCCGGAGCGGACCCATTCATCCACTTCGTCTTGTTTGAACATCCAGCGACGGCCGACGCGATGACCGGGCATAGCCCGTTGTTCGATCCACTTGTAGACCGTCTCGTTGCTTACATTCAGGTATTTGCAAATGTCATCGACCGTCAGCCATCTCTCATCCATAGCCTTCGTCCTTCGTTCATCATGTTTTCGGTAAAAGCCCGAAGGTCTCCGGGAAACCCGAAATCCGGACACAGTGCCGCAAATTAACCCCCACAAATTACATTGGCGGATTGCCAAAATCAAGCGTTTTGTGCCGATTAGTGCCGACTTTTCCAAAAAACGGCCTGATTGTCGTTGGTGACCCGGTGACCGTTCTGAGGCGCATACATGGTGTAAGTCCATACCGCACAGGCGATTGAGCCCCTGGCAGCCGCCACCATCACCCGCTGGTACATGCTGTGCCCGCCGGGCCGGAATCCTTCCAGCCGGTCGATGGGCGGCAGGTCGCGTTGCGGGTCGGTGAAGGTCACCAGTTCCCCATGGATCAGATCCCAGTCGCCGGTTGGGCGGCCGAAGCGCGGCGTGCCGATCTCCTGCTGTCTGCGGGTGTCGGCCAGTGGATCGGCGGTGCCCCGGCCCAGGATCAGGCCCTCTGGCACTTCGAGCGCCGGGAAACCGGCGTTGAGATGGTAGAGCCTGCCCCAAACCACGGCCGGTTCGATGCTTTGGCCGTGGGCGCAGAAGCGTTGATGGTTCCAGTAGCCCCGTTTCAGTGTGCCGTAGACGAAGAGCCGGAGGATGGTCTCGGGAGTGTCTTCCGGGTTTGTGTTCAGCTTCGCGGTGTCTCCAATGTTCATGCATTCACTCCTTCGGGCAGTGTTCCTTTGCGCTCCTGGGGTATGAAGCGGAATTCGCTGTTTTCGATGGCCCGCACATCCTCGTGGCGGATGGTGAGCATGGTCATGGGCGGCACTTCCAGTTCGCGCCAGCCCTTTTCCTTATCCACGGCAAAGTCGATGAAGGCGGCCTCCGAGGCGTAAAGCACCACCCGGTGCTGGCGGTGGATGCGCAGGCAAAGCGGCTTGTTGCCCTTGAGCACGGTGATGGTGCCGGGGTCGAGCCGCGAGGCCAGAACGGCGCTCATCTGGCCGCGACAGAGGGCGAGCGCCTTCTTTAGCCCCTCCTGGTCGATTGGGCCTTCGGGCGCGAAGCGGTCGGCCAGACGGAAGATCAGCTCGCTGTCCACCTCGGCGTAGCGCGGCAGCCCGAGGCGACGGAACAGATAGTCGGCGTTGTAGATGGTGCCGTTGTGGGTGCCGATGACGATCCCGGCCCGGATGGGATGGTTGTTGCGGTTATTGAATTCGTTGCCCCGGGTGCGCCAGCGGGTGTGCCCCATGAGGATGGTGGTCTCGTTGTCGACCTGCCCGAGCAATTCCTGGAAAGGCTTCTCGTAGACCAGCTCGTGAGCCCGCATCGGCCGCTTGAAGATGCGGTGGCTGCCGTCGGTCTTGAGCCAGGCCAGACCGGAGGCGTGCGGTCCGCGCTCCTCGCTGTGCAGCAGCATGCGGATGAAGAGCTCGCGCAGGTACTCCCGCTCGTCGGGCCGTCTGCGCTTGCGGCCGAAGATGATGCCTACTTGTCCGCACATGGAGCCGGGTCCTCCTTGCCGCCGAAGTTCTTGCCGAGCGGTCTCGTCCCTCCGAGGACGAAGGCCGCGTATTCACGCCGGTGGTCCGCCAGCCACTCGGCCACCTCCGGGTAGCCCATCTCGGCGGTCAGGCGGATCACCTCCGGGTAGTCGAGCATGTTGGTGCGCCCGGAGAGCCGCACCGTCTCCAGGGCTTCGAGGAAGCGTTCCGGCCAGGGATCGCTGGCCTTGTCGTCGGGAAGAAACTCGATCAGGCCGTGCCGGGCCAGACGGGTGAGAAACTCGGCGGCCGCAGCGGCGTCCTCCTCTGGCAACGGCTGGGTCGGCCCGCCTTCGATGCCGGAGAGCACCTCGGTCATGTAGTCCCGGGGCGCACGGCTGGCGGTAAACGGCGTCTGGCCGCGCATCAGCTCGACAACTTCGAGGCAGTCGGCGGCCTGGATGGTTTCCCCGCTACCGGGGATCGGTTCGCCGTCCAGCGTGGTGGAGCGGATCAGAATCTTCATGGGGCACCTCCTTAAACAGTGAGGCCGGGAACTTGCCCGGCCTCGTTGGTGAGAGTGGTGGTTTCGTCCGGTAGGACGTCCTCCGGTTTGGGCCGTCCGTTCTTGAAGGCGGCATCACCGGGCATGTTGGCCATCAGATGCTTGCGGGCGGTCTTGAACTCGTCGCCGATCAGGCCGAGGTGGAGCAGGAAGACCCGGAAGTCGTACTTGGCGCTCTGGGGATCGAAATCCCGCTTGCGGCTGGAGGCGGCCCGGCCATTGAGCGCCTTGGCGGCGACCGCGAGGCAGAACTGCAGGTAGGCCTTGATCCGCCCCGCGTGGAGGGTCGCCTCGAACCAGCGGAACTCCACCGTGCCCCGGTACCAGACGTTGTGCAGGTTGACCCCGTGGTAGCGACTGTTGTCGTAGTGCTGGGGCTGGCGGTTGTGGTAGCCGTACCAGATACGGTTGAGCTGGTCCTTGGTGCGTGGGCGATGCTGTTCGATGCGCTGGATCAGCTCGTCGCTGACCGGCCGTGTGTAGCGGTTGAGCCGGTCGCGGCTGATGCCGAGGGCGTGGAGGATCAGCGGCTCCTGCTTGTAGATGATCTTGGCCAGGTTACCCAGGTGCCTGCCGTCGAAGGGCGCGGCGTCGATATGGATGTGGATGCCGCACTGGCTGTTGATCTTGCCTCCGGCGCGGCGGATGGCCCTGACCACCTCCTGTAGTTGCGGGATGTCGTCGTAGCCGAGCACCGGGCTGACCACCTCGGCCCGCAGATGGGCCGGAACGCTGGTCAGGGAGGCGTCCCCCACCACCTTCCAGACGCGGCCGCGCAGGTCCTCGACCTCCCAGGGGTCATAGCTGCTGGGGATACCGACATGGCGGACCGTGCCGCCCACCACCGAGTGGATGGCCCAGGCGATCTGTTCCCGGGTGCGTTTTACGGTCTCGATCTCGATCCCGTAGTGGATCTCTTTCAGGTTCATGCGTGCCTCCGTCGTTCATGGCGCTTCTAAGTCGTTGTCAGGCAAGGCTTTTCAACCTCTGCTTACACCATGAATGAATGCTTCTTTCCGGACACAAATCAAGTAGAAGAACAGCCGAAGCAGACATTTAACACCTTTATTTTCAATGACTTGCGAGATTGTCCGGATTGGGCGGCGCACAGGCGGCAGAAACCCCGGAACGGGCTGGCCGTATCCGGGGTTTCTGGGTTGGCGGTGGCAGTGAGCCGGTCAGCCGGAGGCGGTATCGGAGGTGATCAGGCTGGCGTGCAGCTCGAGGTTGCGCGACTCGTCGGCCCGCATCCGCGCCAGCAGGGCCGTGAAGGCCTCCGCTTCGTCGGCCGGGAGCTTTGATGCCCGTTCCAGCCGCGCCAGACGCTGGTGCAGATTCTCCAGCAGGCCCAGGGCGTGGTCGCGGATCAGGCCGTCGCGCTTCTCCTGTGGCGAGGGAATGAACTCGGTCAGGCCGCCTTTGCGTCGAACGATCATGGCCGTGCCTCCTTAGCTCAGGGTCGCGCCCAGCGAATGGATGCGCGGGTAGATCAGCGGCGTGCCGGTCATCTCGGCCTTGTAACGGACCTTGTTGCCGGTGTTGTCGGTGAAGGTTCGCACCAGGGTGTACTCGGTCCAGTTCTCGTCGATGGGCCGGGTGTTCTGGATGGTCATCGCTTCCCAGGTCAGGCCGCCGTCGTTGCTGGCGAACCATTGCAGGGTGGTGCCGCTGGGGATTTGCATCTGCACATAGGCCTTGGTCGATTCCACGCCCTGGGTCAGCTCGTTCTCGCGGGTCAGGTAGGCTCCGGTGGTCTTGTTGAGGTAGCCCACCAGGTTGACGTCGCGGAAGTTGATGGCCGGGGTGTCGTTGGCAAGCGAGCTGCTCAGGCGCACGCGGATCTGGACCCGGGTGGCGAGGTTGGGCAGCCGTTCCTCCTCGGCGGGAACCATGGCGTCCCAGGTCACACCGCCGTCGGTGGAGTATTCCCAGTCGAGGCCGGTGCCCTGCGGGATGGCCGAGTATTCGTCGAGGTTAATATCGGAGAACTGCACGCCGGTGATCGGCTGGAAGCGGATCATCCCCTCGGACTGGAAGTTGTAGCCGTAGATCTTCATCGCCAGGTCGGAGCCGTTGAGCGGCGTCCAGGTCTCGGCGTTGGAGCTCTCCAGCAGCACGCCCTCCATGTAGGTCTGCCGGGTGATGATGCCCCAGCGGCCCATCTTGCCGAGGGTGGCGGTGCGCACCTTATAGTTGGTGCTGTTGGTCAGCAGCACCACGGCATAGCTGGTGTTGGCTTCGGCGTAGAACGGGTCATCGAAGCGAATGCGGGTCTCGCCGCTCAGGCTGATCTCGTTCGGGGCCAGCACCTTCTCGGCGAACACCACACCGTTGGGCAGACCGGTGGTGACGCCGCGAATCTGCACCGTGACCGGGATGCTCGGGTCCCTGGCGGTGAACTGCAGGCCGATGCTGGAGATCACCTGGTTTTGGGTGAAGCTGAAGGTCTGGGCCAGCGGATCGCGGGGTACGAAGATGGTCTGGGTGCGCCAGACTACCTGCACCACGGGCACGCGGATGATGCGGTTCTCGATGATGCGCTCGATGCGAGTGATGACCAGCGGATCGTTGATCTGCAGGCTGGCCCGGGCCGAATAGACGCCGTCGGCCATCTCCACGATCCGATTGCCGTTGCGGGCGTTGGTCGGAATGGTGAAGGAGGCGCTGACCCGACCGGCCTCGTCGCTGATCAGGTTGCTGGCCATCACCTGGCCGTCGCAGCGCAGCACGATGCCGGATTTGCTCGGGGTGAAGTTGATGCCGGTGACGGCGATGCCGGTCTGGCCGCGTCGCCCGAGGTTGGGCGTGATCTGCAGCATGGCCGGGGGCTTGTCGAACACCGCGTAGGGGTTGATGTTGCGCTCTTCGGACCAGTCGTTCTGCTCCACCAGCACGGTCTCGTTGCCCGGCAGCAGCGCCAGACTGCCGAAGAAGCTCGCGTTGCTGCCCGCCTGATCGACCGAGAGCACGGTGGAGTGCGGAATGCGGTCCGGCGCGACGAAACGGGCAATCTCGTTGACCCGGGCATCCCATTCGGCGTGGTAGATGTCCGACTGGGCGGTATTCGAGAAGTCGTCCGAGTAGATGCCTTTTTTGGTCTGGGCGTCCCGGTTCTGCAGCTCGTTGTTCATCTGATACTGGGCGTCGTTGTACTTCAGGTCCTCGACGTCCTGGATGATGTCGTGGATCTGGTCCATGGTGATGCGGGTCAGGCCGAAGTTGCGGATCTCCATGTCGGTGGAGTTGGGCGGGCAGTCGATGCTGCACAGCCCCAGGGCGTTTTCCGGCACGATGGGCAGCTTCGGAAAATCCGCCGGAGCCCCTTCGAGCCGCTTGATCTCGGTGGTGGTGGCGTAAACGATGTCGCAGCGGCCAAGGTAATAGTCGTAGTCCAGGCTGCAGTTGGAGCCGTTCACCGGCTGGTCGCCGAGGCTGCCGCGCCCGAAGTTGATCACGTTGAGGTTGCCCAATTCGAGCTGCACCGGCGACATGGTGAGTCCGGCCGTGTTGGTGGCCAAAGGCGAAGCGGTGCCGATCTCCTCGACGCCGTCGTCGACGTAAGAGAGCGCCTCGCTGCCCAGTTCCATCAGTCGCTTGTAGTCGGTGCGTGCGCCGTTGGTGGCGGCCCGGTAGACGCGATAGCCGGTCGCGCCACTGACCGGCAGCCAGGAGAGCTTGTTCATCTCCCCGGCGGCGGTGGCCCGGGCAATGACCGCAGCGGCGTTGAAGGCCGTCTCGCCGGTGGCGTTGTAGGCGGTCACCAGATAGAAGTAGTTTCCGGCCGCCGGATGGTTGGCCTGTCCGAACCAGCCGCTGTCCACGTAGTCGGTGCCCTTGATCATCTGCTTGGTGTAGGTCCAGCGCACCGTGTAGGTGGTGCCGATGGCCGGTTCGTTGCCGGAGCCGAGCCAGTCGACATGGTTGCCCGACTGCTGCCAATCCACGCCCTCCTGGAAGATGGTCGCCCCCTGGCTGACCTCGAGGATGTCCACCACAGGATTGGGGTCGAGCAGGTCTTCGCCGCCGCCCACCGAGCCGCGAGTGACGTTGCGGGTGATCTCGACGATGGCTTCCACCTGGGTCGTCTCCTTGAGCGGCGTGGAGTTGACCGGATAGCGGCGTTTGTTGATGTCGAAGGTCTTCTGCTCGCCGCGCACCGATTTGGTGGCGATGGATTTGGGCACCAGGGTCGAGGTGGGCAGATCGCGCTGATGCCGGAAGCCCTGGATGTAGGCGCGTCCAGCGTTGGTGATCGCCTCAACGCTGTCGTCATCGACACCGCCGATGAAGGTATCGAAGCCCCGCACCAGATAGCTTCCAGCCTGGTCGAAGGTGCGCTCGGCCAGGTTCTGAATCAGGGAATTGAGACCCTCGGCGGCGGCGAAGGAGAGCTGGTCCTCGGTGATCGAGGAGACGGTGATCCGGCTGCCCGGCAGCGTGCCCAGCAGATCCCGCAGGTAGAGGTTGGACTTCTCCTGCACCGTAGGCGTGACGTCGCCGCTCTCGCGGTCGAACTTGTAGATCGGGATCACCCGGCGCTCGGTGACGTTGTTGGGCAGCGTCTGGCCGCTGGTGTCCGTCGCTTTGAGGGAGAGCGCCCATTTTTCCCGCTCTGCGGTGGGCTCGCCGGTGGCCGGATTGATCAGGGCCGGGTCCTGGGTGTAGCCGTAGCTGTATTTCAGCAGCTCCACATAGACGTAATCGGCCCCGCTGGTGGTAGCCGGATCATAGGTCAGGGTCGCGCCGCTCACCTGTTCCAGATGGCCATCGATGTAGACCACGCCCGGGGCCAGGGTCAGGACGTTGGCGGCCGCGCTGACCTCGAGGCCCATGATGATGGAGCCTTCCTTGAACAGGATGTCGGCGATCTTGCGCCGCTCCAGGTTGATGATGTCCTGCTGCTCGTTGAGTTCCGAATCCAGCAGGTCGCGATCCTGATGGTAACGGATGCGCTTGTAGTTCTTGGTCGGGTCGAATGTCTCGCGTGAGATGCTCATGTTTGAATCCTCCAGTTAGATCTTGATGATCCCGACCAGCTCCACGCGGGTGTCGGAAATCTTGTTGAAGTCGGGAATGTTCTTCACCTCGTACAGGTAGCCCGGGTGCAGCACCTCGCCGGTCGGGTTGGTGTCCTGATGGAACACGCCGCCCATGGCGAGATCTCCGGTGACGCTTTGCACGTACTGCACGTCGCCGCCGAAGAAGCCGTATTCGCGGATGGTGATGCCGTTGGCCTCCGCCTCGTCGAAGCGGAAGAAGACGCCGATGGTGTTGGTCTCCTCGCCGGTTTCGAGATAGCGCACGCCGTTGACCAACAGCGCCCCTTCGGCGTCCTCCTTGAGGAAGGTCCTTTTGTAGTAGCGCTTGCGGGCGCGTTCGTTTCTGAGCCCGGTCTGGCCGATGTCCGGCGCGGGCGGATTCTGCGGGTCGGTAAAGCTGGCATCCCCGTCGCCGATGGCGCAGTGGGTGATGCCGTCCACGGCCTGGCCGAGGAGGAGTTTGGCCGTCAGTATCCGGCCGGTTTTGACGATGAGTCCCAGTGCCATTGATGTTCTCCTTTAGGTCTGAATTTCGTGGTCTTGATCTATGAGCACCGCGAACAGGATCTGGCGCGTGTCGGCCAGCAGCCCGGCCGGGATCGCGATGCGCTGAACGGTGTCGGATAGGCTGATGTGTGCGCCGGACGTCCGGACACTGGTGTCGATGCTCCGCAGCCAGGGGCGCGTCACCCGCACCGCCGCGTCAACATCGACGCCCAGACGGCCATGGACGACGAGCCACAGGTCGACGTTCCGGTTCAGGCGGTTGTTCACGCGAAGCGCGAGGTCAGATCGACGTTCGAGCCGATGGGCGACCCGCACCGCGCTGTCGGCCCGGACCATCAACGTGCGCCTGGCCGGTGCCCCAGAAAACAGATCGAAGAGCGCTCCGGGTTGCGCCGCGCCGATGGCGAGCAGTTCCGGCCGCCGGATGCCTCGGCGGGTGGTGATGGATGCCAGTTGTCCCTTATGCACGGCCACGGCGAATCCTCCCGCTGAGCTTGAGCGCCCGGCCACGGTTCATGGACTCAAGCGTTTCCGGGCGACGCTGGCCGGTGATCGTGGTGATGGTTTTGAGCTTTCCGCTATGCGTTGCCATGGCGTTACTCCTTCACCGCGCACCAGCCGCCGGTGGTCAGGTTGAACACGCGGTAGCTGTCTGTTCCGATTTGAATGGTGTCTTCCGAGGCGACATTGCCGCCGCCCACGGCGAAGATCTCGATGAGTTCGCCGCGCAGTTCCTGGTAGGCTGCGGAGCCGGACATCGAGGCGAGCCAGGGAAAGAGGATGGTGGTGCCGTAGCGCATCTCCGGATCGGTTTCGCCCTGGAGCCCGCCGTGAGCCGCGCCGCAGCGGCCCTGCTGGCCGGACGCGGAGGTCCAGCCGTCGAACTTGTTCACGGCGTAGAAGGTGCCCGGCGCGTTGTAGTAGCTGTTTACGACCGGCTGCGGGTCCTCGCCGATCTTGGCTCCCGATGCGTAATCCCGAACGATGGTCTCGACGGTGATGGTGTTCGGCGTGGCAGCGGTGTCGATGGCGCTCACCCGCACACGTTCGATGCCCGCGTCGTCCTTGATCACATAGTCCTGTCCGGGCGTGACCACGGTGGCGTCGTTGACCTGAAGCACTACGCCGCTTCCTGCAGTGACCGCCGCCTGTGTGAGCGCGACGGCCCCGGACCAGAACCGTTTCAGCAATCCGCTGTAGTGGCCGTAGTAGGTGGAGACGAGCTTGGTCACCACGAAGACGTGGTCCAGGTCGGCGAACAGCCAGAAGATGAAGTCGGCGCTGTCCTCCACCCGCAGGTAGGTGTAACTGGTGTGCGAAGCCTCGTTGACGCCGGTGTGGGTGGCTGCGTCCCAATACTGGAATGCGGCGACGTGAATCCGCCCGGAGGTGGTGCTGATACGGAACTGCAGATAGACGTCCTCAGCCCCGGATTCTCCGTGCGACTTGAAAACGAAATACGGCTGCGGGTCGGCCGACTGGTCGTCGTGCAGGGTCCATCCGGTGGTGGTCACCAGAAAGGTCCGCAGTTGATTGAGCAGGTCGAGCCGACCGTGGGCGAGTCCTTGAATGCTGTGGTATGCCATGGCGGCCTCCTTAGAGAATCGGGTTTTCCGTGCCGGTCAGGCGCAGCTTGATGTCGAGTTTGTTTTGCACCGGGGTGCCCGGGAGCACGGTGCAGCGCCGCCAGAAGGACAGCGTCTGCTGGAATGCCTTGTCGCCGAGATTGAGCGGTGCGCCCTGGGTGGCGGTGTCGAGTTCGCCCTGGGTCAGGGCCAGGCGGTACCAGACCGATTCGTCGGTGCCGGTTTCGTCGATGGGATCGAGCACCAGACCGGTGTAGTCGTAGCCGGAATAGACGGTCGTCCCTGCGTCGTGCGCGGCCGGAGCGGTGTTGGCCACGCCCCGCTGCACGGTGAGATTGACGGTTCCGCCGCCGCTTTCGATGAGCATCTGCTCGCCGTCGGTGATGATGAGTTCGCCGTCGGCAAAGCGCGGTTCGGCCAGCGCGATGGCGGTCTGCGCAGCGTCGATGGCCGAAGCGAGGTTCGTCTGCTCGTTGGCGACGTAGAGTTGCCGGTCCTTGATGTCACCGTCAGTGCCGTTGTAGCTCTCGGCCTCGGGACGGCTGAAATCCCCCTCTGAAATCTGCTGGGTCAGCGCTTCGTCAAGATAGAGGTGAATCGCCATGGGTTCTCCTTCAGGTGGGCCACTGGGTGGCGCGATAGTTGTTGGTGGCGGCCTCGAACCCGGCCTGCGTCGGCGCGTGCAGATCCTGCTGCCGGAACAGCCAGCGATAGGAAGGCCGTGACCAGCGGAAGCCAGCCTGGTTGAGGCGCATGCGGCTGACGCGCAGGGGTCGGGTCCGATCCACGGAGAGGCGCAGGCCGGTGGTGTTGAGCGGGCTCGCGCCCAGTTTCATGGTCTCGACCCGATGGCGCTGGAGAGAGCCCGTGTCCACGTAGACTTCAAGCGAAGCCCGTTCGCCGGTCAGATTCGCATTGCTCAGATACCGGGTGTTCAGGGTGTTCGCGTTGAGTCGGAACACAGGCCCTCTCCGCCGCCATCGGTCGATCCGGTCCACGGCCAGGGTGACGTCCGCGTCGCAGCCAGCGGTGGAGGCGAGCAGCAGATTGCTGATGCCGCCCTGGTTGGCGGTCAGATCGAGACCTTCGTTGAGCCTGGCGCGGCCAAGCTGAAAACAGAGGCGGTGCCGGGATTCCAAGGGCAGGCGCAGGTCGTACTTGGCTTCCGCCCGTTCAACCGGTTCCGCCTGCATGTCGAAGAAGAAATCCTTCTGCCGAAAGCAGTAGCGCAGCTCGGTCTCGCCATGGGTCAGCGATTTGCGGTTGAGATGGCTCTCGCCAAGCCCGAAGCCGCTTTCCAGCACATCCCCGTCGAAGTCGCGGCCGGTGTAGATGGGCGTGCAGAAGGAAACCCGATCCTCGCCGACGCGGGTGTACGGAAGCCGCCAGTCGTTGAGGGCCTTGTGGTTCAGGCGCATCCGGTTCTGGCGGCCGTGAAAACGGGAGACCTTCACGGCGGCCCGGTCGATCTCCGGGATCATCTCCGTGGTGCTGGTGAGCTGCAGCAGCTCCCAGACTCTCTGCTTGTTGGTCAGATGACGGCAGGAACCGAGCGAGGAGCGGCCAAGGACGAAGGTCTCGTCGAGAAACGCCAATACGATCCGGCGCACGGCGTTGGCGTGCCCGAAGTCGAGCATCGCGCCGCCTTCGATCCATTCCAGGAGGAACTGGAGCCAGAAACAGCGGGTGCCCGCCGGGTGGTGAAACACCAGGGCGTCGCGCAGCCCCTCAGTCTGGTTGAGGCACAGCACGCGAAACACGCCGAGGCTGAACACCAGCCCGGGCAGCTTGGCGTTGCTGAGTCGGGATCGGGCATTGAGACGCAGAGCCGAGCGGAAGGTCTCCTGCAGTTCCCCCTGCCAGCCGAGTGTGTTGAAATCGCGTTCGATGGCCGGGATGGTCCCCTTGCGGCGATAGATCTCGACCGCCTCCCGCACGCGGCGGCGCTGGCAGTCCGGCGAACAGGTGCCGTCCACTTCGAGGCCGACCAGTCTCGCCAGCAGCGGCAGAAAGCGTTCGTCGCAGTGATCGACGTCGAAGATGGTCGGGAAGTCGTCGATGGCCTGCTTGAGCTCGTCGAGCGTTCCGGCGGGAAGGCTCAGAAAGGTGCGCAGGTCACCGGCTTCGTCGTTGTGCTCGTAAAGCGGCGGCAGCAGGCCGAGCAGATTGTCCTTGAACCAATCCGACATCAACCGGCCCTCCGCAGATCGAGGTTGACGCTGCCGAGAACCGGGATTTCACCGTGGCGCAACTCGATGTCCTGCTGGGGTGCGTAGAGGTGCATGTGGCTGACCCCGCGCACGCCGTCGATCAGGGCCACCAGGTCGGAGAAGTGAATGGTCTGGCCAAAGGAGACTTGGTCGAAGGAAAAGAAATCGGAGAGTGCGGCTTCGATGCGGCTGCGCACATTTTCCAGCGGTTCACCGGGCCAGATGTAGACCTCGGCGTCGATGGAAACGGGGCGGTAGATCGGGTCGAACAGGTTGATCTCGACCGTGATGACCTTGCGGCGTTCGAGAAACTCCGCGAGGTCCCGCTTGAGCAGCGCCGAGGGCATGCCGCCGCCGTTGGGGGCGATGGCCAGTTGGACGTTGTAATAGCGGATGTTCTGGCATGCATTGGTGTCGAGCACCTTGGCCTTGGCGACGCCTGGGTAGCCCTCGGCGAGGGCCTGGTAATCCTCCAGGGTGACGGCTTTCCAGAGACTGCGCAGCTCCGCCGGTGCCTGTCGGCGGGCGTGTTCGAGGGCTTCCCGCGACGCGCCGCCGGTGGCGGGCACCGGATTGGTGACGGTCAGGGAGACCTGTCCGCCGTCGAGGTAGACCGGGCTCAGCAGTTGGGTGATCCGGTTCGGACCGAGATTGCCCTGGTCTCCGATAGTCTGCAGATAGCTGACGGTGATAGCGCTTCCCTGAGCGGGTACAGCGCCGCTTTGCCCGTCGCCGAAAATCAGCGTGGAGATGTCGATGGCGTCCAGGTCGGCCATGAAATGGCGGCTGTCGGCCAGGCTGTCCTGGAAATGATCGACCTCGCTCCAGGCGTCGTCCCCCACCGAAACGGTGATGGTGCCCTGGGCGATGACGTCGCCGGTCAGGCGGATGCGCTGGAATGACAGCCCCGTCGACGTGAAGGTCTCGGTGCGGCGCACGCCTTGACGGGCCGGGATGTCCACCAAGAGCACGCCTCGCGGGATCAGGCCGTCCTCGACCGTCTCGAAATCCGCCTCGCCGTCATTCAGCAAGGCGCGGCATGCCGTTCCCGCCGGAATGGTCAGATCCTTGCCGAGCGGGGCGGAGAGCCGGAAACGCAGCGTGGTGGTGGAGGCCACCGGCGAGTCCAACCGGTAGCCGATGAGCTTGCAGAGGTTGATGACGTTCTGGCGCTGGCGGGCCGTGGGCAGGAAAGCCTCGGCCGCCTGGGCGTCCAGGTAGTAGGCCAGCATGTCGCCCACGCCGCAGAACAGATCGAGCAGGACGATGCCGAGATCGGAGTGGTTGAAATCGGTCCAGCGGTCGGTGAGCTGCGGGATCTTCGCCAGCAGCTCCTGGCGGATCGATTCGTAATCCTTGTTGATGTATCCGATGCTTGCGCGGCCCATGGTCTCTCCGGTTTTCGGCGGTTATGCGAGAGCGCCTGATGCTCTCGCCACGCCGGTTACTTACCGGAAGGGACCTGGATGTGTCGGAGGCGGGATGCCTCAGAGCGGGCCGCGCAGTTGCCAGACGGGATTGGGCTGTCCGGAGGTGTTGTTGAGGTAGTGGGATTCCTTCTTGCCCTCGAAATAGAACAGACCGATGCGGCCCGGCTCCAACGTGGTGATCCGGTGAACGGTGCCAGCGGCGTTGTCTTCCGCCTGACTCTGGGTGTCGAAGCCCAGACCGCTCGCGGCCAGATAGAAGGCGTGCTCGGCCTGGGGGGCGTTTGTTTCGGGCGCTCCCTCGAAGACCAGATAATGGCCGTGGTTGTCACCCGGATCGCTGACGATCCACTTGCCGTTGCGGTCCTGAAAGGCTCCCTCGATGTAGGCGACTTCGTATTCCCCGGCTGGCCAGATGAAGGAATCATCTGGATCGGGGCTCATCTCGGCCGCCTCGAACCAGAGCAGATTGAACAGCGAGCGCACGTCCGGCGACAGGCGCTCGCTGCGCACCGGCGGCGGTTCCGGATCGGGGTCCGGCCCAGGTTCCGGCTGGGGATAGCTGGGCACGGGATTGTTCGGGTCTTCTCTGTAGAAGGGATAGACCAGGTTGCCGTCCACCTGGCTCTGGATCACCCGGTAGGCGATATGCACCAGCAGCAGGTTTCCGTCGATATTCAGCGGTCGGTCGTCGAAGTGTACCTCCGTGATGATCACCCGCTTTTCCCAGCGCTTGATGGCGTCGATCACGTAATGGCGCAGCAGGCCCTTGAGCACCTCGTCGTTCTGTTCGAACACCAGGTCCTTCAGCCTGGAGCCGAACTCCGGATTCATGAACCGTTCGCCGATCCGTGTGCCGAGGATCTGCAGGATGCTTTCGCGGATGTGTTCGTGCTCACGGGAGGTGGCGGTCGATACCTGGATGCCGCCGGATACCGACTGAAACCGGAACGGATAGCGCAGCCCCTTGCCGAGAAAGTCGTAGCTCATCAGGTACGCTCCTCGCAGTCGATGCCGCACTGTCCCGAGCAGCCATTTTCCGGTGCGCCGTCGTCGATGGCTTCTCCCAGAAAACGGACCACCAGATCCAGTCCGCTCTTGAGTCCCAGATGGATGGTTCCGTCCGCCTCGATCAGCCCACCGTGGCCGGACTGGCCGCACTGGAATCCCTTGGCTCCGCCGGACAGTAGACGGACAGCGATGGTTTCGCCGATGCCCTCGATGCGACCGATGCCGATGATGTCGATAGGTCCGGCCGGGTTGATCAGGGTGATGAACCGCTCCCGGTGATCGACATCGAGGCGGATGCCCTCGGGCAGAACCACCGCGAAGCGCTCCTCGCCCATGGCGGTCGGCTCGATCCCGGCAGGGAGTCCGCTGATACCGGCTGCCTCCTGGGTCGAACGCAGATAGGACTCGACCAGGGTGTAAAGGCGTCCCGGGGCGACCTCGATGGAGGTGCCGGGTCCAGGGGTGATGACCTGCTGTTCCCCGGCGTCGATAACGCAGATTCGCTGGTCGTCCGTGGTTCGCAGGATCATGCCGTCGGGCAAGGTGAAGAGCCGGTTGCCGTCTGGCAGATCCCGTGGTTCGGTGCCCGCAGGCAGTTCGACGAAGGGATAGAAATCGGGCTCCGGTTCGATCTGAACCTGGTCCAGATACTCCTGGGTCCTGGCCTGCTGGGCCTCCAGATAGGCTTGGGCCTGGCCGCGCATCGCCTCCGAGGCGGCGTGACCGGCCTCCAGCAACGTGCGGATACCGGAAAGCTCCTCATGGATGCCGGACAGGTGGTCACAGAGCGCCCGCAGCACATACTGCTGTTCGCCGGAATCGGTTTGTTCGATGGTGGCCTGCAAGTCGGCGGGTTCTTCGGAAATCATGGACAACCTCCGTTACATGCCGACATTGGCGGGTTGGGATTGATAGCTCATGGCGTTGACCGGCGTCACTGTTCCGGTCGCGCCGTCGATTTCGAATACGGTCCACACCGTGCCCGGGGCGTTGGGAACGGTGAAGGTCTGCTCACGGCCATCGCTCAGGAACACCTTCACCGATGCTCCTGACTGCGCCAGGCCGGTGCTCGGATTGGCGTTGCGGTTGGTGTAGTCGTGGACCGCATAGCGGTAGACGCCGGGGATGAGCCGATGGATGGTGATGGTCTCCGGCCCGTAGGAACTGGTGTCGTCCACGTCCAATTCCGCCGCCTCGTTTTCTATGGTGTGGGAATAGAAAACATGGAAACGACCGCCCGATGGCGTCGGTCCGGTGAGATGGGAATCGAGATCCCGGGGGTTGAGGCCCCACTGCAACACGATACGGGCGACCTGACCGTCGAGCTCTGGCGAGAGTACGATCTGAATGTCGCCGGAGGTGTTGGGGTCGGCGTTCACCCAGCCATGCCAGGCAATGTATCCCGGCGCGGTGACCTCCACGTAATAGAATCCCTCGGGTACGGACAGCTCAAACCCGCCATAGGCGTTGGCAAAGGCCTGGAACGACGCCGGGCCGGTTTCCGAGCGGCGGAATTCGATCAACGCGTTGCCGACGCCGGTGGTGTTGAGGGCGTTGACTACCGTGCCGCTGAGGAAGACCGATGCTCCGCTGGCAAAGTCCGGGTGGTCGGCAAACCAGGACGGATCGCGAACCTCCACCAGTACATGACGGAGGCTGTCCCGGACCGAGGATCTCCAAATCATGAGCACGGCATTGCCGATGGTCCAGCCGCAGCGAACGACACCGTCCGGCCCGATCTCCGCGACCTCCGGGTTGCAGGATACAAAGACCGGGGCGTCCACGTCGCCGCGCAGGGAGAGCGGTACCCGTTGCTCGAACTCGCCAGCGGAGAGGCGGATGGAGCGAGGTTGAACCTCCCAGTGGCTGTAGGCTGACGCGGTATCCGTCATGAAGGAACCTCCACCGGTGCGGAGACCCCGCCGCCATAGACCTCGACCTGAACATGCCGCAGGCTGAGCCGCTCGGGAGAATCCCAGACCAGGATCATGGCCGCTCCGGGAACGAAGCCGCACTCGACATTGCCGTCCTCATCGACACTGGCCACGTCGGGATTGGATGATTCGAACACAGGCGCTTCGGGTAGACCACGGATCGAGAGCGGAATGCGCTGGACGAATGGGGATCGCGAGACCCGGATCAACTTCGGAAAGACATCCCAGTAGTGCGGTTCCTGCGGCTGTTCGAGATTGTTCATGGCGGCCCCCTCAGTTGTCGATGGTGTCGGGACTGCCGGTGACGATGATGGCTCCGCAGGCGGTGATGTCGCCGATGCGGGCGTTGGGCAATCCTTCGGTGATGGTGTCGAAGCTGCCGGTCACGATGGGCGTCACGCCATGCCCAGGGATGGGACAGACGTGCAGATCACCCATGCGGGCCACTGGCATGCCGTTGTCCAGCGTCCGGCTCGCCCCGGTGATGATGACGCCGCCGTGACTGCTGATGTCGCCGAGTCGCGCCTGGGAGCTCATGGGTTCACCTTCAGCAGCAGATGGATCAGAAAGCCGACGAGTCCGCCGATGGTGCTGCCGATGGTCAATACCAGGCCGATGATCTTCCACATGGTATCGGTTCCCATCTTGGAGCCGACCCGGGCGTGCAGCCGGTCGATCTCCTCGGCGTGCCGGTGCAGATCGGAATAGATCGAGCGGACCAGCACCTCGACGTTTTCCTTGTCCGATTTCTTCTCGATTTCACGCTCGATCTTCTCGAGGCGATCCTGGATTTCCCGGCGATGGTTTTCGAGGATGCTGCGGAATTCCTCCCGCCAATGCTCGAAAGTCCGGGCCAGCAATTCCTCGCTGGCCGAGAGTCCGGAGGGCGTTGTTGTTCTTTCTCCCATGCAATGCTTCCTTCAGGTGTTGATCAAGACGGTGTTCGTCGAGCGAATGATGATGTTTCCGGCCACCCCATCCATGAACACGAGGCTGCCGGACTTGTCGGTGGCGCTGATGCTCTCCTGGCCGGGCGCTGCGTTCATGCGCACCACCTGACCGGCCTTGTCGGTGAGCCGGATCTGTTCGGCGGCGGCGGTGGAATCGACGAGAATTTCCTGGGTGCCGTTGAGTCCCCAGATATGAACCTTCTCCCGGCCCTTGGTGGTGTCGATGAGGATCTTCTGCCAGCGGGAGCGGCCCTTGTCGCACGAGAGGATGTGGACCTTCTCCTTGTCCTGCCAGGCTTCGAGGATCACCTGCTGGCGGCAGAGGTCGGTGAGCTGGATGCGGGCGCGGGAGCCGACGATCTGCGAGGCGATGTCGAGCTGGTCGCCTTTCTCGGCGTCCTTCGTGCCGCGCCGCAGGGCGTTGCCGCTCTGCATCTCCGGCTTCACCTTCCCTTCCATGGTGAGAATCTGTCCGGCACGGTCGATGATCCGCAGCAGCTCGTCGCCGTCGCGGTCATCGGCCAGGATGGTGTGGCCGGTTTCGGTCTTGAGCAGGACCTTCAGTCGCGGGCAGTAATACGGCGGATGGCCGTGGTACTTCTTGTGTTCGAGATCGTCGTGCCGGTTGGCCTGATGCTCGACCTTGTCCTCACAGTCATGACAGAAGGCATTCGCGCAGGTGCGCTTCGATTCCTCGGGCTGTTCGCCGGGATTGCTCTTGGCCAGCCAGACGCCGGTCCAGATCGGATACTGGACAACGCCGCCCTCGAACTCGGCCCAGACCGAGGCACCTTCCTCGGGGATCAGGAACATGCCGGTGTCATCGTTGCCGCCGTAGGGAAAACAGGGCGCGGCCCATTCGGACCAGTTCTCACGCCCGCTGCCGAGCACGGCGGGGATTTCCAGGCGGACCCGGCCAAGGCGTTCGGGGTCGTTGTTGTCACGCACGAAGGCCCGATACTTGCCGTACCAGCGGTTGCGGTAGCGCTCTTCGGATTGACGGTCGCGGGTTTCAAGCATGCTCCGCCTCCCGCTTTCGACTGGCGTTCCAGGCCAGCCAGCCGCCCAGGCGAACCGCCCAATGCATGAGCTGGCGTTTCCACAGAGGCACGCCCAGGGCCGCCATCAGTTCGAGAAAGACGCGGTCGGCCGCAAGCCGCGAGACCTTACCGGTGTGGTAGAGGTAGTCGTGAACGACGGCCGCCGGGGAATATCGTCCCCAGGGCGGCACCACGCGCCAGAATAGGCGCGGCACCGAGGCGAAGTCGGTCTCGAACCCGGCGGGCACTTCGATGATGCGGCCAGCGCCGGTGCGGACACGGAACGGCTGGGTCAGCCTCGCGGTCATTCCATTGGGCAGGATCTCTACCCGAAGCGGTCCGGACAGTCCTAGCGCGGTGCCGGAAAACAGGGACTTGGTTTCGGCGCTCATGACCGCCACCTCGCCTTGCCCGACTGGCGCACATCGAGATGGACCCAGGAGGTATAGACGCCGATGCCACCCTCGCGGAAGAGCGGGATCTCCTCGGCGATGACCGCCAGTTCCTCGGGCGAAACGCCTGCGGGACAGCTCACGTCGGCCGCCATGCCCAGCGTGTGGAAACTCTGCTCCGCGCCGCCCACCGCCTTGTTGTGCCTATTGCAGCGGAAGCCGCTGGTGATGGACAGCGGTTTGCCGATGCGGTCGCGCAGCGTCTGCAGGGCGTCGACCAGGTCGGGATGGACCGCAGCCGAATGGCCGCAGCAGTTCGTGCCTTTGCAGGCGAATTCCGAACGGTTGAAATTCTTGCTGAGATCACCCATTGCCGCCTCCTTGTGTGACCGCGCCGGAGTCCGCGTCGATGGTCACCATGGCTGGCGGCTCGTTTTGCGGCGTGGGCGGGGCCTCCTTGTCGTTGGGTTTGCCCTGGGACTCGGCGGACTTGTCGCCCGCGCCCTTGCCGAGGGCGTTCTTCTTGAGTTTGAGTTCGCAGAGGTAGCCAGCGCCGCTGATGCTGTGGCGCACCGAGTGGCAGTAGTAGATGCCGGAAAACTTCCGTCCCACGCCCTTGATCTCGACGTTCTTCTTGGCGCGTAGCTGGGGAATGCCGATGGTGGCGGCATCCGCCTCGACCTGGCGCAGCTCGGCCTCGCGGAATTTGCCCTCGGCGCTGTCCTGGGCGGGCTCCTGGCGCGGCTCTTCGTGAAAACCTTCGGAACGGTCGAAGCTGGGCACGATCTGCCCCGTCTCCTGTTCCTTGAAGCTGCCTTCGCCGGTGTTGCCGTCGACCAGATAGGTCTGCTTGCCCAGGGCCGTCCGCTCGGGCGTGGTGGCGTTGTTGGCCTTGTGCTCGACCACGTCCTTCTTGCGCGGGTCAACGCCGACCGTCTTGGTCTCGACACCCGCGCCCTTGGCTCCCTGGGATTGGGTGCTGGGGCGGAACGAGCGCAGCAGGCCCTTGGTGTCGGTGAAATATTCGAGGGTCAGAAGCGGCGTCTGGTCGAGCTCGCGGGGATGGAAATGGAGTTCGTCGTCCTGGATGTAGAAGACATAGCCGCTCACGCCGTCGCCATCGCGGTCGCGGGCCTTTTCCGCCAGCTCCTTGAGGAACTGGGCGTCCGAGATGTTGCTCTGGGTGACGCGGAGATGGGTCCCCTTGGTGACCGTGACCACCGGGGTGAGGCCGTTGGCGGCGGCGACTTGTTCGGCGATTTCCGAATAGAGGATGCCGGGAGCGGGTTTCTGCCAGACTTTCTGGTTCTCCTTGCCCGCCAGTTTGAAGCCCTTGTCGTAGGCCTTGATGCGGATGGTCGGATCGCCGTTTTCCGGGAAGTCGTAATCGATGTCCTTGATGACCGCCTTCTTGCGCGGAGAGAGGTTCCCCACGTAGCCGAAGCGGGCCACGATCTCGTTGCCTTCCTGGAACAGCGGATCGTCGACGAACTGCAGGTTGTGGTCGGTCACCGACAGTTCGAGGACATCCAGCTCCTCCTCGTTGTCGGTGAAGACGAACGAGGTGATTTCCTGGGTGATGTCCTTCGAGAGGTCTTGCCCCTCGATCTGAATCAGAAATGTCGGTTTGAAGGTATCCAGATCCATGCGTATCTCCGGCGGTTCGCAGTTCCCTGCTTACTTACCGGAAGGCATGGCGAGGTGTCGGACGCTTCAGTCGAGCAGGCGCATTTGGACGTGTTCGCGGGAGGGAATGCGCAGCGCCAGGCCCGGATCGAGCGCCAACGGGAAAAAGAGGTCGTTGTAGTCGCAGATGATCCACCAGAGCCTGGCGTCACCCAGATAGCGGTGCGCGAGCAGATCCAGACGGTCGCCCTCGACCACGGTGTGCAGGCGGTCGTCGTGTCTGGGGGTGGTGTCGATGCGCTGGCGCATGCCGAGTGAGGTGCCGTCGCTGTCCCGGTAGAGAATGCTGCGGGCGTAACGGGAATCACGGCCGATCATGAACGCACCTCCGACCAATTGATGGAGCGGTCCACATATTCCTCGAGGACGATGTCCACCTCGGCCCGTTGCGGCAGCAGGTTGTCCCGGTCGAACAGACCGAAGAAACGCGCCTTCACCTGGCGGACGATGCAGGTCACGCCGGGGTAGAGATCGCCGAAGATGAGCAGTACGCGGTGCGGCGCGTTCTTGAGCATGGTTCCGGCGTGCTCCGGATATTGCAGCGAGCGGAGCCAGTCGACCTTCTGTTTGACCGGCCCCTTGAACAGCTCGACCTTAAAGGCGATCCGACGCGGCTCCCCGGCGACGTACTGATAGCGCGGGTGGCTCATGCCGGGGATCTTGATTGTCGCGTAGTCGGTCGACTTCTCGTCGCTGATGGAGTTGGGGTTGTACTGGAATTCGAGCCGCTCCCCCGTGTCGGCGTCCACCAGATATCCCTTGATGGGCTGTTGATCCCAGGCCATTGCTTACACCTCGGCGATCTCGATGATCGGCTTGCCCAGTTGTCCGGCCCGGTCTAGTTCCCGCCGCATGCCGCTGGAAATACCGTTGCCGGTGAACGCCCATACCTCGTCACAACATTCCATGTAGGCCAGGCCGCAGACGATGCCCGTCTCCCGCTGCTCGGGAACGCTGTCGTCGGTGAAGGTCGGATACAGCAGATGCGGCGCGAAGGGCGCGTGACCGCTTCTCATGACCCGGCGGCAAAGCGCCTCGGCGACCCTGACGTTTTGGGCTATGTCGCCCGCGAACGGGCTGCAGACAAAGATGCGTTTCATCGGTCCTCTCACAGGGTTTCGTAGTTTCTGATCTTCCGCTCCCGAAGATCCTTGTAGACGGCCTCGGCCACCTTCCGGCCATCGATGTTGGTGGTCACGCTCAGTTCCACCGGGCGGTCGGCCAGGCCATCGAGGCGCGAGAGCAGCGATTCCAGCAGCTCACGCAGACCCGGACCAGCTTCCTCTCCGCGCATGGGTGTCGATGGAGCGGTGCGAGCCGGAGCGATCAACCGTTCGGAGGGCACCGTCTCGGCGAGTCCCGATTGCAGGGGCTTTGCAATCGGAGTCGGCGCGGCCGTTATGGGCAGATCGATCCCGGCCGGAGCCAGAGAGGCGTCTCCCTTTTCCAGTGCCGGTTCCATCGCGAAAGGCTGGATATAGCTCTTACTTACCGGCTCGACGGCCGCCGCGACGGTCTGCACTGTGCCGTTCATCGGTTGCGGAGGCGGAGCGGCCGAGGCCATGACCGGCTGGAGCATCAGCATGGCGCTCAGGGCCTTGGGCACCAAGCGCTCGTCCAGACGCGGCACGAGACTGAGCACACTTTCGATGATGCGTTGCCCAATCGATTCGGCGGGCTGCGCGGCTCCGAGTGGTTGCTTCTGTTCGGCCACCTGCGGAATCGGAGTCTGGATTCCCAGCATGGCGCGAGCGGAGGAGAGCAAACTGTTGGCGATTCCGGCGCTGCGATCCTTGATCGCCTGAATGCCCGCGCTCGCGCCGCTGGAAAGCCTTTGCCAGAGGGATTGCCCCTCGGCACCGGCGTTGGTAAAGATTCGACCGACAGCGCCGGGCACGGCCGATAGCGTGGCAACGATCCGGTCGCGGACAGTGACGGCTCCCGTGGCCAGCGCATCCCAGGCATTGACCTTGGGCGGCGTGATTGCCAGCTCAGGCGTGTCGCCAAACAGGGATTGTTTGAGACCGCCGAAGATGGCACCGGCCTTGGCCGCGACGGATTGAGCCCCGGTGGTCAACCCATCCCAGAGTTTTCCAGCCATCCGGAAGGGAGCCGAGGCGGCGTCCATGAGGTTGCCGCCCGCCGATTTGATCTGCTGCCAGGCTCCCGCAGCGGCCGAGAGAATCCCGCGAGCGGCGAAGCCGAACACTTTCGCGGGCAGCGACTGGGTAAGGCTCATGCCATCGGCGAGGGTCTTGAGCAACGCGGAGCCGGAAGCGGTCAGGCTGGCGAGTGGTCCCTCGCGGGCATCGGAGAACGGCAGTAGATTGCGCAGCTTGACGAGGGCGTTTTTGAGCATGGTGAAGGGATAGGTCACCGCTGACCAGATCCCTTCGCCCAAGGTGACGAGCAGCTTCTTGCCCGCCTCGAAGAAGGTGGTGTCCCCGGCGAAGAAGGAGCGCACGGTGGCAAACATCTCCCGCAGGGTGCTGATGATCGGCAGATTCAGAATCGCCTGGCCGATCTGTCCGGCGGCGTCGGCCACCAGGCGTCCGATGGAGGTGAAGATGCCGGAAATGAAATTCCAGACCCCGACCACCACATCCCGCGCCCAGCGGAACGGGGTGGCAAGAAAATCGTAGACCGCGCCGCCGATGGCCTTTAGCCCGTCCAGCAGGGAGATGTCGCCGGTCAGTACTTGCCAGACCGCATAGACGATCTTCCCTGCGGCCACGAATGCCTCGCCGATCATGCGCACGGGCAGCAGGAACTTATAGATGAACTTGGTCGCTCCGATCAGGGCCCCGACGATGATCTTGCCGACCCAGACCACGCTGCGCACCACCACCGCCAGGGCTCGGACGATGAGCGACAGGTTCCAGGCCACGATCTTCAGCGCGAACGCCAGCCCCTGCAGAAGCACACCGGCGACGGTGCCGATAACCGTGCCGAAGTTACGCCAGGACGACCCGTCGGTGGCGCTGGCCGCCACGCCAAAGACCTCCACCACTGAAAAGACCGCGTTGGCCAATGCCGCGTAAGCGCTCATCAGTGCGCGGACGGTCGGTTCGAGGATGGCTCGGATGCGGCCAAAGGCATGGGAGAACGCGCCCCACAATCCGGCCAGGGCCTCACGAACACGGTAATAAGCCTTGAAGACGGTGACCACGAAACCCAGCAGTCCGGCGGATTCGAGCTTCTGGGCCAGTTCGGTCGACATCTGCCCGACGCCGCCGCTGAGCGAACCCACCAGCTCTCTGATCCCCCGGAACACCAGCGAGACCTTGTTCCAGGCCCCGGTTATGACATCCTGGATGCCCCCGAAGTTGGTTTCCCAGGCGCGTTTGAGCAGATACACCGAGAGGATCACGCCCGCGATGATCGCGGTGATGGGCAGAAAATAGGTCGCGACCGCCGAACCCACCCCGGCCAGCGCGGCGCTGATGGCCATGAACCCGGCCTTGATGGCGGGCAGCATGAGTCCCACCATGCCTACGGCGGCGGTGACGGCTCCGGCCACGACCAGAATGGTGCCGAGGGCCATGGACAGTCCCAGGACCACCCGGGTCACGCCCGGCATCGACTTGGCCATGCGCTGCAGGAACAGAATGAAGCGGGAGACCCCGTTGATCATCGGCGTGACCACCGGCAGTAGAGTGCGGCCCAGGATTTCGCTGAGGTTGGCCATCTGCTGGCGCAGGAGCAGGAACCGGGCTCCGATGTCCTGGTTCATGGCGTCGGCCATCTGTTCGGTGACCGCCGTGCCTGTCTTCATGGCCCGGCCTACCGACTGGATATTGCCTTCGAGGCTCTCCATGCCCGCCGACATCTGCAGCAGGAACTTGACCGCCTCGTCGGAGCCGAAGGCCTTCTTCAGCTTCACCTGGGCTGCGGCGTTGGAGAGGTCGGGGAACTGGCGCTTGATCTCTTGCAGGATAGGAACCACGCGCTTGAGGCGGCCGCTGGTGTCGGTGAAAGACAGCCCCAGCTCGTCCCCGGCCTCGGCCGCCTTCATGATGAACGCCTTGTACAGCGTGCCCGCCTCGGAGCCGGGCATGGTGGTCTGAAGCTGTCCAAGCACGGCGAGCTGCTCGTTCAGGGGAATGTTGCTCGCCGCAGCCACCGCGCCGATGTTCTTGATGGCGTCGGCCATCTGGGTGCCGTTGGTCTTGAACGAGGCCACGGTCTGCGCCATGGCTCCGGAAAAAGCGGTCGCCCATTCCATGTCGTTCATGTCGGCCATGATGGGCTTGAAGATCCCGTAGGCCGTGGTGAAGGTGCCGACCATCTCCTGGGTGGTGGCCTTGGTCGCCTTGGCGGTCATGGCGGCCATGGAGGTGAAGACGCCCACCGCCTCGTCGCTGAGGTTGGACAGGGCCGATTTCACGTCGTAGGTGGCGGTGATGAAGGCGGCCTTGTCGGCACCGGACCACTGGTTGGTGAAGGATTCGGCGGCGTCCTCGATGGCACGGAGATCCTGCACGCCCAAGGACGCCAGCTCTCCCAGGGCCTTCTGGGTCGCGACGGTAGAGGCGACCAGGGCGGCGGGCACTGCCATCAGGGCCAGTCCCGCCCCCAACATCATGGTGCCTTGCTGGATACGGTCCAGGTTGCGGGTCATCCGCTCGCTGGCATCCGCGACGGTGGAATCGAGGTCCATCATGGAGCCACGGATGCGCTGCGCGTTCTGCGAGAACGCATCCTTCATCGATACCACTATGCCCAGTCCGAGATCGCCGTTCATCTATCGCCGTTCCGTTTGCTCACGTTCAAAATCAAGCTGCCGCTCGAGGGCCTCGACAAACTGACGCCGGACCCTGAGCGGCAGCGAGCGGGTTTCCGACCAGCTCCAGTGCAGTCCGCCGTAAGCGAGAAAAAATGCGTCGCTTACAAGCGAACTCCGGGGAACAAAAAAGCCGGTTCGGCCTCCAGACGGGTGCGGATCTTGGTGCCGCAGCCATCGCATTCGGTCTCCACCGAGGTGTCGATTCCCGCGTCGACCCGCGACATCTCCTGCCGCAGCGCGTTGCGGTCGCGCATCGACATTTCCGCCAGGCTCTTCTTGGAAGGGGCCTTGCCGTCGATGTCGAGAATGCGGATCAGCATGGCCGAGGAGATGTTGGGCTCGCGCAGGCTGGCCAGGCGTTTTTCCTTGTGGCCGTCGAGATATCCGAAGCGCACGGTTTTCTTCGAGCCGGGCAGTTTGAAGACGAACTCCCGCTCTTCGCCGTAGGGGGTGACCTTGAGATCCTCGAGATTGACGGTCACGAAATTGGTCATGCGGCAGGCGCTGTTCGGGCAGCTCAGCTCCAGCTCCACCTCGTCCCCAAGGGAAATCTGGCGCAGGCGGACCAGAGCGAACAGCCGGTCACCCGAGAGCAGGTTCATCACCTCGGAAAGATCGGGATCGGTCTTCTCGCCCAGCCGGACGAAACAGTTGCGGAGCACCTGGTTGATCGCCTCTCCGGAGCGGATCAGGCGCTGGTTGGTGAGCAGTTCTTCCTCGGCCCCGGTCATTTCCCGGAGCTCGAGTTCAGTGCCGCTTGGCAGTTCAAAGCTGTACATGGTCGATCCTCCGGTTTAGGTCCAGTATTGGAAGCAAATGGTGAGCTTCTCGATGGTGTTCTCGGTGTTGCCGCCCTCGAGCTCATCGTATTCGAGCGCCTTCACCCAGGCCCCGTGCAGGGTCCAGCGGCGGGTCTCGTTGCCGGTGCGGTCGTAGCGGACAACGTCGATGTCGCGCATGTAGTCGGCCGGAAGGCCGCCGGTGACAGCGTTCACGTCCACCTGTTTCTTGATCCATTCGCGGGCCGCCTCGTCGGAGCCGTCCTGCAGTGCGCCTTTCTCGAGGGTGATGTCCTCGAACTTGACCCGTCCCGCAACCTTCTGGTCGAACATCGAACCGGCCGGGGCGAAGGCCACTTCCTCGAATTCGGTTTTGGGCTCCTGTCCCTTGTGGAACAGGGCCACGTCGAAGCCGTTTACCTCGATGGCGAACTGCCAGTTCTGGTAAAGGCTCTTGGGCATATTTCCGCTTCTCATAGCCGTGTTCTCCCGTTAGATGATTTCTTTGAAGTCCGCGCCGGTGCTGGTCAGGATGAAGTTCAGCTCGATGAACTCCGCCGTCTTGGTCGGCTTGACGAACACGCGGGCCACCATTTCGTTGCGGTCGATGACCGCCGGGGTGTTGGTCTCCTCGTCGCACTGGAAGGCGAAGTCGTAGAGGCCGCCCTTGTCCTTGATGTCCTGCAGGAAGGGGTTGATCAGGCGGCCGAGGGCACGCCAGGTCTGGGGATGGTTCGGCTCGAACACCACGAAGCGGGAGGATTCCGAGATGGCTTCCTCCATGAACATCATCAGGCGGCGGACGTTGATGCGATCCACGGCCGATGGCTGGCTCTGCAGTGTCTTCTGGCCCCAGATGTTGATGCCGGTGTCGGGGAACACGGCGATGACGTTGATCCCTTCCGGATAGAGCACATCGCGCTCGCCACGGCTGGTCTTGTAGGCCAGGGAGAGCGTGTTGAAGATGCGGCCACGGTCGATACCGGCGGGCGCGTTCCAGACGTTGGTCTTCTGGTCGCTGCGGGCGATGCAGCCCGCAACCGCGCCGCAGGGCGGCACCAGCTTCTTGCGCGAGTTGACCGGATCGCTGATCTCCAGCCAAGGGTAGTAGAGCGCCGCGTAGGAGGAGTTGAAGGCCGCGTGGCTGTACATCCCTTGTCCCTTGCGGAAGTCGACCGCTTCGAGCGGCTCTAGATGCATGGGCGTGTCGGCGATGAACAGCAGATCCTTGCGCCCTTCGGCATAGGCGATTCCGGCGTTGATGACCGGCACCGTGGTGACGCCGGGGACCATCAGCAGGTTCAGGGCGTCGATCTCGTCAAAGCCATAGAGGCCGGTATGCTGCGAGGGATCGCCGATGAAATCGGCATCAGCCAGATCGGTCAGCCCGTTGTCGCCGCCGGTGAGCGTGAACACGCCCAATGCCGGACGGTCGCCGGGCGTTCCCGTTGCTGCGGCCAGATCCTGGATCAGGATGAAATCCGAGCGGTCGTTGATCGCCAGTTCCACATGGTTCGGCAGCGTCTCGTCCATGCTCAGATCCTTGAACACCTCGACCACATCGCCTTTATGCCGAACCACCAGGTTGAAATGGTTGGCCGGGTCAAGGGAGCCATCCTCGATGGAGACGGAAAGCCGGTCGCCCCAGACGCCTTCGTTCACGGCCTCGATCCGCAGGGCGTCGGCGGGCGTCGCCTCCCGGTTCTGCAGCACGATGGAAGACTTGAGCGCTGTCAGGGTGTCCCGGTCGGTGGGATCGGTGAGATGGGCGATGCGGGTGACATAGAGGACCGAGCCGCCGTTGTCGAAAAACGCCCGGGCGGCGTAGGCCAGATAGCTCTCGTTGATATAGGAGCCGAAACGGTTGATGAACTGCTCCCAGCTCGTCACCAGCACGGGCTTGTTGATCGGGCCTTTTTCGGCCACCCCGACCATGGCGGCCGACGAGGTCGAGATCTGCTTCACATAGAAACTGAAGTCCGTTTCCCGAGTGTAAATCCCGGGCGATAGATAGGTCGGCATGGTTATTTCCTCCGCTTGCTGGTGGTCTTGGCCTCATCGGTTCCGGCGTCCTCGGTCGCCGTGGGCTTTTCCGGCTCCGGTTCCGCGCCGCCGGTCAGGTCGGTGATGCGCACCAGGCCGCGTTTTCCGGCGGTCTTGATCTCGGCTGAGAGGTCCTTGCGGGCGATGCTCTTGCGTTCTCGCGGCCCGAGGTGGAGGGTTCCCTGGCCGGAGAGGTTGAACGTCAGGGGTTGGAACTGCAGGTTTCTGATCTCGATCACGGTTGTTCTCCTTTACGGTTGAATGGTTCGTTGCTCTGTCACGTCGCCGTGAAACTGGAAGGTCCGGTCCCGGATCAGCCGACCGTCGCGCAGGTCGCCGTCGTACACCGGGCAGGATTCGATACGGATGCGTCCGGAGCTTTGCCGGAGGTTGGAGAGGTTCACCCGGGCCAGACCGCCCAGAGGAACCAGTTCAGTGAGGTTCAAACTGCCCTGGTCGGCGATGGCGATCTCCGCGTGAAGCTGGAGGAACCGCGACACCGATTCGTGAAACCCGAGCAGTTCGGCCTCCCGGTCCACGGTCACCACCAGATCGAAATCGAGGTGATAGAGTCTGGGAAACCGGCACTCCTCGAAAGTCAGCTCCGCAACATTCTTCTCGAATAGGCGGCTCTGGCTGCGGCGGAAACGGTCTTCCGTCAGCTTCGGCCCCTGGAGGATGACGCTGGGGGTGCGCTGGACCTCGAACAGGTCATCCGGGAACACCAGCACGGTGTCCGGATGGATGGCCTGCTTGGCCAGGCGGATCAGTGTTTCTGTGACGGTCTGTATCGTGCTCAAGGGACGCCTCCGTTTTCTGCCTGGTTACTTACCGGAAGCGCTGGCGATGTGTCGGAGGCTCAAAGCGCGGAGCGGATCGCCTCGCGATAGTTCTGGAGGATTTGCTCGCGGTACTTCTCCATCACCGGATGCAGAAAGGGTCTAGCGGGGATGACGATGGTCGCGCCGTTCGGATGTTTGATGGTGGCCCCGTACTCCATGACGGCACCGATGTTCACCATGTCTTCCCCGTCCTTGTTGACGGTGCCGCGCAGCAGGCCGACGAACGCCTTGTCGGCCATGATCTTCTGGGTGATGGCGTTGACGAGAAAGCCGGTGTCGATGAGCGCCTTGCTGGAACCTTTGCGCTCGATGGTGCTCTCGGAGAGTTTCACGAAGGCCTGCCCGCCCGGGGCCTGGGAGCGAATCCCCCGCTGGATCTCGCGCACCAGAAAAAGGACGTTGCGGATCGTGGCCTGACGCAGGGCCGTGGCCAGGCGCGGCCCCATGCCGGTGGTCAGCTTGGCGCGGGCCTTGTCCCAGTCACCGGTCCGCCTAACGCCCATTGAGCTTCACCAGTTGCAGGTTCTTGTGAGTGACGGTGCCGAAGAAGTGTTCTTCTTCCACACTCTGTATTCGATAGGTTTCCCTGTCTGCGGCCAGGCGGTCTTCACCCTGGACATCAGCATTCGGAAGGACACAGGCGAGCGCGTCGATCTTGCCGCTCAACTCCTCCGGCGGGGTTTCGTTCAGTTCGAGGGGGATGACAGCGACTTCCGCGTATTCGGCATCGTCGGTGCCGTAGAGCCGCTCGCCGGGAACCACGCGCAGGATGCGTGCGGTCTGGCCGGAGGAGAGGATCAGCCGGGCGACGTCGGCCACGGCTTCGGCGCGTTCCCGCTCATTCAACAACATCGAGATCGATCCCTTGTTCGTAGATGACCGGCGTAAGGCCGCTCGGAGTCAGGATGTAGGCTTCCTGATCGAGCTGGGTGGCCGGACGCAGCTCGGTGAGCCGCTGGCGGTAGTCGGCGAGCAGATCGGCTTCGAGCTTGGCCCAGTGGCCGGGCTGGCCGGTTTTGTCCACCCGCTTGTCGCCGCTGGAAAAGGAGAAGGCGTTAGCGGTGGCCGAACGCATGACCTGGCAGGCGTGGATCTGCGCCATGATCACCAGGAGCTCGCGGACCTCGCCGGTGGGATCGGGGGTAATCTCTCCGGCCGTGATCGTCAGCGATTGGTCGAGGTCACGGCCGACACGGAAAACGGCCTTCCGGACGCACCTCTCCAGAGTCTGATCCTCGAAGAGAGATGCGCCCGGATCGGACAGGTCGAGCCGCAGGTCGGCGATGAGGTTACTCAGCAGCACCTTGTAGACCCTCCAGACGGCTCTTGAGCGCGTCGATCACCGTGCGGCGTTTCTCGGTGTCCATGTAGCCTTTGAGGGTTTCCGGATTGGCTTCCTCGTTGACCTTGGAGATGGCGTCGGTGGCGGAGAGTTTGCTCAGGTCCACCGGTTCCGCGTCCTGGTCGGGCTCTGGAGGGGCGAGCGGTTCCTGCTTCGGTTTGTCGGCCATGGCCAGGCGGCCGTTCTTGAGAGCCGCCTGGATCTGCTTGGTGAGGCGTTCCACCTCGACCACCTGACCGGGTTTGAGTTTCAGCCCGGCGTCGGGGATCACCAGAACGCCGGAACGGATGTTCTTGATTCGATTCATCTCACGTCACCTCCCGGATTACGGAACCAGTTTGACCTTGGCCATGATGTCGGGCCGGGTAATTCCTTGACCGATCTCGGACCACACCAGCCAGCCGGTCTTGAAGCGGGTCTTCTGATCGATGGACTCCGTCTTCAGGTTTTCGCGCACCGGCATCTTTCCGACCTCTTCATCCGGGACGATGATGATCTCGTCCAGCGGCATGGAGGCGGTCAACAGAATGCCGCCGGTGCCGTAGTTCTTGATGACACCCTTCTGGCGCAGCTCGAGCTTGGTCTGGGGATCGAGGTTCCAGCCACGCATGTCGTTGAAACGGCGGCCGCGCATGACGATGTACTTCACCGACAGCTCCAGGTCCTCGATGATCGAGATGGCCTCGTTCAGTGCCTCCTCGGTGAGCAGGTCGCCGGTGACCTCGATGGTGTTGGCCGCCGGGATGGCCGAGGAAAGCACCGAGATGGTGCGTCGGTCCATCTCCTTGCGGATGGCGTCGGCGGCGCTGGTCTGAATGTCCATCAGCGTGCCGATGTTGCCGTTTTTGAGGACGGAAACGTCCACCATCGGGTTGGAGTGGATGCGGTTGGTGGGGAACTCGACCTCGTCCTTGCCCACCTCCTGCTCCTGGGCGTCGCCGTCCTTGCTGATCCAGTGGGCTTTGACGGTCGGTTTCTTCTGGTAGACCGGACGTTCGCCCTTGGGCAACGTGTGCTTGGTGAGCAGCAGCGAGGAGATCTCCTTGCGCTTGATCTCTTGTTCGATGGGCGCGGCGATGGCGGCGGCAAGCGCCCGCATGCCTTCGGGCGACTCGAGAGCCTCGCTCATGAGCCGCGCCATGGTTTCCATGTATTCCTGGGAATGGATCTTCAACTGATTGGTTTTCATGTGCGTTGGCTCCTTGGGTTAGACGAGCAGGCGGAATTTGAGGACGCCGCTCTGTACGGAAATGGCGTGGGCGACGACGTGCTCTCCGGCCGCGACGCCGTTGGTCAGGCGACCGCTCGCCGAAACTTTCAGGTCGTCTCCGGCGACGACGGTCCCTTCGAAGGCGTCGGTCTCGTAAACGCCGCCGTCGCAGTAGATGCCGGGCATTTCGCCACCGGCGTAATCCTTAATCAGGATGCCGAAGGAGCGTTTGGTGGGATCGGTGTTGACGGCGAACAGGTCGTCGCCGACCACGCGGACCACCTGGCCGAGCTGGCCGTCGCCCTGGATGTGGCCGTCGCCATAGGCGAGGCTGCGGTGACACGGATTGATGAATGACATGGTGTTTCCTCCTTATGCGTTGATTTGCGAGTGTTCGGGAGAGTCCTCGCCGACACGGTTGCGGTAAGCGGCCATGAACCCGTCGCGCAGACGGTCCTCGAGCGACACCTTGCGGTCGTCCACATCGTGGGGCCGAACACCGGCGTCGCTGCGTAGCGGGGTTTCCGTCGATGCCTTGGCGGCGGGCTTGCCGCCGTGGTCGCTGTCGGCGGGTTTCTCTTCCTTGTCCTTGTCCGCCTTGGCCGATTTGGGCAGGCGCTCGTAAGCGGCCTCGGTGGCGGCGAAGGCTTCGTCGGACAGTTCGGCCAGGCGTTTCAGCTCGGCTTCCCGGTCCTCATCGGATGCAAAGGAGAGCCCCTGCTTCTCCAGCCGGGTGAGCAGTTTCTTGGCGCGGGAGCGGCAAGCGGCCGCCTTTTGTTCGGCTTCCAGTTCCTGGACGCGTTTCTGCAGCTCGGCCACCTGGGCCTTGAGCTGCCGGTTTTCCTTTTCCAGGTCGGAAACGCGGGCAGGATCGCCTTCCTGTTGGGCCGGTTTCTTCTTGGCCGCTTCGACGGCCGGGTCATCGGTAGGTTTGGTTTTGTCTTCCATCGTGGAATCTCCTTCGGGTTGGGATTGGTCGGGCTGGCTCTGAAGGGACGCCACCTGCAGAATCCTGGCGTTCTCGTCCGCGCCTTTGCGGTCGAGCAGTCCCAGTCCGGTGAAAGTGACGCCGTGCAGAATCTCGAAAACGGGTTGGCCGTTGAAATCACGGCCCTTGAATTTGCGTAGGTGGGTGCAGTAGTCGGCCTTGTTCTGGAAGCGCTTGTGGCAGACCGAGCATTCGCCCTCCTGGTAGTCGCATTCCATGGAGACCTGGGAGATGATCCCGCGCTTCATCAGCTTGTAGGCCAGCCGGGCGGCCGGGGTGTCGTGGACGTACAGCTCGCCGACGCATTCCACGCGGCCGCCGTTGTCGTCCTCCAGGTAGTCGGCGGCGACGATGCCGCCGACGATGTCGTTGAACTCCTGCGAATGCTGCAGATCGACCTTCTTGTTCACGGCCGTCATGTGCCGACCGGACAACTCTTCGGCGGTGAAGTGGTCGCCGTTCTTGTTGGTGCCGGTGCGGCAGAGCACGAAGCTGAACTGGGGGTCGCCCGCCGAACCGACATCCATGGCCTCGGTCGCGAGGCGTTCGCCTTCGCCCAGCCGGATGTCCACGGGAATGCTGGTGTGGAAGTTCGCGGCGGCGGCCATCGGAACGGGTTTCTCCTCCCGCTCGGCGCTGGCCTTGGCCCCGGGAGCGCAGACGAACAGACGCTCCTTGGCGTTGGAAGCCTCGCCGTGCTTGGAGGTGATGGCGTAGTGGTGATCCTTGGACTTCATCCGGCTCTGCTTGCCGAAGGAGCCGATGATCCGCTTCATCTCCTGCTCGTTGGGATAGGCGTGATCGCGGTAGGAAATCAGCCAGTGCGGGATTTGCTTGGCGTTGCCGAGAAAGGTCTGGAAGAACTCGTTGGCGTTGGCCTTGGTGACGGTCTTGTGGTCGGTCTCGTAATACTTGACCTTGGTGTCGGCCTTGATTTCGAGCCCTTCCCAATAGGTCATGAGCCCCTCCACGAAGTGGTAGGCCCGCTCGTAGTTGGTGGTCGAAAACTCGGTGGCGTAGGGCGGATCGAAGTAGGCCAGATCCGCCTTGGCTTTCGGCAGCAGGTCGTTGATGTCCTGCCGGTATGCCTTGTTCTCCTTGTCGTTGTCGAAAACCAGGGCGTTGATACGCTGCAGGTTCTTGCGCAAGCGATCCTTGAACTCGTCGGGGGTGTCCTGGCGGCGGCCATAATCGGTGGACGACGAGAAGTGGCCGAAGCCACCCTTGCCGCTCATGCAGGTTTTGCCGAGGCCGAACAGGGCGATGTCTTTCTTGAACCCGGAGAGCTTGTCGCAGTTGGCGCGGATGGTGTCGATCAGCGCATGGACGCCCTTGGCGAAGAAAATGCCCTTGAAGTTGTCCTGAACGAAGCTGCCCGCCTTGGCGTTGTCGGCCAGGAGTGCCTCGATCTCGTCCTCGCTCAGGCGAACCGAGTTGTTCTCGATGATCGCCTTGGCGGCATGGTGGCAGTAGCGGAGCCGGTCGTTGGCGATGACCTGGAGGCCCTTGGTCTTGTACATGTAGGCCACGACCGCAGACCCCGAAAAGGCATCCAGCACCGTGCCAGTGCCCTCCGGGGTATGCTTCCAGATCCAGTCGACGAGCTTCTGCTTACTGCCGATGTAGTTGGTGATGTACTTGGGGCGCTTCTCGGGAGGGAGCTCTTCAGGAGCGGACTGTTCGGCGGCCTCGGACCCGAGCGTGTCGGGATCGAGAGTCAGCGCCGCATCGGCCTCCAGTAGAAACGCCAGCCTTTCCAGGTCTGTGGCGAACAGTTCCATCAACGTCTCCGGTCAGTTTGCTGTGCTCTCCGCGACCTGCGGGGAGCGTTCAGCGGTTACTTACCGGAAGCGTCGGCGATGTGTCGGATGGTGACGGTGAATTTCAGCGGGCAGGGTTCAGCCGGGCCAGAACGGCCTTACCGCAGGCGTCGATGGAGGGGTATTCGTCGGTCTCGGTGATCTCGGAAAAGGCCCCGTCGTAGGGAGAGCGGGACAGCCGGTGGTATTCGAGAAAATCCGCCGGAAGCGAGGTGGCCCCGGCCTCGACCAGACGGTTGACCACCCAGGCAGCCTCATCCTTGCGGTCGGCAAGCCCGTTCGGTCCCCGGTCGAGGTAGTACATCTCCACATCCAGACCGGGACCCGGTCCCTGAACCCAGACGCCCACGGGCACGTATTCCGGGACGGTGGCATGCCGGTCGGCGAGTATCGAGTCGATCATATAGCGCAGTTTCATGACCAGTCCTCCGCGATCCGGAGATGTTCGACCAGAAGCTGAGCGTCGATCCGGTGGAATCTTTCGGCGTTTTTTTGTCGGTAGGCGATCCAGCGTTGCCAGTCCGCCGCGAGCTCGGGCTCCGAGACCGGCTCGATCATTTCGACATGGTGAGTGCGGCCCAGGTCGTCGGTCAGATCGACAATCAGCCACCCTTCGGCCTCCTTACCGTCATGTTCGGCTGTCAGGGTGTCTTCGGCCCGGACATCCACCACCTTGATGGTGTGGGCGTGCTGGAAGCCCTCGTCGTAACCGAGCGCCTTCCACAACAGCCAGAAATCGGTGCGCAGATGGTTGCCAGCAGCGTCGAAATGGGGTGCGATCCGGGTGACGGTGAAGCTGTCCACCAGGATATCCAGAAAGAGATCCCCGGATTCTCTGACCCTCATGCGGCTGCCCCGGCTGTTGAACCAGTGCAGCGATTCCTGCAGCCGCCGTTTTTCCTGCTCGATAAAGTCCTTCATGGTCATTGTTTGCGTTTGCTCCAGCTTTGCGAGGTATGGACGATGTCCTCCACCTTGCGCCCGTCGGGCAGTTTCTTGATGCCACGCCGGGTGAAACTCTGGATGATCTCCCGGCGTTCGTTGTCGTTTCTGGCCACGATGAACTCGATGTTATCCAGCAGCGTCACCGAGTATTTGAAGATGGTCTCGTTGCCATGGCGCTGCGAGAACCGCTTCCAGTCGCCGATGCTGGCCCCCCGGTTGCGCTGCACGTAGTCGTCGATCACTTTGCCGTAGGCGTCGTGGTCGTAGCTGATGGCGTCCATGCGCCGCAGCATCTGTTTCTTGAAGTAGAGGGCCGGTGAGGCATCACTCGCTGGTTGCTTCTTGATTCGGGTGAAGAAATAGCTCGCGCCGCCGGTCTGCATGTCGGCCACCGGGGACATTCCGCCCGGAGCCACGCCCATGCGCATCTTCTCGACCGTGCTGACCATGGCTCCGTTGTTCTCCATGATCAAGTCGATGAAGCCGGACATGCTCTCGCCGTTGGTCAGATCGTGGACCAGCGAATAGCCCTTCATCTGTTTTTCCAGGTCATCCTCGGTGATATCGAACCGGAACTGGTGCCGGTATCCGCCCTTGGCGTCGCGGTCCAGAAAGCCCGCCTGATATTCGCCCAGCGGGTTGTATCCGGAAAGCTGGGTGATGTCCTGGACGCCCAGTTCCTTTTGCCAATAGCCGCGCAGGGCCTGGACCCGCTCGGTGGTGCTGGCGTTGCGGTCGTCGAGGGATTTCTGCAGTCGTTTGTAGTCGGCGCTCTTGTCGGTCTTGCGGATGTAGGCGAGCTTTTCGAGGTACATCTGCTCCGCGTTTTCCGCCGTGGCCACCCGGGTATCGATCCCAAGCTGTTCGAGCTTTTCCAGCATCGCCTCGACCCGTCCGGGGGTGGCGTCGCCATCCAGGATCATTTCCAGCTCGCCGCGCTGGGCATAGAGGTTGGTGTCCGACCAGGGGCGATAGCGGACCCGGGTGCCGTCCTCGAAGGTGACGGTGTACTGGTGTCCGTCCTGCATGCGGGAGTTGTGATTGAACAGCGTCCGGTTGTCGATGTCGTCGGCCTCGACGGTAATGGTGCCGGAACCGATCCTGCGCTTGGTGTGGGTCACCTTGCCGCGTTCCACCTTGAACGGCGGTTTCTCCTTGGGTTTCTGCGCGTCGAGCTTGGGTAGATACTGCTCGAAAACGCCGTTGGTGGCCCGATCCCAGTCGACGGATTCTTCGATCTCCTTGACCCATTTCAGATAGTGGTCCGCCATCTCCTTGACCTTGGGGTCGGCGCTCTTTTGCAGGGTCTCCAGTTTCTTGCGCAGGCGCAGGGCCTTGTCGATCTTGGTCCGGTTGTACTTGCCGTCGCCCACGTGGAAATTGACGTTTTTGACGGCGTCCAGAATCGTCGGAAAGAAGCTGTCTTCGACCAGTGGTTGTCCCTTTTCCCCGGCCGCCGTCTGCACATACCTGCGTAGCACCTCGTCGATGCGGCGGTCCGTGTCCGGCCGGATCTTCATCTTGACCACGGTGCGCTTCTTCCCCTTGAAGCTCTCGGTGAAGATCAGCGCGTTCTGGTCCTCCACATCGCCACTGTCGAAGGGCAGCGTCTTGCCCTGCCAGCCGAGTTTGCGGGCCTCCTCGACCAGGGCTTCCTCGGCGGAGGAGAGCAGCTTTTTCTTGCCGGTGGCGGCGCTCAGCTCGTCGAAACGGAAGCCCCGATCCCCCAGCACATCGGCGTAATAGCCCTCGAAGTCCCGCCGGAGATTGTGTTTCCGCTCCAGGGCCAGATCGTAGAAATGCCGCAGCCCGGCCGGGTCCTTGGAAAACCGTCCCTCGGCGTAGGGCCGCAGCAGATCGAGGTAATCCTCGTCGGCGATCTTTTCGACTTCCTGGATGTAGCGAAAGGTCGCGTTCGGATCGACCCGTACCTTCCCTTCCTTGGCCGCCCGGAAGACCTTGTTGTAAAACGGCTCTTCCTCGCCGCAGACGCCGTTGGGGTGATAGTCGAGCGAGAGCTTGTCCTGGCCCAGAAACTTGAATGCCTGGCCTTTGTCGATGCCGTAGACGCGACCGTCCCGGGCGCGGATGAACTGCTTGGAATGTCCGTCGTGATTGGCGATCAGCCAGTCGACCACATGCTCGCGCTGGATCTGCTCCAGTTCGATGGTGGTCAGATCCTGGGGCAGGATGTTGCGAAAATCGAAGTCGTCCCGCAGATCGGTGCGCCATTTCTGGATGGAACCGGTGCGTCCGTTCAATTGGATGGTGCGCACCTCGATGGAATGGGGGTCGATCAGGCGGCCGATTTTGTAGGCGGCTTCCTCTCCGAAGGCGATGAACTCATCGTCCTTGCGGCCAATGGGCTTGAACAGCCATTTGTCGCCGTTCTCATCGGTCCAGAACTCCTTTTCGTGTGCGCCGCCGACAGCGGCCTTGCCGGTTTTCTTGAATTTTGACGGCAGACCTTTCTGCTGCCATGCGGTATCGACATTGGCGAACTCCGCGCCTTTCTTGCCGATCTTGGCCTCGGGTGGCTTGATCGGACTCGGTTGTGGAGCTGGTTTCGGCGTGGCGGGCTTGGCCGGTGCGGTTTTCTTCTTGCCGCCATGTTTTTCGGCCCAGGCTGCGTGCTTGGTGTCGATGCTGGCCTGAACCGCCTTGATTTTCGCGGGGTCGGTCTCGGTGAAGAGCGTGGTCAGCTCGTCTTTGTTGGCCCACTGCCAATACTGAACCTTGGTCTCCTTGGCGAGTGTCTTGAGCTCTGTCGATTTCAGCTTGCCGACCTGGTCCTGGAAGAGCTGTTTCTTGAGGGCGATTTCCTTGCTGTGGGCCGCCAGCAGATCCTGGGGTAGATCGGTGCCGCCGGAAACCGCCTGTTCCGCCTTGGCAATCGCGTCGAGGAAATCCTTGTAGCCGGTCGGCGTGTCGGGAACGACCACGGCCTTGGCGGCGTCTTCGAGGGCCGTTTTCTGTTTCAGGATCAGCTTTTGTTTGGCCTCGTCGACTGCCTTTTTCTTGACCGACTCGGCCATGTCGGCACCGGCCTTCTTCTGCAGCGCCTCAACGAGCTGCTGCTTGTTCTTGAGGATGCCGATGCCGTGCTTCTGTTTGGCCGCCGCGAGTTCCTTGCCCATCAGGCCGCTGTGGTCCACGCCGGGCTCCAGCTTGTCCAGCAGCTCGATGGTCTCCTGTTTGGTCATGTTGAGGGAGATGCCGTTCTCCTTTGCCATCTCCTTGAGTTGCTGAGCGGTCATGCCCTCCAGCCCCTCGGCGGGAGGGATCTTCGCCATCTGGGCGGCGAGCAGCTTGGCCTGTTTGAGTTCCGCCTGCTTCAGTCCGAGCAACTCGACCAGTTCTTCCTTGGTCCGCAGCAGGCCGATCTTGTGTTCCTTGATCTTGGCGCTGAGCGCCGCTCCGGCCAGGTCGCCGTGATCGATCCCGGGTTCGGCCAGGTCGAGCAGCTTGATGAAATCGGCCTTGGTCCGGGCGATGGCCACACCGTTTTGTTTCGCCAGGGTCTGAAGCTGTTTGACCGTCAGCGAACCGAGGTCGGCGATGTCGCCGTTTTCAAAGGCGCTCTTGAGCTTGGCGTTCTCCTTGGCCTGGGCGTCGGCCATGCCTTCCAGCACGTGGGGCGGGAGAATGCAGGCGTCTCCCTGCGATGACTGAGCGGCTGCCTTGGCGGCCATCTCGCTGCCGCAGACGGTCATCGGCCAGGCCACGATGTTGGTGCAGCGGCAGTGCGGATGCGCGGGTTGCTGGGGGAACTTGTCGATGGGAAAGGTCTTGCCGTCCAGGCCGCCGCAGACCGGGCACATGCGCTCGTCCTCCATAGCCAGCCATTCCAGCTTCTGGATGCCGACCCGCTCGTGGAACTTGAGCCTGCCCATGTTGTGGGCGCGGAGGACCTCGGTGCGGGCGATCATCTCCATGCGGTACTGCGCCTTGCTGAACACCCGGCTTCCGGCCTGACGAAAGGAGTCCTTGTCGACGATCACCTTGCCCATGTCCCGGACAATGTCGTCGGCCCCCTTGCCCGTGGCGACGCCGTTCAGGATGGTGCGCTTGATGCCGTCTGCGAGCTCGCGGTGGACGTCACCGGCAAGGGTAAGGTTGTACTGCGCCATGAAGTCGAGCGCATTGGTGTCGACGATGGTGAACACCTTGGTGGCCAGCTTGTCGATGCCTTCGGGTTTGAGGTCGGCGTAGAACGGCAGCGCCGCGTCGGCGAGTTCTCCGATTCCCTGCTGGATACCGAGCTTGAAGGAGTCCTTGGTCGTCTTGCGAAAGACCAGGGTCTGCTCCCGCTTGAGCCGCTTCATGGTGTCGTCGAGTTCGAGCTGGAGCTTTTCCAGCCCCTTGAGGGCGGCGAGCTTGTTGTCCGGCAGGGAGCCGAGGGAGCGGTACTGGAGGATGGCGCGGGCGACCTCGTCTTCGGCCTGTTTCAGGGCCTGGGTGAGTTGGGCCGTGACCTGGTCGTTGTAGCGGTTGCGGGCCGTCAGGCTTTTCAGGGTGGCCGCCTGGATGCGCTGCTTAAGGTCCGACGGCATCAACGGGGCTCCCGGCGGTCGATGAAACGACAGGCCGGGGCGTCGAAGGTGCGCTCGCTGTTGTGAACCCGGCAGTGGTTGGTGTCAGCAATGAAGTGGCTGCACTCGTCGCACACGGCAGCAATGCCGGTGGACTCCAGGTCGCCTGACCAGACCAATGCCGCCTCCGCCGTGGGTTCATCGTCCTCGGCCGGAATCCCGAGCATCTTGCGGGCGCGAGGTACGCTGAGGATGCCGGAGACGACCATATCCACCACCGGCTTCACCTGCTTCTCGTCCATCAGGTCGATCTGCTTACGTTCGGTCTCGCGGTTGGCGGCCTCGATGTCCGGGTCCAGGTCCATCTTGAGCTGAAGGCTGGAGCGGCTGATGAGCTTGCGGTCGTAGAGTTCGATGAGGAGCTTCTTGAAATCGACCGCATCGCTGGGGTCGAGGTCGTTGAAGATGAACTGGATGCTCTTGTCGCCATGGCCGTTCAGCTCCATCCAGTCGTCGAACACCCAGTCGAGGAGCTTGCGTGCGGCCTGTTTGATCTCGCGGATCATGACCATCATCTTCTGCATGCTCACCGAGGCGGTGGCGAAATTCGGGCCGTCGCCGGTCACCAGCGAGCGTGACAGACCCAGGGCCACCACGATGTCTTCCTTCACCTCCTTGACCTTGTCCTCGACGTTGAGGACCTGACCATCGGTGCCGTGGGTTTCGACATTGACGTAGAACGGGACCACCAGGCCGCTTTTCATGTCCATCTTGTTGACCATGTCGCGGACCTGTTCGAGCATCCGCTGGTCCGGCATCACCATCTTCTGGCCGAACGCGCCGCCCACCTTGAGCAGGCGGAACGGCGTGGCCCAGCGCTTGGCGATGGCCTGTTCGGCCCGGCGGTAGTCGCGCAGCAGTTCGATGGCTTGAAAGGCGGGAAGCACGAGGGAGTTGCCCCGGGGCGAGAAGGCTGGAGCATCCCATTTGAGGTGGACCACCTGTTCGACGGGCAGCGGAATGGATTCCCCGCCGCCGGGGGTGTCCTCGGGAAATTGCCGGGCCTCGATCAGTTCGCCCTGGGCGTATTTAACCTTGACCGAAACCGGGTTGACGCAGACCAGTTCCTCGATGTCCTGGCCGGACTTGGTGAAGCGTTTGAAGCCGATGGCATCACCTTTCACCAGGAGCTGAAGAACCATGTCCTTGATGAATTGCGTGATGTTCAACCGCCAGGCGGCCTCCAGAGCCTGCTCCTTGAGGTTCTCGTCATCGCTGGTGATCTTGATCTCGTCGCCCACGGCAAAGGTGCGCCAGGAGTTGACGCAGTTCTTCACCAGCGGCTCCTCGACGTAGTATTCCCAGGCCTTGCGGGCGCGTTCTTCCCAGGTGGCAGGAATCGCTTCGGCGGCGTTCACCTTGGCGAAGGCGGCCGAGTCGAGCGCTGCCGCTGCGGCCAGCGGCGCGATGACAAAGCCGGTGGTGTCCAGGCTTTCGGGTTGTTCGTCCTGATGGGCGGTACTTTCCACGTGATCCTCTCGGTAGTTTCGGCCATGACAGCCGCACATCCGGCCCGTGTGGGCCGAACCCGGCTCGATGCCGGTTACTTACCGGAGCGGGGTGGAAAGCGTCGGAGGATGCCTCCAGACAAAGTGTTGCCACTTCCGAAAAACTGGTAACGTTTTGTCTGGCTCAGATGAAGACCGGATTGGTGAGGACCGGCTTGAGCGAAACCACCTCTTCGCCGACCGGGTCGAGGTTGCCTTCTTCCCGGATCAGCATGGCACAGCGGACCGCGTCGATGATGTGGTCGTTCCCCTTGGAATAGATGATCTTGCCGTCCCGCAGGGTGTAGGTGTGGGTGGTGAACTGGTCTTCCACTTCCAGGTCGTCCGAGGGGAAAATGACCTGCTTGCGCTGCAGGGCTCCGTTGATGAGGCTGGTCATCAGCTCCTTGGTCCGCTTCTTGATTTCCTTACCGTCCCGCACCGCCAGCCGGGTCATACCACCGAAGTCGTATCCTTTGAGCCTGCCTTCCAACTCAAGCCCCTTGTACTTGTCCAGGGTGAGCAGCTCCTGGACCACCGATAGGCCGTTGCCGCCGTTGTCCACGCCGATGCCCGCCGGGGTGTAGTACCGCTCCAGCAGCGCGATGATCTGGGCGATGTGCGGATAGGAAACGTGTTCGAGATGCACACGCAGGATCATCTTCAGCAGCGTCCGCTCGCCGATCTCCATCTCCTGGAATACGACGATCTCGGTGGGATCGTTGGTGTAGCCCAGGTCGCCGCCAACCCAGAACTGTCCGCTGCGGGGCGTGAGGTTGAGCAGCATCTCCAGACGGTCATGGGCCGCTTCCTCGGTGTCGCAGTCGCGCATTTCGGAATCGGTGATGACGATCTTCTGGTACTCCAGCAGTTCCTGCCGACAGAGGTTGAACTGCTCGACATTGAAGGCCCCATAGGAGGGCTTGCCGTGTTCACCGGCCACCTCGTGCTGCCAACCGGAACTGTCGCGGCCGCCGTAGAACTCCAGCAGTTCGGCCTCGCGATCCTCGGTCCACAAAGGGTTGAGCCAGGACGGCCAGCGGAACACATGGAACTGCTCCGATGAGGTGAGCCGGTAATAGGTGGTGTCGCGCAGGCCGTTGGGCGTTGAGTAGATGCGTAGCGTCCCCCCGGCCTTGAGGCACTGGCGCAGCGCCTTCCAGGCCCGTTCGGTCAGCCAGGCTCCTTCATCAACCCAGATACGACCAACATGCAGGGACCGGAAGGCGTCACCATAGGCCCCGGCCGGGCGGAAATAGAGCACCGAACCGTTGGTGAACTCCAGCCGGAAATAGGGTTTGCGGTGGATCTTTGGCTTGCCGTACTTGGTCAGAGCGATGCTGTTCATCAGATCCGGGTTGCTGTCGAGCTGGAACTCGATCTCCTCGATGATGGTGTCGAGGTGCCCCTGGTGCGGAGCCGCGATGAGGCCCTGACCGCCCCGGGTGGTGAAAGCGTAATGGAGCGCGTCGGTCGAGAGCACGATGGACTTACCCACGTCCCGTCCGTCGAGGTGGATGATGTTCTTGGCCGGGCAGCGCAGGTCCTCCACCTGATGCGGCCAGTAGTCGCGGCCTGAGCCATCCCGGTTGTAGAGGTAGGCTTGCCCCCACAACACGGGATCGCTCAGGGTCGCCGCAAGTTTGCGCTCCTTGTCGGTTACCGCCATCAGTGCATTCCCGTCCTCAAGGCGCTGCCGAGGATGGTGCCCACCAGTTCCGTCAGGATCTGCTGCACGGCCAGGGTGTTCTTCCGGTCGTGGACAGCCTCCTGAATGTCGATGATGGCCTGGTCCAACTCCGCCCAGGCCCGGTACTGCTGCTGAGCCGCTTCCAAACGGCCGAGAGCGTTCTCGATCCGTCCCGCCGCCAGTTCGGTGCCGATTTCAACCAGGGCCTCACCGGCCTGGCGGACGGCATCGCTGTTTTCTTGAAGGATCTCTTTCATTGGCCCGCCTCCTGGTTCGAGCCATTGGCCCACTGGTCAAGGGCGTCCACGGCAGTCTGCAGGCGCAGACCGACTCCGGTCAGGCGCTCGGCGTCCGGGTGGCCGATCTCGCGCAGGGCCTTATTGGCCTCGGTCACGTACTCGGGCGTGTGGCGGTTGACGGTGGCCACCGCCGACTGGATCTGGGCCGGAGGCCGGTAGGTGGCGCAGCCGGTCATGATCCCGGCCAGGGCCAGCGGGATGGTCCATTCGATGGTCTTCTTCAACATGTTGATCTCCTTTGGGTTATGGGTTTGGGGTACATGCAGAAAGATCTCTGCAAACACTTGATTTCCAACGAAATAGAAGCGTCATTGGATGTGACGCGGGATGGTCCCGCATCCACGAAAACCGGAACCGGAGGCAGGCCATGACCTACGACAGAAACCGCCAGCAGGCACTCAAGGCGTACCGAGAAAAGCAGGAGAACATCGCCCGGCTGATCGAGGGCATTCGCGGCAAGCTCGAAGCGGACGCGAAGCAGCCGGACATCACCTGGGCGAGCGTCGGCTCCCTCGGCCACGTCGAAGAACTGCTGCGGGAGCTGGACGAGTTCCTGTCCTGAACACACCGGGCCACCGACAAAGGAGACATCGACATGACCGAATGCACCGTGCATCAAGCCGCCGAGGCTTTCATCGGCCACCTGCGGGAATCCGGAAAGAAAGAGCGGACCCTCTACACCTACCGGAAGGACCTCGACGTGGTTGAGTCCTTCTTCGGCGCGGATCGCCAGCTCGTCGAGATCCGGCTTCCCCAGGTCGGCAAGTTCTACAAGTCCGACCTGCTGCTCAAACTCCCCGACGGCAAGGAGCGGGCTGAACGCACCGTCACCAAGACCGTCCGTGTGTTCCGCATGATGATGGTCTGGGCTAGGGAATCTGGGCGCATCGAGGAGCTGCCGCTGCCCAAGAGCACACCCATGGGCCACAGCCGGGTGAAGGAGTCCAGCGATGAGCAACCGAACGGCTGACCTCGACCTGACGGCCGCGACAGAGGCGTTCTGTGCCCGCCTGTCGGCCGAAGGACGCTCCCCTGCGACCATAACCGCATACCGCCGGGACCTCGCCCTGGTGGCCCGCGTGGCCGGGGAGCTGGCCCCGGGCATCGTCTGCCGGGAGGTTACGGCCGGGCTCCTCGACCAGGTGTTCTCCGCCGGGGCGGTCATCGAGAGTGAGCGAGGCCAACGCTCGGCGGCTTCGCTCCATCGGATGAAGGCTGCGGTGCGGGCCTTTTTCGCCTGGGCCGCCGAGGCGGGCGTGGTCGATGACAATCCGGCCCGGTCCATCCGCATGCATCGGCTGCCGAGAAAGCTGCCGGTCTTCCTGACTGCCGCCGAAAAGAAACGTCTGCTCAAGGAGCTCAAGGGACGGCCCGACTTCTCCGCGCTGCGCGACCGCGCCATGATCGAGGTGCTGCTGGGCACCGGGATCAGGCTTGGTGAGCTGGCCGCGCTCGACATGGATGACATCGACCTCGACGCCAAGCATCTGCGGGTGCGGGCCAAGGGGAATGTGCCGCAGGTCAAGTTCATCAAGACCGACCTCCGCACATTGCTTCGCCGTTACCTGGCCGAGCGACGTCGACATGGCCGCCCGGAAATGGAAGCCCTGTTCCTGTCGAACCGGGACGGCAGACTCTGCCAGCGGCAGATTGCCAACCGGCTCGCCCATTGGCTGCGGAAAGCCGGGATCGAAAAGGACCTGACGCCGCACGGGCTGCGGCACACCTTCGCCACCCACCTCTACGGCGCGACCAACGACCTGCTCGTGGTGCAGCGGGCCTTGGGGCATCGCGACGTGTCCACCACCCAGATCTATACCCACCTCGTGGACGGTCAGCTCGAGGAAGCCCTCGAACGCCTCTGATCCTTCCGGACCCGACGATGGGGGCGGCCTCGGCTGCTCCTGTTTTCGTTGGCCGAGACAGTGTCGAAGACAGTGAATGACAGTGCCCGCAGAAGAACACATCCGCCGATGATGAATGATCATGACGGAGGGTCTCTTCCTCCCGGGCGGAGCGGGAAATATCGATTGACCGGAATTTCTCCTTCTCTGTCTGTCCGCCGCACATGGCTATAACTGCTTGGCTTGTGCGCTCCGGGCGCGGAACACACATGGCAATATCTGCTTGGCATATGCGAGGGCCGCTGCCGAAGGAATGGCTGTTTGCGGGGCTTGGCCGGTTCTGCCTGGGGCTCGACATGCCCATATTTACTTGGGTTGTGTGAGAGAGCCCCGGCGTGAACATGCCAATATCTACTTGGGTTATGCGGCTCGGCTTATGCGCACACATGCCAAGCGGATATCGAGAGCTGCAGGAAGAAATCGAGGAGTGGGAATGATGATCGGCCGCCGGAGAATGCCGATTCCGAAAGTGCAAGGAACACGTCTTATCCGCAATTCCTGCTGAAGTCGTCTGCTGCAAGTCGCCGTGTGTCGGGGTCATCGGAAAAGCCCTCCATGGTGTTATCCGCAATTCTTTCCGCGTTTCTTGCGGCCGGAGGGTTTCGCGCCCTGAGCGTTGGCGGCCTCAGCCACCTTCTCGAGCAGAGCCGCCGCCCATTCCGCCGGAGAGGTCTGCGGACCTTTCGGCTCCTCACCCTCACGGGCGATCTTGGTGGTCTTGAGATCCTTCATGTGGCAGCGGATCATCCGGTCGAGCTTCTCGGCAGCGTCGGTGTTCCCCTCGATCTGGGCGCGGACCAGCTTCACCGAGTAGACGCCCACCAGCTCCACCTGCAGGAAGTCGCTGGACTTGTTGAACTCGAAGTCCTGATTGAGGCGGTCGATGATCGCGTCGAACATGACCTTCTCTTCCGGTGTCAGGCAGCGGTCGGCAAAGATGCCGTGACGCAGCCGGTTCTGGTTGCCCTCGGGCGCACCAGGCCCGCGCCGGGGCGGTTCGGTCTTGCCCTCGTTGCGGTGCCAGCGGTCCAGCGTCTCTTTGTCCGGTTTGTTCAGTGCCACGTGGAAATCCTGCCGAATATTGTTTTCCCAAGCCGGGATGCGGGGCGGGAGGCCGATTTAGCCTCCAAACGCGCTCCCGCCGGTTCAGGGGTTACTTACCGGAAGCGACGGCCAACTGTCGGTCCCGATCCTGTTTTCGTTCGGCGGCGATGATCTGATTGACCCGGCGGGTGGTCACTCCGGCGAGGTTGGAGATCTCCTGGCTGCTGATCCCCTGCAGGTGAAGGGCAAGCACCAGATCGCGGCGCTCCTGGTAAAACCGGCTCGGTGCCGGGACCCAGAGAATCCCGGTGTAGTGCTTCTGGATCTGCTCGAAGAGCTCCTCTGGCAGGACATCCTTGGCGTTGGCGTAGCTTTTCTTTTTCTTCACGGCTCAATCCTCCACTTTCTTCATCCACGGCTGCGGCACGTCCGGGTTGTAGAACCGCAGCGTGCTGGGACGCCCGGACTTCGGCCCGTGGATAATTTCGATAGAACGTTCGGTGACGTCGCCAATCTCCTGATCGCCATCGACGAAGCAGACCAGGCCGTAGTCCTCGCCGCAGGGAAACCGAAACCGGCCCTGGTTCTGATAGAGGCGTGCCTCGGACCAGCCCTTGGCCATGGCCTCCTCACGGATGGCGTCGACCTTGGCGACAGCCTGGGAAGTCACCGGCTGCTTACATTTCCAAGCTTGGTTGCCGGGATAAATCCAGTCCTTTCTGGGAACTTCGACGGGTTTCTTCTGGGACTCGGGACGAAGCGCGGGTGGCTGGTAGTTCTTTGAGGAAAAGGACTGCAGGACCTCCTGCAGGCGTTCCTTGCCGAACTCCCGGATGGCTAGCTCCTGCAGGGCGTTGAATCGCTGCCGCAGCGTATTCCAGGCATCCTCGGGGAGCTTTCCGGCCTTGTGCGCGGCTTGGGCGGTGACCATGCGGGAACGTAGCCAGGCAAAGTATTCAGGCGACAGACGGCGACACAGCGTGCCGTCGATCTCCCTGTCTTCAGGCCAATCGCGGGCGTCCTCGATGTCGTGGATGTCGAGCCCGGTGGAGACATAGATGGCGGGCTGCGGTGGTTGCGGTGGTAATGATGGGGTTTCACATCCTGCCGAGGCTTCCTGCCCACCGGCGGTGTGCTTGATCATGGTTTTCAGAAGGCTCATGGCTTCACGCTCCAGAAATACGGGTTAATTGCTTTTCCCGTTACTTACCGGAGCCCAAAGCCAGATGACGGCGGACTGATGCCTTCGCTTGTAATCGTTTTTTGAGCGAGAGGCCGTTTTGTAACTGTTTTTTGAGGTCTCTAAACGTTTTTCGAGAAACCGGCAGGTTCTGCGGTGGATATATGCGGTGGCTGCGGTGGTCGTGCGGTGGAAGATTTTCTCGTCCCACCGCAGGGGGTGGTGCGTTGTTTATTTATTGTTTATCGATAGTTATGAAGAAAGAGAAGATAGAGTGCGGTGGTTGCGGTGGTATTTGGGGAATGTCTCTCACGCTTGGCCGGAATTTCTCTGGCGAGGAATGCCGGATCGGTGGATCAAAAAAATATTTCAGCCCATAGGGGGTGAGACCTCTGGATTTACCACCGCAACCACCGCAAAGGCCATGAAAGCCTTGTCTGGCAATGTTTTGGCGTGCGGTGGTCATCCACCGCAAAGGACAGCGGTGTTCACCGCACCACCGCAAAAGAAAAGGACGCCCGAGAGCGTCCTGGATGATTTTCCAAGCCACCACGGTGGCGACTCGGAGCGTTTCAGATTGACAGTTGACCCGTTTTCGGACTATATTTAGTCATGTAAAGGAGGATGGATATGAAGCTATCAAGCCAAATCAAACCGATTAGTTACCTGAAAGCCCATGCCGCAGAAATCGTGCGCAACATGTCAGGGCAAGGTGAACCCCTGGTCATCACTCAGAATGGCGAAGCCAAGGTCGTGATGCAGGACATCGAAAGCTATGAGCAAACCCAGGAGACCATGGCCCTTCTGAAGATCCTGGCGCTAGGCTCGCGTCAGATCGAGGAAGGCAAAGTCCAGCCCGCCGGTGATGTCATCCAGCGGCTTCGCGACCGGAGCAAGAGTCGCTGATGACCTTCCAGTTATTTCTGACCGACGATGCGTCACGGGATTTGGAGGAGTTGTACGACTACATTGCATCCCACGATGCGCCGGGAAAAGCGGATTACGTTCTCGATCAAATAGAGAAGGCCTTTTCGAGCCTCTCCGAGAATCCGGAGCGAGGAGCCTATCCAAAAGAACTGCTGGCCATCGGGCTTCGCGAGTACCGTGAGATATTTTTCAAACCCTACCGCATCATCTATCGAGTCATGGCCGAAAATGTTTATGTCATGGTGATTGCCGACGGCCGCCGTGATATGCAGACGTTGCTGCAACGTCGTCTATTACAGGCATAACTCTCCAGTTCTCCTTCATTTTCCCCTGTTCGCGCTGATCCAATACTCGAAATTCTTGGTGTGGGCATTGCGCTGCCGGTCGATGTCGAACCCGGCGTCCCGGATGACGTCCAGGTCGTTGCTGATGCGCCGACCGAGCTGGGCGGGCTTCTTGTATTCGAACTCGAGGTTGAATTCCCGGCCGACCCTGCGCAGCGCCGCGAGCAGCCGTCCCGCTGACACTGGCTCCATGGTGTTCTCGTTCTCGAACCTCACCTGGTAGCGTTCGATGAACCCCACTACGTGGTTTGCCCGGTCGTCCTCGCCGTAGCGGGCCTTCTCGTCCAGCTCCACCGCGTTTCGGTAGGCATGGAAGAGCGATGCCAGCGCCGTTGCGATGGGGTTCGACTCCCGCGCCATCTCCTGGCTGGTGTCGTTGATGGAATGGATCTGCTCGATGAACAGCGGGCTCAGATCCTCGAGTCCGGTGGTCACCTCGTGTTCCTCGGACCCGGCCAGCATCATCAGGTACATCAGGCTCAGATAGTCGTTGCACCGGCGTTTGCCATGGGTCGGCATGGTCCGGTGCAGCAGGCGCATGACCTGCTTCTGGGCTCCGTCCCGTATCATCGCCAGCACATGGCTTGTCCGCTTCATGATGGCCGAGATGATCAGATCCCGGTTCTGCTGGATGGCGGAGATGACCTCCGATTCCAGAAAGCAGTCGCTGGCCTGGTTGGCGAGGTCGAAGTTGATGACGAAGGACCTCGACAGGATCTCCGAAAGCTCCCCGCACAGCGGCTCGATGCCGGTGGTGTTCAGCAGGCACTTGGTCCGCTCGGTGATGGTCTCGCTGTCGGTGCCGCTCTTGCGTTTCTCCTTGGCGATGCCGGTGATGCTGGTCAGCATGAAGGTGGTCAGATCCTCGGTCATCTGCTTGACCTCGATGTTGTCGAGGACGATGAGCGGGTTCTGCGAGCCATCGGTATAGTTTGCCGCGTCGGTGGCCTTCTTGTGCTGAGGCTCGCCGAAAAGCAGCGTCGACGTGATCTTGCTGGCGGTGGTCTTGCCCGATCCAGCCGAGCCCTCGAAACGGGTCATGGGCCGCGTCCCGGCGAAGTCGATCAGCAGGAAACAGGAGAGCCAGGAAAGGATGAGAAAGCGATCCCCCTGCGGACAGGTCATGTTACCCACCAGCAGGTCGACCAGGAGCCGGTCCGCCTCTTCGAGGTCGGCGTCGGGCAGGAATTTCAGCGGCTTCATCTTCCGCGAGCCGTCCAGGATGATGCCGTCCTCGTTGCCGCCGTTCTTCATGATCTGAATCTCGTCCGGGGTGATCTTGGCGATCTCGTGCTCCGGATTGTTCAGATTGAAATAGACGGTGTAGGAAGCCACATCGGTGTGCAGCCAGGAAAAATGGTCGCGCACCTGGCCACGGATCATCGCCAGGCTGGGCAGTACCTCGAAAAAGGTCCGTCCGCCGTTGGAGGTCGGCACCATGCCCGTGTGCTTGTAGAGCATGGCCGCGTAATGGCGTTTGCGGCCCCGGTCCGGTGAATCCATCCAGTAGATGGCGTTGTCGAAATACATGAACGGTTCGCCCTGCAGGGTATGAAAGAACTGGGCACCGTTGGAGGTGAACCAGTCGTAGGCGGCCTCGGCGGCCAGGGTGTAATCAGGTGCTCCGTTATCCAGCTCCGTGTCGATCAGCACCTCGTCGACCCGGGCGCGGCACGATCCGGGCATCGCGCCGGACATCCGCTTGGCCTTTTTCTTTTCGTTGCGGAACTCGACCTTGCGGTCCTTCTGGATGGCGCGGATTTGCTCTTTCAGGGTAGCCATCGAGACGCCACCACCGATGCGCTCCTGCACCAGCTTCAGCAGGCGGGCCTGTTCCAGCGGCGACTGCTCGGAAATCTCCCCCAGGATCGGTTCGAGCAGACGGTTGCGTTCCTCCTCTTCAGCGCCCTCGGGTAGCGAGCGCACGCCGAACTCGATGGGCGTGCTGGCTTCGGCGAGCAGGCGTTCGAAATCCTCCCGGGTATGCCCGGCGGCAATGTAATCGTTGACGTCGATCTTGGCGGTGGCGAGAAGCGCCTCGGCTGACTGGATTTCTTCGGCTGGACGTCCCGCCAGCAGCTTGGCCAGTTCCTTCGGCCCCACGCTCGCCGTCAGGCCGAAGCGTTCGGCCAGCTCCTGCCGGGCCGAGAGCTGTGTCTCCGACAAGGGCAGCGTCACCAGGCGAGTGTCGATCTTGTGTTCGGCCAGGGTGCGGGCGGTTTGCAGCGCCCCCTTGAGACCGGCCTGGGAGAGCTCGTTGTCCTGGCAGATGTAGACGGTTTCGACGCCGCGCAGCTTGGGGATCAGGCGCTCCCAATCGGCTGCCCGGATGCGGACGGTGACCGGCGATACAGTTGGCAGGCCCAGTTGCATCAGCGCCAGGCAATCGGTCACCCCCTCGGTGATGATCACCTTGCCGGGCCGGGCCAGCAGACAGTCCTCGTTGAACAGCAGCGCGTTGTTGATGAAGTCTGCGACGTAGGGCCGCTGGTGCTCGTCATGAACCGGCAGTTTCTTGTATTTCCCTTGCTCCCAGCCCACGTCCGGGGTCCACGGCGTCTTGCGGCCGATCATGAACACTACCCGGCCACGGCTCCAGTAGGGAAAGACGATGCGGCGCTCGAAAAATGGCGTCAGGCCGTCCTGGCTGGTGGGACGGAAAGCGCCGGTCGCGGCGAGCTCCCGCTTGGAAAAACCGTCCTCACCCCCGGTCAGTTGGGCGACCGCGCCGGACGCGTTGTCCGCGTAGCCGATCAGGAGATCGTCGATGGTCTCCTCGCTCAGGGCGTATTTGGATTTCAGCCAGTCGAGGACCTCCGGCGACTCTTTGAGTCTGGCGTGGTAAAGCCTGGCCAGCGAGGTCAGCGCGTCCTTGACCCGCAGTTCGAAGGCACGGTCGGCCTCCGTCTGGGCGAGACGCTCCTGGCTGAGGCCATAGCGCGACAGCGGCGGCAAGCCCGCCTTCTTGGCGAGATAGTCCCGGGCCTGACGGTGGCTGTCCGGCATCGGACCGGATTGCCCGGCGGTGACCGAGCCCGTCTGAATGAACTCCACGAGCTGCAGCACATCACCGCCGACTCCGCAGCCGAAGCAGTACCAGCCCTGCTTATCGAGCATCACGTGCAGCGACAGGCGCGACTGGCTCTGATGGTTGGGGCAGTCGCACATCAAGCGCTGGCCGGTCTCCTGGGTGATCCGTCCCGGCAGGAGTTCCCGGACCACGTCACCGATGTCCATCTCGGTGACGAGCCGGTAATACTCCCTGACGTTATCCGTTCCGCCCATACTCATTCGGCCTCCGCGACACGGGCGAAATCGGCATCCGCGTGCTGGGCGGCGTCCAGAAACAGGGGCAGAAAGGTCCGGCGGTCATCCTCCTGGCAACGCTTGGCGCAGTTCTGGATGCCCCAATGGTCACCCAGGACAATGGCGGTGCGCCGGGCACGAGTCACCCCGGTGTAGAGCAGATTGCGGTGGTGCATGAAGGAATGCGCCTTGTGAACCACCACCACGGCGCAGGGGAATTCGGAACCCTGGGTTTTGTGGATGGTGAGCGCATAGGCGAGCTGCAGGTCCTGCAGGTCGGGCGAACCCTTTGCCAGCTCCACCGGCATGCCGTCGAAGTCGATGACCAGGGTGCCGTTTGCGAGGACATCGACCACATAGCCGATGGCACCATTCATCACGTTCAGGTCGTAGTTGTTCCGGGTCTGGATCACCTTGTCGTGCTTGAGAAACGGGGCGCGGCGGCCCATGGCGACCGGCGGCACCTCGGTGTTCCAGAGTTTGCGCTGGATGAGCCGCTGCAGTTCCTCGTTCAATTCCTTGGTGCCGAGCGGCCCCTTGTGGGTCGGCGTCAGCACCTGCACGTCCTTTATGATGTCGAAACCCAGGGCATCGAGCCGCTCCTGAAACAACTCCAGCAGGAACGAGCGTGCCGCCATCGGGTCGGTGAACTGATCCACCAGATACCAATCCCGGCATCCGCCCACCGACGCCTCGCTGGTCTTGCGCACCTCGCCCTTGAGAACGGAGGTGCAGTTCTCCTTGAGGACGCCAGCCTGGCGCACGACCTTGTCGAGGATGACCGTGGGGATGACGCGTGTCTGGATCAGATCGCGCAGGATGTTCCCTGGTCCCACCGGCGGAAGCTGGTTGTGGTCTCCGACCAGCAGCACCGTGGTCCGCGACAGGTCGACCGCCTCGAACAGGTGCCAGGCCAGCGGCACGTCGACCATCGAAAACTCGTCGACCACCAGGACGTCGGCATCGATGGGGTTCTCCTTGCTGCGCGAGAAGCCCTTGCCGTCATAACCGAGCAGGCGGTGGATGGTGGTGCCGCTGCGACCGCTGACTTCCTCCAGGCGCTTGGCCGCCTTACCGGTCGGCGCGGCGAGCACGACCTCCAGATCGCTCTCCTCGCAGATGGTGTTGATGACCGAAATGGTGTAGCTCTTGCCCGAACCGGCTCCCCCCGAGATCAGACAGATGCTGTGCGTGAGGGCCGAGCGGACTGCGTCGAGCTGCTTCTCGTTCAGCGTTGCCGCGCAGCGTCGAATCAGGGCGTCGAGTTTCTTGACGGAATGGAAATGAGGGTTGGGCGTTTCGGCCTGGCCGAACAGCGAAGCCAGCTCCCGCTCCATGCGGACGATCTCCGGCAGAGCGACGACGAAGCGCCCGCCGTGCGAATCACAGGCAAGCGCGTGTTCGTCGATAAGTGCATCAAGGGCGCTCTCGACACGGACCCGGCTGTCCAGGGCATCCATAACCAGCAGCAGATTGGCCTGGTCGACCAGATCCTCGTATTCGTTCCAACAGTGGCCATTGTCCAGGGCTTCCCGAACACAGAAATTCAACCCGGCCCGGATACGGGGAGTGTGGTCCTTTGGGGTGCCCAGCTTACGGGCGATCTTGTCGACCTTCTTGAAGCCGAATCCCCGGATCTCCCGAATGAGGATGTAAGGGTCTTCCTTCAGGACATCGAGGCAGTTGCCGCCGAGTTTTTCAACGAGGGTGGTGACCTGATGGTGGGTCAAGCCAAAGGCCGATAGCCAGGCCATGACGGTGTTGACGCTGCGGTTTTTCAGCCATTCGTCACGAAGACGATGCGCAGAATCCTTGGGCAGGCGGGCTGCGAGCGTGATGCGCTCAGGGTCCTTCAGGAGGGTCTCTTCAAATGCATCGCCGAACGTCTCAACGATCAACCTGGCCTTGGCCGGACCAATGCCTTTGATCTCCGGATGGTTGGCCAGATAGTGGACCAAACCCTCCGGATCGAGCTCAAGGTCGTGCTCCATACCATCAACCTTGAACTGGCGGCCGTACTTGGGATGGGTGGACCACGTCCCGAGCAGAACCACAGGCTGATTCTCTCGGGCGAACAGGTTGCCCGCGAACTGAACCTCTTCCCCGGTTGGGGTGATTAGACGGCCAGCGGAAAACTTCGGTCCGGCATAGTAGACGCGCTCTATTCTTCCCCGGAGTCGCGCCGGGGTACTCTCATTTCTTTTTGGCATTTCGCGATCCTCCGGTGAAAACGTGTCAAAAACTCCTCGACAAAACGGCAGGCGGCCTGCCGATCCGAGCAGAAGTAGACGGGAACACCGAAGTCGACGACGATGGAGGCGACCGTTCCGATCAGCGCATGCGGGTGGGCATCGCTGCGGTATCGGCCATCGACCAGATCGCGGAAATTGCACTCGACAACCACACAGGCAGCCTCGAAGGCGGAGAGCTTTTGCAGCTCGCGGTGGAACCGCTTGCGCCCACGGATGACGGTGGAAACGAAATCCGTCATGGATTTGCGCTCCACCGCCACCCGGTCTTCAAGACCGACCAGTGAGTAGTCACCGGCTGGCAGCGCCTTACGGACCGCCGAAACCTTGTCGGCATCGAAGCTGTAGGGCTCCTGTTCGCGGGTATCGATGACAACGGTGATCCGGTCCATCATCAGAACGGAACCATGTCGTCCATGGCCGCGCCGGGAGCCCCGACATCGTCGGCAAGAACAATGCGACGGTTGAGGTAGATGTTTTCGTTTTCACCGCGAGTGCGCTTGGTCACCTCCAGTTTGACGTTGAGAAGCTGTTCGAGTTGGCCGGGAAGATCGGAGAGCCGTTGAAGCTGCAGCCCGCAGGTGAAAAGGTCCTGCTTGAGCCACTTGATGTTTTCATTGCTGGCCATGACGTTATTGCGCCACAGCAGGCGTCCCTTGTGGCTCGGCGCGAGAATGCGCAGCGTCCATTTGAGCATGGGGTTGCCCGAGGTCTGGGCGCGGGTCAGTTCGACCCGGTCGACATTGACCTGGTACTTGCCGTCGGGAACGGCCTCGAACTCACGTTCCTCGACTTCAGCAGTTTCGAAGGCGTCATCGAACTGCGCCAGGTCGAGGTTGCTGTTGGATTGGTTTTCGTACTGTTCCATGGTCGGATCTCCTTACTGTTGAGGTTTCGCCGCCGCACTCGCGGTCGGCTCCGGCTTCGACCGTGCGGCACTCGCCGCAGCTACGGTTGCCGTGCTGTTGAACGCTTTTATGAAGCTCATAAAATCAAGGGGGATGACTTCGGGGAGTCGGCCGGTGCGGTCACCGGCGTCGTAGTTGGGACTGGGCTTGGTGCGCATCACGCGCTGCCAGACCGGCTTGCCGTCCTCGCCGGTTTTCATGTCCAGGTCGCAGAACAGAATCAGGTCCACCAGCCCGGTAACCAGCTTCCGCGCCTTTTCCGGCAGCGTCGGCACGATGCGGGTGTGTTTGCCGGTCCGGGTCTCGATGTCCCGTTCCTGGGAGTGGGAGATCAGGATCAACCCATAGGGCAGGAAGGCGAGCTTGTTGATGACGCGCTGGAACTCGTTGTTGATCAGCGCGTAGCCCTTGCCGTAGCCCAGGTCGGATTCGTGCTCGATCTTGAATTTCTTGCAGACGTAGTCCGAGCACATCTTGTAGGCGTTATCCACCGTGTCGACGACGATGGTCTTGAACTCGTGCTTGCCCTCGGCGATTTCGGCGCAGGCCTGCAGAAGGTCGTCCCAGCAGGTGATCGGGGTCTGGAACACCTCCAGGGCGTTCAGACCCGGCTCGGTCGCCAGGAACAGTGCGTCATTGGCCTTGGAGCACCAGGTGCTCTTGCCGATCTTGCTCGGGCCGTACACCAGGGCGGTGAGGTCCGAGAGCGTGTGTTTGGGTTTGCTTTTGGTCTTGGGAAGCATGGCTTCGTCTCCTTATGGTTGGGATTTCAAAACACCGGAGCGGCGTCTTCACCGGCTCCGTCCCGCAGCTCTTCGTGCGGGGCGATCCGTTGGAAATGGTTTTCGATGACGTTGGGGTTGCCGCCCGAGCGGCAGAGCTGGAAGTAGGCGCAGGGTCTTCCGTACTGGAAGCAGTAGCTGGTGTTGCGGTAGAAGGTGTCGCGCCGACGGGCGTCGAGCATGGCCTTGGAGAGTTCCCACAGCTCCGCCCGCAGTTCCTCGAACTGGTCTCGGGAGATGTAGAGCACCTCGCGATGAAACATGCCCGGCTCGAGGTACTTCTCCTGGAGTCGTTGCTGGAAGGTTTCGTCGTCCTCCGGCAGCTTGCGCTTGGCGCTGCTCTTGCCGGTTTTCGACTTGGCGATCAGTTCGTCTCGGCGGGCTTCGTATTCAGCTTCGGTTTCACCCTTGCCCTGGCGCAGCCGGGCTTTGACCAGGACGTTGTAGATGATGCCGCTGACCGTGATGCCGAGGGTCTGCTCCAGGTACCAGGCGTAGAGGATGATCTGGAAATCGGTCCACAGCCGCTCCAGGTAACTGGCATCGATCTGCGAGGCGGTTTTGTGTTCCAGCAGGAAATACTGGCCATCCTGACGGACGATGCCGTCCACCTTCCCGGCGAGAATGAAACTGCGCGAGGTCGCGCCGGTCGCCGGGTTGACGATGGGACCTTCGAAGGTCTTTTCGAGCGCGACGACCTCGAAGTCTTCAGCCGGGTAGTGTTCCGCATAGGCGCTCATCATGGCTCGGGCGAGATGCCAGTCGGCCTGTTGATGATCGTCCTGCGCCCGGTTCGGATAGGTCCGGTCGATGTGGTCGAGGACCTTGGCCAGATCCCGCTCGCCGTGCCAGCACTCCAGGCAATCGTGAATGACCGAGCCGAAGGCCAGATTGGGGTCGCGCTCGAGCGGCACCAGCTCATCGATGTAGCGCCATTTGCAGGCCATGCGGCAGTTGCGGAACAGCCGCCACATGGAATAGGTGGTGGTCATCAGCTCGCTCATACCGCCACCCCCGCTTCGGTGGGCGCTGCGCGATGCTTGGAGGCACAGGCGCAACCCGACGGCTGGGTTCGTTCGATCAGGACCGAGCGTTCGCCGTATTCCTTGGTGGCGAAGCCGGTGAAAATGCGGGCGAGGTCGCTGCCGACATCGGTGGAGGCGTCGATCACGCAAGTGCGTCGGGCCTTGTCCAGATTGAACCGGCTCTCCATCCGCACACGGGAACGGCCATGCAGGCTTTCGACGGCCAGCATCGCCAACATGAAAGTGTCTTCCAGTTCCTGGGCCGGGACCGACTCGTCAAAACGGTACTTGTAGGTGTCGTGAGTCATGGTTGAACTCCTCTTTTGTTCAGGTTCTGGTTTCCGAGGCCCCGGATGGCCGCACCATGCGGCACGGTGCTTACTTACCGGAGCCGGGGCTGATGCGTCGGAGATCACAGGTAGTCCTCAAGTCCGGCCTCGCGGAACGCGTCACGGAGTTTGCTCAGCCTGTCGTAGAGGGTGGTGCGGGGAACGCCCATCTCCCGGGCGATTTCTGCCATGGTGTCGTCGCGCAGGCGTTCGCACAGATCCCGTAGCTCATCCGGCAATGAGGCAATCGCCCGGTCGAGATCCATGCGGATTTCATTGGCGACCCGTTCCCGGGTCATCCTTGGGTGGCTTCCCAGAGAGCCCTCGCTGTCCAGGAAGTCGATCCGCTCGTTGGTATCGCCTTCGCCGTTGTCGAGGGGTTCGTTGAGTGAGGTTTGGCAGAGTCGCCAGTCCCGGCATTGAGCGAACCGGGCCTCCAGAATGGTGGAGATGTGACGTTCGACGATCCGGGCCATGAAGGTGGTCTTCTTGGCCTTGGCGGGATTGAAATGCCGCATCCGCTGCAGCAGATCGATCATCAGTTCCTGTTCGAGGTCGGGTCTGTCGTCCTCGGTGAATCCGGCCTTGCCTACGAGTTGACGTGCTTTGTGCCGAATGAGGTCGGCGGCATACTTGTCGATGCCGTCGTAAGAATTCTGTGAAACCATCGGGGCCTCCTCGGAGCGAGGAGGAGGTCCGCGTGGGTGTCGGCACGGGCCAGATCACAGGACAAAGCTGTCGCGTGGGCGAAGGGGTCGTAGGTACGCCGCCAATTGCCGTATTCGGCTCGGCGACACCCACAACAGCCTCCGCCATGCGTCCAGCTTGTTGTCCAGTGTCTAAGGGTTCAGGTCGTTACGTGTTCAGGCTGCCCGTTCCTCGATGCGCATCAGAAACGGGAGACCGTGCTTGATCTCGAGCAGGCAGACTTTTCCGCTGCCCATCTGCGCGAGGTGCTCCAGCAGCGCCACGACCTCTTGCTTGAGGATGAAGTCATCTTGGTCGCGCTCGGGCCGGGGACCGCTTTGTCCGCCCAGCTTGATCTCGCGCTCGATGACCGTGTCAGGGGTGAGTTCCGGCTCGCCGTCGCGGACCGGAATGTTGGTGATGCGGCCGAAGTTGATGTCCTGCATCAGCTCGATGAGTCGCCGCTTCGGTGGGGTGAGGTGTGCTTTGTTGATTTGTGCCACTGCCAGTCTCCTTGTTCGGAAGTTCTGGCACGCCCGGTGGCCAATCCTGTGCTGACCAATAAAAAACGCCGGATCGCGCCTTCATTGGGGAAGGCGCTACATCCGGCGTCGCAATGGCTACATTTGGCGTAGCGGAAATTTTTTTTAGTTTTTTCTTCCTGGGTGGTCCCGGGTCATTCGTTGACTATCGGGCGGACCTCCCAAACGATCTCCTCTTCGGTCCGGTAGACCGGTTCGTTGCCGCACTTGATGGACTCCTTCAAGTGGGCAGCCAGCGGCTTATCGTACTTCTCCAGATACTTGATAGCCCGGTTCACGGCGTTCCGGAAGGCGTCGCGGATGTTCTTCCGTTTGTCGTTGGATTTCCGGAGTTTTCCACCCAGACCAACCGCCTCGTTGATTGCGGCTGTGATCTGGGTCATTTCGTCCTCAAGCCGCTGGATTTCGGCATCGTTGTTTTCTGCCCGGGCTTCTTCAATCTCTCGGAGAAGCTCGTGAGCCGTCTCCCGGTATTGCTCGACGGCCTTGCGGTCGGCAACGAAGCCGGTATCACCCAACGGAACCCCCTGGGTGACCTGAAAACCTTCGTCGGTTTCATTGGAGTTCAGGACCGCGTTGCAGCTATCGATGGCAAACCCGCAGACGATCTCGTAGACCGAGGTTTCCTTGTTGGGCCTCGCCAGGAGGAAGTTGATGTACTCGGCTCCTTTGTCGACACCCGTCACGAGCACCTCGGCGTTGCCGTTAAAGCGTGCGGCCCAGACACCCCCGCGCTTCCTGAAATAGTTGTCCGGCTGCTTCTGCTCGACCGGAATGGCGGGGACTGAGATCACCGATCCCGATTCATAGACCGTCCGAAGCAAGCAGTCTCCCGGCAAGGTGCGCTGGCGGATGGCCGTGATGTTGCGGCCGACCATGGTGTCCATCGCATCGCAGACCTCCTTGGCGTGGCGCTTGTAAAGGTCATAGACCTTCTGGGCCACGCTTCCGGGGTTCCCATTCAGGTAGCGGAAGACCCGACTCACCTCGCTGAATCGAGCGATAAACTGGGTGATGTCATCCTGATCACGGACCTGGTTGGCACGTTCCAGGTACGCGGCCGCCATGATCTTGTCCTCGTCCTTGCTTCGGCTTTGGGTGAAGATGTCGGCTTTGTACGCATCGACAGGGTCATACTGATCGGCCTTGGCTGCGATCACGGCAAAGCGCCGGTCGATGCACTGCGAGCAGGTGCCGCAGTGGGTATGGTGATTGGTCATCTCCCAGGTGTGCGTGCAGGTGGTCGATGCCGCGATCATCTCCTGGCATCCGGCTTTGGTGATGACCCCGACGACGTCAGCCTTGGTTTTCCAGATGTAGGGATTTTCAATGGTGAATGGTTCGCCAGCCACCATACTGATGATTTCCTGGAAGCCTCGGATTACCCTGGGATGGGTGGTGCGCGTTGCTCGGCCGCCGACGACCTGGGCGCAGACCGGCAGATTCAGACTGATGACGCCGTTCTCGTAGAATCGGACGCTCTTCAGGTTGATCATTTTTGCGATGGTCGCCCCGATGGACACATAGAGGAAGGAGCGGCTCCGCTGGGTGTACTCGTAGTTCAGCCCCTTGTTCTTGTTGACGCGAACTCCGATGTGAAGGGGAGCGTTTTCACCGGCCTTGTCGGCGATCATCTTTTCCAGGCGGCGGTGGCGCTTGTTGAGCTTCGGGGTTGACTTGTGGGTCACCAGAACGACCCGGTGCTTTTCGTTCAACACCTCGTCGATAGCTCCGGCCAGCGAATCCAGCCCGCCTGAAAACATCACCACCTGCTCCGGATAACCGAGAAGACGCCCGTCATCGTTGAAGTCCAGATAGCCCTGGAATGCCTGAGCCTCTGTCAGCTTGGTGAATTCGAAGTGATAGCTGTCATCAGACAAGAACCCAAGCGTCGAGCACAGGGCCTGCTGAATCTCCTCACCATTCCAGAAATCCGGGTTCCGAACCGGAATGATGAAATGCAGATTTCTCCGCCAACCATGACCAAAGGAATCAACGTCATCGGCCCCACGGGGAATAGCCTGGTCGGCGCTGTACACGTAGGTGGCAATTTCGAGCAGATCCTGGAAGGAATCCGGCACGTCCTTGCTCATCTTTTTGTGGATGTCTTCGATGCGCAGGGTGATCTTGTCCGGCCCATCCTTGCCCCACAACCGCAGGCGCAAATCCCGATCCGGGTTTTCCTCGATTCCGCTGGTCGGTGCGTTTCCGCAGATGATGTAACGCTTATCTTGCATCGGCTCGCGCTCCTTCTTTCAATTCGTCCTTCATTTTCTTCAGCGCATAGGAGGCGAAGCCGTTGGACGACTCCCGGGAGATATCACCGCCTTCTTCGTATTTGTGCTTGGAAAACCAATCCGCCGAAAACTGTTCGACGATCAGGGATGCTTCTTTGCAGTGCGTGGTCAGGGCTTTCTCGAATTGTCCCATTTCATTCATGGTGGCAAAGCGCTGGCCTTCGCCCAGATGGGTCGCCAGCGTTTTTGACAGGAAATAGTTCATGCTCTCGTTGGTCAGCTTGGCGAAGAACGTGCGGGACAACTCGCCGAACTCCCGTTTTTTCCCGAGCGACGCCAATGCGGCCTGAACGTCGCTGGCGTCTGGCGTAAACAAGGAGGGCAACTTGGGAGAGATGTGTTCGACCAATGCTCCAACCAAGGCCCGCTGCGACATCTCACCCAAGTCAGAGCGGCTACCGTTGGACTCGAGCTTCCGATCCATTGCCTCTGCAACAGCGGCGGCAACGTCGGGCAATGAGGTGTCCTGTGGCAGATTGATGCCAACCGACTGCAGGTGATCGTTGAAGTTGTCCTTCTTGGCAGCAATGGCAAGCTGGGTCATCAGCCATACCGCCTCAGTAAACCCCTCATCGCTGAGCACAAATGAGAAGGCCTTGTCAGCAGCCCGTATTGTGGCGTTTGCGATCTGGGACACGTCGGCACCGGCCGTGATCAGGCCGACCACCTCTTTCCATGCCCTCGATCTTGGAAGGCTCCCAAGTCTGACGTGCCCCATGTCGATCTCCTTATTTGTCGCGACCCGGCATCGTTATTCGGGCCTCCTGATGACGACGATGCTCCGGGCCTTACGAGCTTCTTTCTTCAGATAGCCTTTCCGAACCAGTTGAGCGATCTGCTCGTGGGCGCTCGCGTGGCTGATACCGAGGACTTCCGACAATTCTTTCACCGTTGGCGGCAACCCCTTTTCATCGATGATTTGGCAAATGACCCTCAGCGTCCTGGCCTGCGGGTCGGTTATTTCCGATAGCTTTTTCTTTCCCATGGCGATTGCTCCGTGTCATGGCCACTGAGCGGATTAAGCCCAATTTATGACCAAGAAATATACGACCTGATGAATATCAGGTCAATCAAAAACAGGACTTTTCATCTGATTCCGACATCTTGCTCGTCCTTCCGGTAGGTAACGAACGCAAGTCCGGTTAAAGCCGGGCACAACCAGATAACCGACCAGAGGCGGAGCTGAGGCGGTTGTGGGTGCCATCGAACGCGCATCCCGACCGCCACCGTTTTCTGGCATCCACACCATCCAGTCCCCCGGTCCCACCGGAGGTGTTCGATGTTGGATGTACAGGAAATGAATGATGTGCCGGGGACGGAAGGTCTCGGCGAAAACGGCAATCCCGGCCGCCTGTCGGGTGAGGCGAGACTCCAGTCAGCCGCCTCCATTCTGGCCACTGCGATCCTGCGCCGAAAGGCCAAAAAAGCATGTGTAGGCAGTGAGTTAGAGATTTTCGAAGATTCTTCCCCTGTGCTCGGAGAAGGACTTGATTCATTGCCGGAACAGAGCATTCATTCATGACAACTCGTCCGGAAACTAAAATAAGGAGTTGAAAATGAATGAGTTACAGAACGCCGTCACGGGCGGCAAGAATCAGGACCGAACCCGAAACTCGGTCCTTCGGCAGATGGCCCTGCTGCAATCCATGTCCCTGGAGCAGCTCCGGGAAAAATGGCTCGACCTCTACGGCGAAGAGCCGCCCCAGTACAAGAAGCAATTCCTCATCAAGCGGCTGGCCTATCGCATCCAGGAGCTTTTCTACGGCGGGCTGTCCGAGCAGGCCAAGGTCCATCTCCAGCAGGCCGCCAAGGAGGACCCGGTAGCCACTGTCAATCGACGCATCCCAGAAGAGCGGAAATCGAACGAGGCGATCCTGCCCGGGACCAGGCTGGTGCGGGTCTGGAACGACCGGCGTTATGAGGTGATCGTCCTTGCCGATGGCTACGAGTTTGAAGGCCGCACCTTCCGGTCGCTCAGCGCGGTGGCCAGGGAGATCACCGGGACCAGGTGGAACGGCAAGGTCTTTTTCGGACTGAAGAAGGTTTACGGCAGAAAAGCCGAGGGAGGTTCGGATGCTTGATAACAGCAATGTCGCGCCGGGCAAAAACAAGACCCTGCGCTGCGCCATCTACACCCGCAAGAGCCACGAAGAAGGTCTCGAGCAGGAGTTCAACTCGTTGGATGCGCAACGGGAATCTGCGGAACACTATATCGAAGCCCAGAGGATGCGTGGCTGGACGGCTCTGCCGGATCGCTACGACGATGGTGGATTCTCGGGTGGGAACATGGAGCGCCCGGGGCTGCGCCGACTGCTGGCGGACATCGACGCCGGGAAGATCGATGTGATCGTCGTCTACAAGGTCGACCGGCTGTCCCGCTCGCTGCTGGATTTCATGAAGATGATCGACCTCTTCAACGAGAAGGGTGTCAGCTTCGTCTCGGTCACCCAGCACTTCAGCACCACCGATCCCACCGGCCGGATGTTTCTCGGCATCCTGATCACCTTCGCCCAGTACGAGCGGGAGGTCATCGCCGAGCGTATCCGGGACAAGGTGGCGGCAGCCAAGCGCCGGGGGAAATACTGCGGCGGCGTACCCATCCTCGGATACGACGTCGACAGGGACAACAAGAAGCTGCTGGTCAACCCCGATGAAGCCAGGACAGTGCAGTACATCTTCCGCCGGTTCATCCAGATCGGCTCGGCCAAGAAGCTGGGCCAGGAATTGAACGAACAGGGTTACCGCACCAAGGCCTGGACCACCAAGAAAGGCAAAGTGCGCGAGGGCTCCGAATGGAACACCGCCCACATCTACCGGCTGCTGAACAACCGGATCTATATCGGCGAGATCGCCCACAAGGACCGCAGCTACCCCGGTGAGCACGAAGGGATCATCGACCGGGCGACCTGGGACAAGGTTCAGGCCATCCTGGAGGACAACAAACCGGTCAAGGTTTCCATGGCCAGGACCAAAATGGTCGCCCCGCTGAAAGGCGTCATCCGCTGCGGCCACTGCGGATGCGCGATGGGACCGACCTACGCCCGCAAGAACGGCCGCCACTACACCTATTACATCTGCCAGAAAGACAGCAAGCGGACCGTGAGCCGATGCCCGCTCAAGCGGATTCCCGCCGGGGACATCGAGCAGGCGGTGATCGAGCAGTTGAGCGCGGTGTTCCGCACACCGACGCTGGTGGCCAAGACTTACTTCGCAGCCCGGGACATCGAGCAGGCAGAGCGGGAGCGGTTGTTCAAGCAGAAAGCCCAGCTCGAGATGGAGTTGTCGCAGGCGCGGGAGCAGGCACTCGAATTGATGAAACCTGGCAACGATCAGACGGGCAAGACCGAGATGCTAACGACGGTCAATCGCCAGGCGGTCGAGCTCTCGAAACAACTGACCCATGTGAGCGAGCGCTGCAAAGCCTACCAGGGGAACAGCATCACGGAACAGGACGTTTCGGAGGCCTTCCAGAATGTCGAGGGCTTCTGGGAAGACCTTTTCCCGGTGGAGCGAAACCGGCTCATCCGACTCCTGGTGGATAAGGTCGAGATCCGCGAGACCGGAATCGACATGGAGCTGCGAACCAACGGGCTGACAACGCTCATCGCCGAGCTGGCTGGTCTGGCATGCGAAGTCACCGAACGGAGGGCAAGCCGATGAAAATGAAGCCGACCATTACCGTAGCCGACAACGGCAACCTGCAGATTCACATCCCGATGCTGATCCGGCGCATGCGTGGCCGCAAGACGGTCATCGCTCCCCAGGCCCTGGATGGAGAAATCACCGGAGCGCAGGAACCGGTGCAGTCCGCCATCCTCCAGGCGCTGGGAAGGGCCTTTTCCTGGGCCGACATCCTCGAATCCGGCCAGATCAAGTCCATCAGCGAGCTTGCCCGTACCCTTGACGTCGATGGCTCGTATGTGGCCCGCATTCTCAAGCTGACGACCCTGGCCCCCGACATCATCGAAGCCCTGATCAACGGCGAGGAACCCAACGGGCTCTCGCTGGCGAAGCTGACCCAGACCTTTCCCGAGGACTGGACCGAGCAGCGCCGCCAGTTCGGCTTCGCCACCGACTGACGACCGGACCGGAGACCACCCCAGAGAGCCGACCATCAGCGTCGGCTTTTTTACTTTAGGGGGCAGGAAACCGGAGTTGACCGCGCTTCTTTTCATGGCCGAGGCGGGCGATTTCGAAAAAAACGTCCGGTTGCGGCATCGAACGATGACCTAAGACAACCGCCCAAAATGGCAGTCAGCCACAAACCCATATCAATCAAGGATGTAGCTTTCCGGACGCGCTTCGGACTTCGTCCGGAGAAAACAGAGAATCAGGGGCCAAACAGAGAAAGAAAGGCTGGAGGATGGGGAGAATCGATGGTGTGGAGAGGTGCTTTGGAAAGATGTGAAACGGGCGCAAACCCTTTAGAAACAAGGGGAAAAAGAAAACCCGTCACCCCGGAGAATGACCCCAGAGAGACGGGTTTGTCTTTTCTAAATGGTGGAGGCGGCGGGAATCGAACCCGCGTCCGAGAATGATCAGCTCAAAGCGTCTACAAGCGTAGGTCCGGAATTAAATTTAACCCAATGGATTGCTCCGGGCCAGACGGCCATTGGGCTAGCGCTTCTTTAGTTTCATGTATTGAGCGAAGGGCAAACCCAATACACTAGCCCTATGATTTGACGATTCCTTCCACCTATAAGGCGTCAGCAGGGGAATCGTGACATGCTAAGCTGTCAGGTGCAATTCTGCAATTAAGCAGCCATTGCGTAATCGTAATTGTCGTTTGCAATTATCTTTTGGTCGATTTTTACGAGGCCATCGACCAACCTCGACTTGCAGCCTTGGCTTCAACAATCCCCGTCGAAACCAGTGCGCCCCCTTTCAAAGAACAATTGGATGTCTCTAATATATGTCCGGCCTGACGTTTGGCAACCTTTTTCACTAATATTTCAGTTTATTTGTTGCTGCCCCAGATTCAAATAAAAAAACAACCTGTTTGAATAGGTTTCAAACAGGTTGTGATTTTACTTGGTAGCGAGGAGAGGAGAGCGTCTCTCCGGGATTTCGGAAGTCATCTCGCATTGATTTTTAGAGAACGATTTTAACAGGTTGGCGCATTCGATCTCGTCGCCAATCTATTTGCATTTGTAGCCCTAACTTGGAGCAGTGGTCAAGGCTATTGGGGCATGGCATCCCATAGGCGGGAGATAACTGGACTGGACAATTCTATCAGAAAAAGTGCAGCTTAGTAAGCTGGTGCTAAAGAACCAAGCTTGCATTACCAGATAACTAGAGATGGCCGGAATGAGCATCGGTAAAGTCACTAAGGGGATTATTGTTATACTTGTTCTCGCGGGGTATTTATTTTCATACCTGGAACCATTGCTGTCCGGTTAAGAACCGTTGGTATCCCAGGATTTCGGCATGAGCATTCACTTCCTAGGCGAAGGTTATTTGATGGACATGTTTGACAGCCCTTCAAAAAGAAAAATGTCCGAATTCTCCTCTTTTTGTGATATGCAGAGGATGTCTAACTCACTGCACAAAAAGGAGATTTCGGACATGGCTCATGCTAACACAATCTTTCATCAAGTGCTATCCCTGATCCCTCGGACTGAATTCGAAGCCCTGGCCAAAAAGTACAGTACCGGCAGGGCGTTCCGGAGTTTTTCCCGGTGGAACCAGTTCGCATGCCTGCTCTTCATCCACCTTGCAGGTCGCCAAAGCATGCGTGACGGCATCCGCAGCCTGGGTGCCAACATCAGGCAAATGTATCATCTGGGGCTGCGCAGCGTGGCACGCTCGACCTTTGCCGATGCCAACTCCAAGCGGCCAGCGGAGTTCTTTCAGGCGATTTTCGGCAAGCTCTACCAGCGTTGCTCGTCCGTGGCTCCTGGGCATAAGTTCCGCTTCAAAGCCAAACTCTACAGCTTCGATTCCTCGGTCATCAAGCTCTGCCTGTCCGCCTTTCCATGGGCATCCTATCGGGCTAAAAGGGGTGGCCTCAAAATCCATACAGTCCTCGATCACGACGGATACCTGCCTGCCTTTGTCCGTGTCACCAATGCCCGACTTCATGACTCCAAGATGGTCAAGATGCTCAGGCTCCCCAAGGGGTCCATCGCCGTCTTCGACAAAGCATACATCAACTATTCCTGGTTTCGGACCCTCAGCGCCTCGGGGCTGTTCTTCGTCACCAGGCTCAAGACCAACGCCGTGTACAAAGTTCTCAAAAGAAACCCGGTTCGGAAAAGCACTGGCGTCACTTCCGACCATGTGATTGTCGTCTTCAGCCAAGACAAGGAACTGCACCTTCGGCGGGTTGGCTACAGGGATCCAGAAACCGGCAAGTTCTACGAATTCCTGACCAATCACTTAAACCTCTCGGCCAAGACCATCGCCGACATCTACAAGGAACGCTGGCAGATCGAGACATTCTTCCGGCTCATCAAGCAAAATCTTCGCCTCAAATCCTTTGTCGGCACCTCGGAGAACGCCGTTCTAAGCCAGATCTACGTGGCCATGATCGCCTATCTCATGCTGGCTTGGCTTAAGTTCAAGTCCAGCGTTGCCTTCAGCCTCCAGGAGATGTTCCAGTTGCTCCAGGTCAACCTCTTCGATCGGCGAGAAATGGAGGACATCTTCAAACCACCCGACGCCTTCCATGACAACATCAACAACGATTACAGGCTACTGAGCTATGTCGCTTAACCGGACAACACTGACCTGGAACATAAATCTGTAATTGATCGATGGAAGAGTGTCGTGGGGCTGTACTATGAGGCAACCGGTGAAATAAGTGAAGAATTACGCCCCCTTCATGACAAGGCTGAATCCGATGATATTGAAGCGCAGTACCAGCTAGGGAAAGCCTACTATGAGGGATCATATGGAGTGCAGAACACAAGTGAAGCTATTGAATGGCTAACTAAAGCAGCTAGTAGTGGCCACATGATTGCTAAGTATGAGTTAGGCAAGCTATATGCCGACAGAAACTATCATTCGTTTAGTTGCGAGAAGTCATTTCATTGGCTCAATTCTTCAATAGAGGATGGGAACATTTCTGGAAAGCTCAGCTTGGCCAATTTCTATACTAATGGAATCTGTGCAGACAAGGACTATGAAAAAGCATTCGACATACTAATCGAAGCTGCTAATGACGGTGTTGTAAAGGCCCAATATCTTGTCGGTTTAATGCTCTCTGAGGGGGTTGGAGTAGAAAGAAGCAACACTAGGGCTGTCAATTGGCTTGAACTGGCATCGCAAGGTGGAAGCGCAAAGGCAAAGCAATCTCTGGCGAAAATGAGGATCAACGAGCACGAACCGAAACTTCCTGCCGAAAAGTGAGTCCATCTAGAGTGTACCCTAGATGAACTACGTCATGTGTCGCCCGGAATGTCTATCTGAGATCAGAAATGACCTTGGTTAACATGATGTCCATCAGGGTCTTACCTCATGCGAGATGATTAATATCACACATCGAAAACCGTCTCACATTGCCACTGAGGAACCCAGTGTTCATGAGCTAATCCGAGAAAAACGGGCATAAGTTCCATAGTCCCACCATCTGGGCCTGCAACGTTTACCACAAGACTTTTGATCTCCCGCAAAGCCACGGTTCAAGCACATTTCCTTGAAAAATGCAGGCAGGCGAAAATCGTTGGTAATCAGTCGGTAGTTTGCACACTGTGCACTGTTGAGGTCTAGTCCAGAAATCCATTTTGAAAGGTTTTTTTGCGCTGGGCAGGCAATCCCCTCATTCGGGCCGGGAAGGTGGCTTCATGGCGATTGTGGAGCTTGTCATGCAGTGATTGTTTGGAACTGATGAGTGATTGCTGTTGGTGATGTGTTTTCGGAAGTAGTAGACTGACCCTCTTCGCATGATGTTGGCGGGTAGGTGGCTTCGGGACATGATCTGGGTCTCCTCACTGTCCCGACATCGGAGTCATTTGGTACACCGATTTGGTACAGTTCGCGAAAGTCCTTCCGAGACCCTCAAAAAAACCAAAAAGAAAGTCCGTAAAATCTGCTGTGATTTCACGGACTTTCGATTTAGTCATGGTAGCGAGGAGAGGACTTGAACCTCCGACTCTGCGGATATGAGCCGCATGCTCTAACCAACTGAGCTACCTCGCCACAAATGTTTTCGCCGAAGCGGAAGTGTGTATAGAACGTCTCCTTGAGCTTGGCAAGTGAAAAATGAAAAAAAATAAAAAATCCTACAAAAACAAGATGATCAACGGAGCAATTGCCAGCCTGTAAACGGCGAAGGGACGCAGTGTCAGCTTGCCTAAAAGGTAAATGAAGCCTTTGATAGCTATCCATGCCGAGATGAATGAAACAAAGAAGCCAATTCCAAGAAAGATCAGATCGTCAGCTGCAAACAAGGAATAACTTTTGAGAAAGTCATACCCTGTAGCCGCAAACATAATGGGAACCGCAGCTATAAAAGAGTATTCCGCTGCAACCTTTCTGCCTGCTCCAAGGATCATCCCGCCCATGATTGTCACTGCTGAGCGGGAGAACCCGGGCCAGAGTGCCAAACATTGAAAGCAGCCAATGCCAAAGGCGAGTGCCGGGGTTATTTCATCCAGGTTAGTGGTTTTTTCTTCCTTGTCGCGACCTTCAACTACGAAGATCATAATTGCTCCCACCGCAAGAGCTATGGCGACTGTCGTCGGCGAAAAGAGATGAGCTTTTATGTATGAGTGAGCCAACAGTCCAATAACGGACGCTGGTATTGACGTTAGTACAAGCAACCATATACCACGAGGCCCGGAAAAGGCTTTTGTAGGATCGGTCTTGAGCAGGCCCATAAATCGATCATAATACAGAACCACGACAGCCAGAATGGCACCCAACTGGATGACGACGTCAAATGTTTCTGCTTTGGGGCCTGTGAAGCCTAGCAGATGGCCTGTTACAATGAGATGACCTGTGCTGGATATGGGAAGAAACTCAGTGAGTCCCTCAACGATCCCAAGAATAACCGCCACATACCATGATTCCATGCGAACCTCTTTTGGTTGGTAGTAATATCATGACATGGCTATAGTAAGAAACACTGTCTTGCAACCCCTTGGAAGGTGGTGTATTTCCTATTTCATACAATGACTACCTGGGAGTAACACGTGACGACCATAATGCCTCAAAGCGAGCTGACTAAAAAAGCCATTGCCTGGATTGCCGAGATGCTTGATCAAAAGGCAGATCAGTCCATCAATGTATTGCTTGAAGAGGCTGCAGTCCGTTTTAATCTGAGTCCCCGGGACTGTGAATTCCTGAAACGTTTTTATACGGAAAGCCAGACCTAGTATCTGCGGTGAAAATTCTCCATAAACAAATATTTGGCGAACTGCTGAAGTTGTTCGGCCTGACTGTGTCGTGCCTTTTGGGCCTGATACTCATTGGCCGTATGCTGCAATTGCGTACATTGTTTTTGTCGCAGAACATCGGCTTTTTGAACATTCTTGAATTGTTCTTTTATCTGACACCGTTCTTCCTCCTGTTGATAATGCCCATTTCGACCATGCTGAGTGTTTTCCTGACATTTCTGCGCATGAGTACGGATAACGAGTTGACAGCGTTGAAGGCGAGTGGTGTGTCGCTGTATCGGATGCTTCCTGCTCCAGTGCTTTTCTGTACAATTTGTACAGTTTTCACTTTCATAATCTCCATATGGGGATTGGCTTGGGGTATGGATATGTTTAAAGTAACACTTTATGAATCCGCCAGAAAACACTCAAAGTTTTCTCTACAGCCAGGTGTTTTTAATAAAGAGTTCAGCGGGTTAACTTTTTATGCTCATCAAGTCGATAATGAGAAGGGCAAGCTGAAATTCGCATTTGTACGAGATCAAACAAAGCATGGAGCGTCTGTTGTTGTAGTGGCGCCCGACGCAGAAATCATTTCTCGTCCAGAGTCTGCTGAAGTGGATATTGTTTTTCATAAAGGGAAAATTTTTAGACAGAATAATGACGAATTGAATGTGTTGAAATTCGGTACATATTCAGTTCGCCTGGACTTGGGCAAGCTGCTGGGAGACTTCAGTTTTTCTGAAGTTAAGGCGAAAGACATGCCTTTGTCTCAACTGGTGGAAATCCGTGATGACCCTTCTAAAGCTCCGCCTGGGGCATCGGATAGATTTCACCGTAAGGTTGATACCGAGTATTTCAAACGGCTGACCCTGCCCCTTGGGTGTCTTATTCTCGGGATGTTCGCAATTCCAATTGCTTATGTCTTTAGAGGGTTGAAACAACAATACGGGCTTGTTCTTTCGATGGGACTCTTTCTTGTCTACTATTCCATGTTTTCCGTTAGTGTCAGCATGGGCGAATCTGGCTCAATCCCTCCGATTTACGGTATGTGGGCACCCAACATCATGTATGTGATCATAGCTCTTCTTGGGATGAAGTACGCGAACGAAGAACGTACGTTGCCGATAGTAGAGTGGGGAACTCACATCGCAGACAAAATCAAAGGGAGAGTTGGATGACAATGTTCGGCGTTTTAAGTCGATATTTGATTCGACAGAATCTCTATTTGATGGCGATTTGCTTGTCAGTAGGCACGTGCATCTACCTGCTTTCAGATGTTTTTGATCGCTTGGATGATTTTATCCGTGCTGGTTTGGGTGCTGAGACTATTCTTTTTTACTTCTTTGTGAAAATACCTTTGATTGTTTCCCAGTTGATGCCTGCCATTTTTCTTTTAGCCATGGTCATCCAGCTCGGAGTGCTATCGCGAAGCAAGGAGATGCTTGCCTTACGTGCCGGCGGCGTATCCTTTGCTTGGTTTATTCGATTTTTCCTGCTTTATGCCATCATATGGAGCTTTGGACAGCTCGTTTTCTCTCAGTTTCTTGGTGTATTCGGCGAAGTTGAAGCCAATCGGATATGGAAAGAGGATGTTCGAAACAAGCAGATAGACGAACTTTCCATCAAGGGTTTGTGGTTTCGAGATGGCCCTTTCATAGTGTATGCAGATGCAGCACATCCTGCCAAAAGCAGGGCTGATAATGTGACGGTGTATGAGTTTGCAACGGATAACCAAGAGTTAATTCGTATCCTGACGGCAAAAAAAGCGCTTATTGATGATAATGGCTGGGGCTTGCTTGATGTGCACGAGCTGGACACCAGGACGTTTGTTTCGCAAGAGCGAACATCGCAGTTCCTGTCTGTACGACAAAACCTGAAAGCGTATGCTGCAGTCGAGTTAAAAGGCGATAAGGCGCAATTGCCTCTCTTGGAGTTGACGCAAGCTATCAAGAAGTTGGAAGAGTCCGGTTCCAATGTAGAGATTCTGAAAACGGTTTGGCATGGCAAGTGGTCCTATGCCTTTTCCATGGCTGTCATGGCACTACTTGCTCTCATGCTCGCAACACTCTCTGAAAATGTGTATGCAAACATTGGCTTTTCACTAATACTGATATTTGTTCAGTATGGTGTTCATGTTGTGGGAGCCACAGCAGGAGAAAAGGGGGTATTACCCCCATTTCTGGCTGCATGGATGGGAAATATCGTGATGGGAGGGGCTGCGTCTTTACGCCTTTTGTGGGTAGCTATGCCCGGCTTCAGTGTTACGGTCAAAAGCTGGTTTGGGCGAGCATAAAAAGGCTATGATAGCTTAGTCATCAATCGCGTAATCGGTAAAGATATCCCACAACTTGGATTCTCCCATGCCAGTTTTACTGGAAAAGCATAATGGCAGCTTGTCCTGCTGGAGAATGTCTTTCCACTGGTTTTGAAGCTTGGCTCTTTCCCGTTGCTTGGGTTTATCCGACTTGGTCAGTATCGGAATAATGGGAATGCCGAGTTTCGCAAGATATGAGGTTAATTCCATATCAATTTTTTGCGGAGTAAGGCGTGAGTCCAGAAGGACGGCGACAGCCTTTAACTGACGATTGTCGCGGATATACGCTTCAATCAGTTTGGCCCACTTTTCGCGTTCGGTTTTTGAACACTTCGCATAACCATATCCTGGTAGGTCAACGATATAGTAGCCATCAGGATTGACGCGATAGTAATTCAAACTTCTTGTTTTACCTGGCTTGGAACTGATTTTTGCTAGCTTTTTACGGCCGGCAAGGCGGTTGACCAGAGAAGACTTACCAACGTTGGAACGGCCTGCCAGTGCGATCTGTGGCTCATCAACGTCTTCAAGTTGCTTGATTTCGTATATGGTTTTGACTAACTCAATTGTTCGGTTCATAAATTTTGTGTTGTTTTTATATTGTTTGTGTCTGGAGATTCCACTTTTCTCCTTTTGCGCTCCATGAGTCAAGTGCGTGGCACAAAATCTGGTAGAGCGAGGAAAACATGCCTAATATCAAGGTTTTGATCCTGAACGGCCCCAATCTGGGACACATCGGGAAGCGTCAGCCGGAAATTTATGGTTCTGAAACCATGGATGATATGCCTGTCATTCTTGATAAACTCATGGGGGATTCCGCGAAGGGGGTCTCCATAATGAATTATCAATCAAATAGTGAAGGAAAGTTGATTGATAGGATGGAGAAAGCCCGCGAAGAAGGCGTTGATGGTATAGTGTTTAATGCTGGAGCATACACTCATACCAGCTTGGCGATTGCTGATTGTCTTGCGTGGATTGAGATACCGTGTGTAGAGGTACACATCAGCAACATCTGGGCAAGGACAGATCAACCTTTGCGGCAGCAATCCATTATGGGGGGCAACTGCATTGGCGTCATTGCCGGATTCGGTATTCTGAGTTATGCCCTCGCTGTTCAGGCGTTGTACCGACATTTGACTGATTAAAAATATGTTTGTGGCCCCGGAGAGGCGGGATAATAATTTGCTGGAGATATTATGATAGCGACTAAAGAGTTCAGAACTGGTCTTAAAATTGAAATTGATGACAAGCCTTTTGAAATTGTTGAATTTCAGCACTTCAAGCCAGGTAAAGGCGGAGCTATGGTCAGAACCAAGCTTCGTCACATGAAAACAGGCCAGATACTCGATAAGACGTTCCGGTCTGGTGAGAAAGTCAAAAAGCCGGATATGGCTGTTGTAGATCAGCAGTTTATTTATAAAGATGGAACAGATTTCGTTTTCATGGACCTTGAGACCTATGAGCAGGTCAATGTTCCTGGTGATGCCGTTGGTGAAAAGGGCGGTTTCATCAAGGAAGGTGATACAGTTAAGGTCCTGCTTTACAATGGCGAACTGATTGGTGTTGACCTTCCTGCCAATGTTAATTTGAGCGTTGCCCAGACTGATCCTGGTGTGCAGGGTGATCGTGTTTCCAATGCCACCAAACCGGCAACAATGGAAACCGGCTTGGTTGTTCAGGTACCTCTTTTCATTAACGAAGGTGATGTTATCAAGGTTGATACTCGTAGCAGCGAGTATTTGGGACGCGAGTAATCGTCCCTTGCAACTCGTTCTATAAACTGCGTAAAAAGGTCGTGGACAGTTCGCTGTTCAGGACCTTTTTTGGGAAGTGAGGAATATACATGGCACGAAGGAAATCAACTGCTCAGTCTGTACACAAAGGGTATGGTAAGGAGTTTGTCGGATTACTGTTTTTGTTTTTTTCGGCATTTCTCTTTTTGAGTTTGTTGTCATTTCATCCCAGTGATCCCAGCTTCAACCAGTCTGTTACTCCCGGTTGGGTTGTTCAGAACGTCGTCGGAGTCGCTGGGTCATATTGTGCCGGATTTCTGGTTGAAATCTTTGGCCTTGGTGCCATGGTCTGGCCTTTTTACTTCCTCTACCTCGGCTTGGCTCGATTCGTATCGAGAATCCGCTTGTCCCGAGTCCGTTGGCTTGGCTTGATCGGACTGTTTATCGCATTCGAAGCATGGGCCATGCATCCTTGGCTCTTTGATGTTCCAGACGACGCGTATGGCTTGATTGGCAGCGGATACCTTGGAAGAGATATTATCACGAGGCTGACGTTGCCGTATCTGCGGCCGCTGGGCTCTCTTTTATTGTGGTTGTTTGTAACCATTGCTTCTTTCCAGGCTTTAGTCGGTTTTTCCTGGGCCACTGTGTGGGAGCACCTGTTGTCTTGGCTCTCGTCTTCAAATGATCGCTTTGCTGAATGGAATGCTACTAGACTTGAGAGAAAGGAAGAGAGAAAAGCGCAAAAAGCTGCTCGAAAAGCAGCCAAGGAAGCAGAGAAGTCAAGCCAAGAGAAAGAACTGGATCTAGAATATGTTGATTTGGAGCAGCCATCCAAAAAACAGAAGGTAAAACACGCTAATACCAAGAAAAAACAAAACAAAAAGACGCCGGTCAGCAAAGCGAGCAAAGTAGTCTCTGGCAACGGAGAGTTACCGAGTTCCGACTTGTTGTCTCCTCCTGCTGATCAAAAGACGAGCCAGACAGCTGAAGTCTTACAGCCCCTTTCGGATAGACTGAAAGAGTGTCTGAATGATTTTAATGTGAATGGTGAGATTCAACAAGTTGTACCCGGACCGGTTGTCACCATGTTCGAGTTCAAACCGGCGCCAGGCGTCAAGGTGAGTAAAATCGAAAACCTCACCGATGACATTGCCCTTGCTCTTCGAGCTGAATCCGTACGAATTGAAGCACCAATTCCGGGGAAAGACAGTGTTGGTATCGAAATACCCAACATTGACAGGGAGACAGTCTATTTACGTGAGGTTCTAGAATCTTCACAATTCGCAAAGAGTTCTTCCCCATTAACACTTGCCCTCGGCAAAGATATTCATGGTGCGACCAAGGTTGCTGATCTTGCCAAGATGCCGCATTTGCTTGTTGCTGGTGCAACTGGAGCAGGTAAGTCAGTTGGAATCAACGGCTTTTTATTGAGCCTGCTGTATAAGGCTGGACCGGACAAGGTTAAGTTGCTGTTGGTTGATCCCAAGCGCATTGAGCTGGCTCCATATGCAGAGTTGCCCCATTTGGTACATCCGGTTGTAACCGAGATGAGTTTGGCCAAGTCTGCACTTGAATGGGCTGTTTTCGAGATGGATTGCCGGTATGAAAAAATGGCCAAAATGGGCGTCCGTAATATCGAAGGGTACAATAAGAAGCTCGAAAGCTATGGGGGGAACCTCCCGGAAGAGTTTGAAAGCTTCAAACCCATGCCATACTTAGTCATTATTATTGATGAGTTGGCTGATCTGATGATGACTGCGGCCAAGGATGTTGAACAGTGTATTGTTCGGCTTGCACAACTGGCTCGTGCTGCCGGTATACATATGATTCTTGCCACGCAACGGCCGAGTGTTGATGTTGTGACCGGCTTGATCAAGGCCAACTTTCCTACGCGTATTTCTTTCTTTGTGACATCAAAATTCGATTCTCGAACCATCCTGGACTCGGTCGGCGCCGAACGCCTGCTTGGCAAGGGTGATATGCTGTTCAAGCCAAGTGGTGGCAAGTTGAAGCGTATGCACGGAGCGTACGTTGATGAAACAGAAATTGCACACGTGGTTAATTTTTGGAAGGAGCATGAACCGCAGAACTTTGATCTGGACTTTTCGGATTGGAAAAAAGATGCTGAAAATTCTGGTGGTTCTGTCGGTGGAGGTGCATCGAACGACCCTGTTTATGATGAAGCGGTACAATTCGTGCTCAGTCAAGGGAAAGCATCCATCTCGTTGTTGCAGCGAAGGTTCAGGATAGGTTTCAACAGGGCAGCACGCTATATTGAGCAAATGGAGATGGAAGGGATACTCGGTCCTCAAGAAGGCAGTAAGCCCAGAAAAGTTTTAGTAAAGGAATAATCTGGAGATCAGTATGCAGGTTAAAAATATATTGGTTATTGCGGCGCTGGTACTCTTTGCCACTTCCCCCTCATGGGCTGCGGAAGTTGATGCAGAGGCAATGCCGAATCTGATTCAGGAAAAATATGAAAATATGGATTCGTTCCAAGCAGACTTTGTACAGGAGCTGACAAACATTGCTAGTGGCGAAGTAGATGTTCGCAAAGGGAAAATCTGGTTCAAACAGCCTTCCAGAGTTCGGTGGGAAACCAGTGAGCCTGAAAAGGAGTTACTCATTGTCGGACCTGATTTTGCCTGGGACTATATTGAAGAAGATGAGTTGGCAATTAAGTATAGCGTGGAGAGCCTGTTAAACTCCAAAACCATCCTTCGCTTCATCTCTGGTCAGGCCAACCTGAAAGAAGATTTTTTTGTTAAAACAGAGTGGGAAGGGGCTGAGGCAGTCCGGGAAAAGTGGGGTAAGGGAAATGTTATCCTGCAGTTGACTCCGAAAGAGCCTGAGCCAGGGATGGTGCTGGCCTTTATCGGTGTTGAACCTGACACAGGCTTACTGCGTCAGGTCATGATCGTAGATTTTTACGGCAACGGCAATGAAGTCCGGCTATCCGGTATTGAACTTGATGTCGCTCTGGATGAGGATATCTTTCAGTTCAGTCCTCCAGAAGGCGTGATTGTGGAGGATAACTCTCAGGGCTTTTAAGCGAGTTCAACTGCCTTTTTGAGAGAGGCTAACTCTCTTTCTGACAGTTCACGCCATTTACCTGGCTTAAGGCTGCCTATGTTGAGCGGCCCCTGTTTTGTGCGGCGTAGCTTCAATATAGTGATGTCGGACTCTGCAAACATCCGTCGAATCTGGCGATTGACACCTTGCGTAAGAGTCATGTCCAGGATTTGCTTCCCATCGGTGTACTTTTTGAGATCGATCAGGACTGGGGCCAGTTTCTCTCCATCCTCCAACGTCATGCCCGATCGCATGGTCTTCAATACTGCATCGGGAACTCTACCACGCACAGTCACTCGGTAGACTTTGGGAAGGTGGAACTTGGGGTGAGTCAGCCGATAACAAAGGTCACCATCGGTTGTTAGAAGTAACAGGCCTTCAGAGAAATAGTCCAAGCGCCCAACCGGGAAAGGGCGAATTTTTTTAAATTTTTCCGGCAATAAATCCAAAACAGTTGTTCTTCCCTGAGGGTCGCTGGCCGTTGTAACAACTTCAATCGGCTTGTTGATCATCAAGGTGATATTCTGTGCTGTTGATTGCAAACCGATGGTTTTGTTGTTGACTTTGACAATGTCACTAGTCGGATCGACTTTGTAGCCAGGTGAGTCTGCCAACTTTCCGTTGACGGAAACCTTTCCGCTAAAGACAAGGTCATCTGCTCCACGGCGAGAGGCAATCCCGCATTGAGCAATAAATTTATTGAGTCGTATTGGCTTGGTATTGTCCATTGTTTTCTCCAACCACAATAACTATCCGTTCGACTGGCATTCGTCAAACCTTTACCAAGTGTAATCATTGTAAAAAAGGCTCTCTATGAAACCATAGAGAGCCTTGAACTTATTCGTTGGAATTAAAGCTAGATACGGATGGTTTTTTCAGCAAGTTGGAAGCTGGTGACAATATCAAGCATGTTTGTAACCTGTCCGACAGCACGTTGATCCATCAACTCAAAATGCTCAAGACATGTACCGCACACCAGGATGGAAACACCTTTGTTTTCCAAGTCCTGAAGTATTCCTATGCAGGATGAATCTTCAGTACTGAGCTTCACACCGCCATTGACCATAACTATTCGCCACAGGTCACTACCGAGTTCTTTGAGGGTTAAAAGGAAATTGTACATCAGTTTTTCACCGAGTACATCATCTCCCCCTCCCATTACATCAGTAGGGAGGAAAACAAGAATCTTGTGTTTAGCTGCAGCTTCAAGCTGTGCATCATCCATTGTTTCACAAGCTGGGCAGTCTTCACTTCTAACACCTTTGACAAGGTAGTCTTCTCCATAAGGCTCTGTGGAAGCAGTATACCCTTGGGTTTTCATGAACCGGGACACATTGTCCTTTGCGGCTTCGTTATCGACTGTCACAGTGATTTCTTCTGGATGATCAGATTCTATGACCTCTTTGCATTTAAGAACAGGTTGAGGGCAGGGAAGTCCTTGGCAGACAATATGTTTTTTAGACATGGTTCACTCCTTTGTGTCCAACCAAGCATAGACTTTGCAATTAGGTCAAATAGAAAACATATATGCTTGATTTGACATTGTATGAGTCCGTCAATGGGTAATCCTCTCTTGCTCTTATATTGGGGTGTAGGTATGAAGAATTCAAAGAACGAGTTTTATCATGAGAATACCCATAGATCCCCTCAAATTAATGCCTGTTTTCTCCCTTGCTTATAAAGGGTGGGTTCGTACGATTCGCTATAAATTCCATGGTGACCTTGAAGGGCTACTAGAAAAGCAAGCCACTGGTGAACACTTTGTTATTGGGCTGTGGCATGATGATTTATTCAACATCATAGGCATGGCGGGAGCTTTTGCGCAAAGATTTGCAGCACTTGTCAGTCAGAGTAAGGATGGGGAGATCGCTGCACAATTGCTGGAGAGCCTGGGACATCGCACCATTCGAGGTTCCAGTTCCCGAGGTGGGCTTAGGGCATTGCTGGAGGTGAAAAGGGTCATGGAGCGAGAAAACGTCATGCCCGCTTTTGCAATGGATGGTCCGCGTGGCCCCCGGCATAAACCCAAAGATGGTATTATTTTAGCTGCACAGATTGCAGGTGCAAAGATTATCCCTTTACGGACATTCTCAAAATCCAAAATAGTATTCGAAAAATCATGGGATAAATTCGTCGTCCCATATCCGTTTACTCGATGCGATGTCTATGTGGGCGAGCCTTTTTCTGTAACTACGAACAAGCTAACTAAAAGTGAACTTGTTTCGGAGCGAGAGCGCTTGGAAGAGCACATGAAGATGCTCGGACCTCAAAAATAAAAAAGGGACGCTAGAGCGTCCCTTTTTTGTTTGCTTGTCTACTTAATCGAGCTTCATACGAGCAGTTCCTTCCTTGTAGAAAGGGAGGGACGTTTTCTTGGCTTCCAGTTCCACACGAGCTGTTTTTATCAGGAAAGTGTCGTTGTCGGCGTCTTCAGCCTTTACGTAAGCCAGAGCAATACAGCACCCAAGGCTCGGAGCAAAAGATCCACTTGTTACGATTCCGGTTTTGTTTCCGTTGGCCAACAATACTTCGTCGTGGTGTCTGGCTGTTCTTCTTCCTTCAATCATTAAGGGAATCAGACATTCATTGACTTTGTCGAGGCCGGATTTTCCTATATATTCAGACTCTTTTTTAAGGAAGAAGCCTGCTCCAGCCTCTTTGGGCGTGTGTTCTTCGTCAAGATCTTGTCCATACAGCGGATAACCGATTTCAAGGCGTAATGTGTCGCGAGCACCTAATCCAACTGGCTCAACCAGTTCATTGGCAGCCAGTTTCTCCCAAACTCCCAAGGCCTGATCTGCAGGCAGATAGAGTTCATAACCCAATTCACCAGTGTAGCCTGTGCGGCTGACGATCATTGAGAAGCCCAGCGAATTATTAGTTTCAAAATTGAAATATTTGAGATGATTCCATTTTTCTCCCATCAATGATTCAAGCACTACGAGGCTCTCTGGCCCCTGTATATCGATCTTTGCTGTTTGGTCACTGATGTCGGTAAGTTGTACCGAGTCCGGAAGGTTGGAAGAAATGTGGGCGAAATCTTTCTCTCGGCATGCACCGTTCACAACGAGCATGTACTCGTCTTCTGCCATACAGTAGATGATGAGGTCATCGTTGATTCCACCACTTTCATTCAGGAGGAATCCGTATCGGCATTTGCCCGGGGCAAGGGTGTTCAGGTCATGGCTCACAACCTTGTTGAGTGCATCCTTAGACCCGGCACCTGTCAAAGCGAACTCTCCCATGTGAGAGATGTCGAATATACCAGCCTTTTCTCTGGTGTGCTTGTGCTCAACGATAATACCTTTGTATTGAACAGGCATATCGAAGCCGGCAAATGGTGCCATTTTTGCTCCGTTTTCACGGTGCCAATCTGTAAGCGGAGTTGTTTGAAGTTTGTCCATATTGCCTCCTGAGCATATTCTTTAGGTAGTTTTAGTCTCGTAGCATGTTTGACCTACGAGATTTCCTAATCGATCTAAACTCATCTAGCAATTGGATAAGTTCATTATAATGAGATCGTATACGTTTGCCGTAAGGAGAAAGTGTTTCTTCGTCAACATTGATATATTTTCTCAGCAAGTACGGATTGGAAATCACATCGCCACCAATGATCAAGACTTTTACAATCAAGCTGTCAAAATAGTTGACAATCTCAAACTTCAATTCATTGAGAGTCTCATTCATCAGTTGCAACATTCGCTCGTATGAAACTGTACTGCCTTTATAATGGCGAGAAGGAAGATCTCCTAGGATACGGATTTTTCGAGCTTGTTGGATTTGATTGAACCGTACCCAAACTTCCTGATGGAGTTGGTGATAATCGTTAAAAGTGTCGTAGTTGTCGGGAGCCAGCAGGTAGCTATCCAACACTCTGACTATTTGCGAGTAGTACTCGTCCGAGTAGTCGATTATGCGATGCATATGCTTTGAAAGCCAAGAATACAGTACCTTCAACCTGTTTTCATGGGTGTCGGTGTTATTGATGATTTCATTGCGCTTATAGTTGATAGCGATTCGATACTCACCTCGAACAATGTCGTTGAGTCGTAAAATCATGTTTTGGACATTTTGAATAATATTCAATGAGTCCAGAGCTTTTCCTGTTATTGGGTGGATGATCTCCTGTCGCAAAACCGAAAGGGCACGATCTTCCCGAACGTTTTTTGAGCTGTATTCATGTTGCTGATACGTCACACGAAGGATAACGACTCGTTTTTTGGGGTCGATGAAAAAACCTTGCTCTCGAAGCATCGTGTTGGTTTCTTTCTGATTCTCATTAACCTGTACCAGAGCTATTTTCTCAACCCTCGGGTACTTTTTCAGATGCCTTGGAGTAGAATCTGGTGGAGACATCATTGTTGTAATGGTCCGGTCGCTTTGGCCCAGCACTCGAACAATGAATCGTTCTCCGGAACGAAGCAGTCGTATGGCAAACATCGCAGATGATGTGCGTCGCTCAGAAACGATTGGGAACCCGTGTAACTCCATCATGAATTGATATACAAACAATCGGTTCTGTTCGTACATCAAGTTGTCGCCCGGCCTGAACTTTCCAATTTTTAGTCCGAACTGCTTCAACTCGCTATCAAGATTTGAAGGCAGTGAAGCGTACATTCCTTGCAAAGTGAATTTCCCGGTCGAGTCAAGCGCCAGAATGTGAGCTCGCTCAAGTTCAAGGAGGAATTGGAGCATGTTACCGTAGTCTTTCATGCTCGTAATGTCCTTCCCATCGTATGTTTTGAGAAAATCCGAGTGATGCCTTTTAGGCAGTCGGCTAAGATATGTCTTGATATTCTGTGCAACAGCGTTGTTTTCGACCATTTCCTGATCAAGATCAGCCATATCTTCCCAGTCTGCAAGGGAATGCAGGGAGTCGTATTGGAAAACTTCCTGAAAGGAGCTTAACTGGCGCTCGAAGGCCACGAGGCTCATCCCCGGGAGCGCCTTGTATTCGTATAAATCAACTTCAAATGAAGGGAGAAGCTCTCTGGCTTCTACAAGAGGATAGTTCTCGACGGTAAAGTAGGGTTTGAGAAGGCAATATTTTATGTGGCAAAAGTCCAGAAATTCCTTGAGTTCCTCAAGAGTTTTCAGGTTTGGGTCAGGCGAGTTCTTACGCCCATATGATTTGAGGCCTGGAGCCTTGCTGAAAGCTTTCTTCCACATGTTATCCCACGTGCTCCCGTGAACAAAATCGACTACTGTCAGATGAAATGGTTACAATATTGTATATTTATACCCATATTGTAGAAAATTCAACGAAATTACCATGATTAATGCTAATTACATTTTCTAATTCATGCTTGTGGCTGATGATGGATGCGTTGACGCATTATCCCTGTTTGTCTACAGTTCCCGTGGCTTTGAGGTGATTGTGTCAACCTTTGCTCTTACGAGGTACTAATGAAGAAGAAAGATCAGTGTCCACGATCTGGAATCAATGAGCAGTATTGCTCCTGCACATACTCTTGTGACAAGCATGGCATTTGTTGCGAATGTCTGCATTATCATCGCCAGAGAGGTGAGATTCCAGCCTGTTATTTCTCTGAAGAAGAAGAGAAGACCTATAACAGGACCGTAGAGTTTTTTATTCAACGCAGAGCCTAAATCAAGTTCTCTTACAAAAGGGCGGTTCTCACCGCCTTTTTTCATGGGGTCAAAAAAATGCGGGATTTCGATATTGATGCTGTAGTTGCTCAGGTTATTCCCATAGTCAGGGAAGCTGGAGAGCTGGTCCGTGATGCTTTTGGGGCGGATAAAAAAATCACCCACAAGGGACGGGTGGATTTGGTAACGGAAACTGATATAGCTGTCGAAAAATTCCTGGTAGAGCGCCTTGCACCTCTTTTGCCTGAAGCTACGTTTCTAGCCGAGGAGTCGGCCAAGGAAACACAGCTGGGAGCATTTACATGGATAATCGATCCGTTGGACGGAACCACCAACTTTGCTCATGGGCTGCCTTTTGTCGCTAATTCAATCGCTCTTTGGCATGAAGACAGAGTTGTTTTAGGGGTAGTCAACCTACCTATACTGGGTGAATTGTTCTCGGCTGTTGAAGGGCGGGGGGCCTATCTCAATGACTCTCGGATATCAGTTTCTGAAGAGGCTTCATTGGATAAAACCGTGATAGCGACAGGATTCCCTTATGCCATTGAGGAACATTTGAACGATGTACTCAATAATCTCGAGAAACTCTTGCCGATTGTTCAGGGAGTGCGTCGTCCTGGAGCTGCAGCCATGGACCTGGCTTATGTGGCAGCCGGTAGGTATGATGGATTCTATGAAAGTGCACTGAACCCTTGGGATACAGCGGCAGGTCTTTTACTTGTGCAAGAAGCAGGGGGGAGGGTCTCTGAGAGAGATTGTGAAAAGGAGTATACCTTTTCATCTCCGAACATACTGGCAACCAATGGACGAATTCACGATGATCTGAGTAAAATTCTGACTGAATGTTAGGGAGCGACCAGTAAACCTGCTTCCCACAGGGTAACGATGTTTGGAGTCAGAAGCTCTCTGAATTCTTTGACAAGACAGGTTAGCTCTTCATTGGAGAAATAGTAACCTTCTTCAACCTCTTTTGAGTTCGGTTTGATGGGCTGTGTGTTTTTTGTCAGCGCATAGATGGTCATGTTTTCAAAGGCAGTTTCAGGGCAGGCTGGAAGCGTTCTGACAAACTGCAGGGACTCAACCTCCATATCCAACTTTTCGTGAAGTACACGAATCGCCGCATCTTCCGTAGATTCGTTTACATGTGGGTGTGTTCGGGCAGAAATATCCCAACGGCCAGGAAAGATGCTTTTTTGCTTATGTCTCTTCTGGAGATATATTTTTCGATCAGAATTGAAAATCATCACCTGAACTGAGCGGTGCTTCAGTAGCTGGCGATGAGTTATCTCTGCTGGTAATGCGGCAATCGGACGATTGTTGTCATCAACAACCTCCAGGAGATGAAGCTGATCATCGGGTGAGCCGTTCTTGTTTTCTTTATTCAATGTGCTGCCTTGAAATCTTTGATTTACTGAATAAGTGTGTATACACTCGTTGTTGGCATATTTCCAGTAGCTAAAATCGCTGCACAAGGGTAGAAATGAATATTGAAGTTGAACGGTTGAACGCCACTGATGTCGACGATCTCATTGAATTGGAACATGCGTGTTTCGAATATCACTGGAGTCGAGACCAGTTTTTGTTGGGATTGGAGCGCGGAGCGTTCATCATTCTTGGGACCCGTACAGATGGCGTCCTTTCAGGATATATTGCTATCTCTATCATCAAAGATGAGATGGAGATACTTAATCTGGCTGTACGCTCAGAGTTCAGAAAGCATGGTTTGGCAACGGCATTGCTGAAGCATGCATTTACTATATGTAAAGAGAGTGGTGTCGCGAAGGGTTTTTTGGATGTGAAAGTTTCCAATGCTCCTGCTATCGAACTGTATCAAAAATTTGGGTACAAGCAGATAGGTGTACGCAAGAAGTATTACCCCGACACCAAAGAAGATGCATTATTGTTTAGGGTTGATTTTGTTTAGGCTCATCATAGGGATAAATCATTATGAAGTTTATTGATCAAGCTGAAATTCAAGGGAAAAAACTGCTATTCAGAGTCGATTTCAACGTTCCATTGGATGGCGATGTCATCACTGACGACAACAGAATTCAAGCGGCTATCCCCACTTTGAAATACGCATTGAAAAATGGTGCCGCTATTATCTTGTGTGCACATCTTGGGAAGCCCAAGGGCAAAGTCGTTCCAGAGTTATCCCTGGCCCCTGTCGCAAAGCGAACAGCTGAACTGTTGGGAATTGATGTTCCGCTTGCGTTCGATTCAGTTGGAGAGAATGCCAGGGTCATGGCTGCCGAACTTAAGCCTGGTCAGGCCATGATGTTGGAAAACCTGCGTTTCAATCCTGAGGAGACCGGTAAAACCGAGCAAGCGCGTGGAGATTTTGGCAAAAAGCTCGCTTCACTGGCGGATGTTTATGTTAATGATGCCTTTGGCGTTGCCCATAGAGAGAATGCATCCGTTGTTGATATTCCAAGACATGCAAAAGAGTGTTGTGCAGGCTTTCTGCTGAAGAAAGAGCTTGAATATCTTGGAGATGCGCTCTCTGACCCCAAACGCCCTTATGTGTGTATTTCCGGTGGAGCCAAGGTCTCTTCCAAGCTTGGAATATTGAACAACCTGCTAGGAAAAGTTGACGACATCATCATCGGCGGCGCCATGGCCAATACTTTTTTGCTCGCTCAGGGACAATCGGTTGGTAATTCACTCGTCGAAAAAGACCTGGTGAATGAAGCCATTGCAGTTATGGAGAAAGCTGAGAAGGCTGGAACCAAGCTCCACCTACCTGTGGATTTTGTTTATGCAGAAGATCACACTGCAACCGAAAAGAGTGGTACCTGCACAGCGGACGCTGTTCCAGATAACGTCATGGTGCTTGATATAGGACCCAAAACAGTTGAGCTCTTCACGTCAGTAATCGCTCAATCCAAAACCATAGTATGGAACGGTCCCATGGGGCTCTTTGAGACTCCTGCTTTTGCTGAGGGGTCTTTTGCCGTTTGTCGGGCGATAGCTGATTTGGATGATTGCATAAGCATTGTCGGCGGGGGAGATACCGATGCCGTGGTTCACGCCCTGCACATGGCCGACAAGTTCAGTTTTATTTCCACAGGTGGTGGATCTTTTCTCGAGTTTCTTGAGGGGAAAGAACTGCCCGCTTTCAAAGCTCTGAAGGAGTGTATGGTAAAATGAAAAAATTAATGGCTGCCAACTGGAAAATGTTCAAAACCAGAGATGAAGCTGTGACCACAGCTCGTAAACTTGTCGAGCTGGTTTCAGGTAAGCTCCCAGACGATCGTGAAGTGCTGGTCTTTCCTCCTTCTACCTGCCTGCATGGTGTAGCGGAAGTTTTTGAGTCTGCTGAGGGGTTCTCGGCGGGGGGACAAAACTTTTATCCTGCGAGTGAGGGAGCGTTTACTGGGGAGTTGTCGCCCGAAATGCTCAAGGATTCAGGGGCAAAGTATGGTTTAACTGGCCATTCTGAGCGTCGGCATATCCTTCGGGAGACTGACGATTTTGTCGGTGATAAAACTACCTTTGGCCTGAAAAAGGGGCTGCGTATTGTACTATGCGTTGGCGAAACCCTCGATGAACGCAAAGGAAATAAGGTTGAAGAAGCTTTAGAGCGACAAATGCGTCAGGGGCTTAAAGATGTACCGACAGAGACTGCACCGGAAGACATCTCCATTGCTTATGAGCCGGTTTGGGCCATTGGGACCGGTGAAGTCGCTGGGCCAAAAGAAATTGAAGAAGCACATGCTTTCGTCAGAAAAACTCTGATTTCCTATTTTGGAGAAAAGGCAAGTGATATCAGGATTTTATATGGCGGAAGTGTGAAGCCCGCAAATTGTGGAGAGATTATTGCGCTTGACAATGTCGACGGAGTATTGGTAGGAGGCGCGAGCTTGGACGGCGAAAGCTTTTCTGAGATCGTTTTGGCCGACTAATCTAAGTGACTGCATACAAGTCAGAAGAAGGATAAGATTTTGGAAACTTTAGTTATTGTCATTCATGTTTTAGCTTGCATCTTTCTGATCGGTGCTGTAATGCTTCAGTCCGGTCACGAGGGGATGGGAGTCATCTTCGGCGGCGGTAGCTCCACAATGTTCGGTAGCTCGGGCGCAGGTGGACTTCTCGTCAAGGTAACCGCAGGGTTGGCAGCTGTCTTTCTGGTGACTTCTTTGACCTACAACGTCCTCACAGGCACCAAGGTTTCTCAAAATGAATCCTTGATGCTCCAGGGCGAGGAAACGGTCCAGCCGATCGTTCCCGCTGAGCAGCAAAAGCCTGCAGTTCAGTTTAAAGATACTGGTAGCGAAGAAAAGAGCGAATAGCTTTTTGATCGTGCCGAGGTGGTGGAATTGGTAGACACGCTGTCTTGAGGGGGCAGTGGAAGAAATTCCGTGGGGGTTCGAATCCCCCCCTCGGCACCATAAATTTAAAGGGTTGCGGTCACCTCACTGCAACCTTTCTCTTTCCCCTCTCAACAGCAGAATGTAGCTGTGTAGTTTGAAAAATAGGCACTGTTCACTGAGCAATCAGTTCGAGCGTGTATAGTGCCGAGGTGGTGGAATTGGTAGACACGCTGTCTTGAGGGGGCAGTGGAAGAAATTCCGTGGGGGTTCGAATCCCCCCCTCGGCACCACGAATTCAAAAGGGTTGTAGCTAATAAGCTGCAACCCTTTTCTTTTTTGATACGGCCATTGTTGCCCGGATGAGAAAAGTGGTCAAATCTTAACGAGATGATTTAAAGGGGCCCAAGCGCAAAGACCTCTGGAGCCTTCTTTTTCACACCATATCCAGCCATTAAGTTCATATTCAGCGTGCAAGATTTCGCCCGTAGTCAAATTGTGTTCCTTGGCAGAATAATTCTTTAAAACTAAAATGTTATTATTATTTATTTCGAGTATTTGTTTAGGAACCCACCCCTCTTTATTTACGCCTTTACAATATACCCAGTTAGCCCAATCCCCTTCAGCATCAGACTCTTCTACAAACTCTAAAACTTCACCTTGCTTGATTTCAATGGGGTGATCTGGTGCTTCAAGGTATTCACTTCTCACTCTATACATCATTACTTTTAACCTCCTTTTTTCTTGGTAAATAGATTATCTATTTTTCTACTGCAAGGAGTACCGAATAGTTTGGGAGCAAGACTCTGAAAGGGGACAGGAAATGCATTTATCCATCTTGGTTTTGCTATCAATACACCGAAGTTCGCACCTGAAGTGTCTCCAAAATTATTCCTAAATATCTATTAGATTCAATCAATTACGGTTTTTTTTATAGATATGGCAGTTAACGGCTTGGCAAGATAAATCAAGAGGAAACCGATTTTTTTTGTCATTGATCGATCCTTATTGAGGAGTGATTACCTCTTGATATGATAGGTAAGAAGAGGAGTATCCGATAAACTGCACCCATCTTCAAATCGTGGGTTGGAGCTTCAATTGGCGAGGTGGGAAATACGACCTATTCTATCATATATTTTAGCCGCTTTTATTATCTTAAAAAATACGGCAAATAAGCTAATAAAAAGAAAGCCAGGAACGCAAAACGTTCCTGGCTTTCAGTTCTTACTATGGTTCTCAATTACTTCATTGAGCCTTTCATGGACTCCAGGACCTTTTCCATGTTGTTGAGGCCATCCATCATCATGGGAATGCCTTCGTCGACATTCTTTTTGGCAAGGCCCATGCCTTTCATGGTGGTCATCATATGTTTGTTCATTTTTTTGGTTCATCCGGCTCAAGAGTACTTTTGGCAAAATGAAAGGACATTCATGAGTCGAAGTACGCTTTAGCTGGATGATCATAAAAATTTAGAAACAACTAGGCGGTGGCATTATTCCCTTACTGTGGTAATCAGGTCACATGTTCGGAACTATCCTTCTGACTGCGGCTGCCCTAATGGTTGGGTACATCTTCTGGCGCATGGGGGGCCTCCCCCTGTTCGACCGCATTTCCTGGCCGATACGCTTGGGCCTCTGTGTCCTGTCCTGGGTCTCCGTCTGGTTGGGCAGAGCGTTTTGTCATGGCCGCGATGAACAATGGGCTTCGGTCATTGAACTTGCTGGAATGAACCTGTTAGTCGTCATTTTTCTCACGTTCGTCCTGCTGCTGTTCGTAGACATCATCACCGGATTCGGTTTTTTCATGCCACGCATGACACCCAAGCTGCGGGGGGCGGCGTTCTTGGCCGGACTGCTCCTGTCGGGATTGGCCATGGTGCAAGGGCTACGTTCGCCTGTAATCACGGAGTACGAGGTAGCCCTGCCCGAATTACCGCTCGACATCGACGGTATGGTCATTGCCGGACTGTCGGACCTTCATATCGGCTCCCAACAGGACACGGACTGGCTCAAAGCTCGCATAGAGCAAACCATGTCCATGCAGCCGGACATGATCGTGCTGCTCGGGGACATCTTCGAGGGACACAGCCTAAACTATGACGGATTGCTGCCCGTGCTACGCACCCTTCGCGCACCGTTTGGTGTCTTTGCGGTTCAGGGCAACCACGAGCAATATGGCCGTGAGGGGAATCCCATGCAGCTCATGGCTGATGCCGGATTCAATGTGCTGCTCAACAAGTGGGAGTCCCCGGCATCGGGGCTGATCATAGCCGGAGTGGAGGATCTAACCATCCACTCACGCATGGCAGCAACCGCAGACCCCATAACCGAAACATTGTCAGACCGTCCTGCCGGGTCCACCGTTCTGCTGTCGCACACCCCACTACGCACCGCAGAGGCGGCTGCACAAGGCGTCGGACTGATGCTAAGCGGCCATACCCACGCAGGGCAAGTTTGGCCTTTCGGTTATCTGGTGCGGCTGCGCTACCCACTGCTGGAAGGACGTCACGAGGTCGACTCGATGACAGTCATCATCTGCCGGGGAACCGGCATTTGGGGGCCGCGCATGCGTCTGTGGAGGCCAAGCGAAATCCTGCGGGTCACCTTACGGTCGAAATAACATCACCAAAAGATAAGCAAAAAAACTCTCGCCCTTTAACCTCAAATTCTTTGGATCATTCTCGTGGTATGCTTACCTCGTCGTCGTCAAACACTCCGACATCAGCACGCTTGTGACATGCAATACAGTTTGAAAGACCACCAATAGATGTTCTTGAAAACACTGAGGCACTCAACTCATGATGTTCTTTTCTTATTTCAGGAATTTCGGTGATGCGCTTTACAATCCGATTCCCCAAATCCCGGGAAATATCCCTAGCTAATTCTCCTTGAACGTTTTCAGATGCCCCTGATGTAAGATAGGTTTCGAGCTCTTCGGCATCCTTGGTGTCTAAACTAAGATCTTCGCCGAAATGCTCACTCGCCCCCTGAATCAAAGCAGCCCACGAGGCCGAATTTAGCAACCCCGGCGGATAGGCCATGTGGCATGAACCGCAAACCGATAGGTAGAGCTCATTTTTAGGGCTGGGCACGGCATCTTCTACCTCCTCTCGATCGTGGTGGTCTTTACGGTGTTTACGACGATCATTATGGTCATCTGCCAAGGCAACAATACTCGATAGAAAACAAGTAATCATTATGAGTCCCACCAAGAGCTTTGACTTACACATGGTTTTCCCTTTTTTTTCATCAAGCAACATACTGATTTTATTCAAACACTTAGCGCTGAGGATAGTATTTTGAATACCATACCTCTAGGGGATAAAAAAGTCCACAAAAAGAAACAAACATCATAAATCACCCCGTCAGGATAAACCGGGACTCATGGATGCCCATGATTCTGAGTTTAAAGAACTCCTTGTCCCGGTAGCCGTAGGCCTGCCGTTTCATGGTTTTGATCTTGTTATTGGAGCCTTCCATCGGGCCTGACGAAATGGGATGATCATACCAAGCCAGAATGCCGAACCTGAATTTTACCATGGTATTGCCCATCTTCACCAGTGGGCCGATCCCTGACGTAGTTGCACGGGCAATCCAGTCGTCCAGGAAAACAAAGGCTTTTGCTTTGTCCGATTGACTCCAAATTTGCCGCAGATCTTCCTTCATATAATAGGCCGTGGCCAATGGCTCATTGAATCGCAGAGCTTCTTTCAATCGTTCCGGTTCATTGCGTTTCTTATTCAGATTTTCTGGATTTTTCAATAGAATCCAGCGACTTCCTTTGAGAACTTCCCGCCCTGGCATGTTTTCCAACTCCTGGAAAATCTTGCGTCGAATCTCTGTCAGTTTGTCGTTCATGAGCTTCACCACGTGGAAATGATCGAACACCAGTGGGACACCTGGAAGGTGGGTCATAACTGCGCTGATGTATGCTATACTCAGATCTGTAGCGACCGCTTGAACCATTGCGCTTGAACGCTTCAGCCGCTTCCAGAATGGATCCAGTGCCTCCGCGCCCTTGCCGTCTCCCACAAATACGATTGCGCCACTTTCAAGGTCCATAACTAGGGTCAAATATTTGTGCCCTTTGCGGACGCTGATTTCATCGATGGCGATATACTTGAGGCCGGACAGAGACGGATTGCCGAAACGACGCTGGAGGTGACGTTTAAAGATGGACTTGATTCCGTCCCACCCGATACCGAGTAAGGCAGATGCATCAAGCATGGTCATCATCTTGGTGAGTGCCAATGCGAATCGCTCAAAAGCCCTTGTGTACCAACGCCTCGGCTCGGCAATCTTCAGGTCGATTCGTCGAACACAGCCACACTTCCGACATTCTACTCGCGGAGCCTCCACACACAGCCAAACAGGTTTGAAGCCGATGGGAACGGTCCTGAGCCACCTCTCAAATGACCCACGTCGAACGACCTCTTGGCTTTTACATTCCGGACATCTGACCAGTTTCGGCTTGGGCCGGACATCAAAGATAATGTTCCCGGCCACAAACGACTGCCGAACATAGTCGAAGCCGGTCAGACCGAAGGCGTGATACATCAAACTCGTGGACATGGTGGTTCTTCCTCCCGATGGTTGGTGGTACTTCCATCGGTTGGACGCCATGTCCTTTCATTTTGTCAAAAGTACTCTTGAGCCGGATGAACCTTTTTTATAGCAGACTGCCAGGCGTGAAACGCAGCTCGTAGCTCATTATTGCTCTCTGCAGCGATAGCCAAGAATTCCTTGAGGTCTGCAAGTTCGTCCGTGTCACCTATGTAATTGCCTTGAGGAGTAAATTCTTCAATTCCCTTGGCAGCATTTGAGTTATTCCCAAGTGGGGCAAACAGGGTTAGTGTGAGGATTACTCCTGACAATACTATTTTACTGACGTGCATTATTACTCCATGAAGTTTGCATATTCCTAACAATGACTATGCCAATACAGGCTTGTCCTTGTATTTTAGTTCGTTAGCCATTTTTTCAAAAACAATCCAGACTGTTTTTGTCAGGTTTAGTGAATATAGTTGCATGTGCATGTGCAAAAAAATGCGCACTGAGTGCGGTCATTTGTGCCTAGTATTATCATATAATTATGGATAATAATCATATTATTAATCGGTCCTGGCGCATTGGAATACTCCCTGCAAGTTAAAAACATGATGTGCGCCTAAAATGGATTAAAATACAGGAGCTTTAATGCTTTTTAGATTTAAATTACTTGTTTTGTTAATGTTTATCTCTCTAATCCCGCTATTGTTGGTTCGTGCAGTTGTGGAAAGGGATATCCTCAATATGGGGGATAAGTTAGCCGAGAGAAGCGAAAATGTTCTAGTTCACAAAGCAAGTAACAGTTTGCAGCGTATAGTTGAGGATTATGCGCGAGTACTTGGGCGTGAACGGCAGCTCCTGGAATCAATTTCTCTACTAATGGCGTCAAAGGTCGAGGGGGTGTTGTATGGACATTCACACATTGTGGACAACGACTCGTTGGACTTGAATGAAGTGCTTAGCAAGGAAATGTTGGCGGATTACTCGTTTATGCATATGGGGGGGCGCCAGCAGCTTTTACATGTGGATTTCAATGATATTACCCTTGATAAAGGGACCATACAACCTGACATGGCAGAGAATCTCGCTTCAATTTTCAGGGATGTGAAAACAAATTACCCAAAACTGATCTTATGGATCGAAATGTCACTCCAGGAGGGGACTGATATCTCGTATCCGAAATTGCAATCCAAGCGGATGATGCGACAGTCGAGGATGCGATCGGGGGCAAATGTGTCTAATAACGCATTAGGATGGACACTGTCGGAAGTTGACTCTTTTACAGGAAAGATGAGTTTTCGTTTTACGTCATTGATAAGGAATGAAATGGGCGAAGTGCAGGGGAGGCTTTCAATAGTAATCCCCGTAGACGCAGTTTTGCACAAGAACTCCCATGTGCAGATGTACTCAGAAGGCTTTCAGTCGTATTTGGTTCGTCCGGCTGCTAATCAAAGCCAACAAAACAACAGCTTACGTATTGTTGCTCAACAATTAGCTCAAAGTGATGAGATGCGGCATTGGCAGATGTCTGATCGCGAGCAATGGCTCAATCCTACCGATATGGAACAGTACTCTATAATGGTAAATAATATTGAAAAGGGAAGAGCCGGTGTCGTCGGAATGCCTGACAGTTCAGGGGACGCTCTTTGGGCTTATGCTCCTATTCAGGAGAATGGGCTTTCTTTATTATTGGTGGTTCCTAGGCAGGATATTGTCAGTGAGGCCCAGACTGCACGAGAATATGTTGTTTCTCAGGTAGATGAGCATAATGGAAAAATTAGTTTAATAGTCTTCGGTGTCGCTATTTTCGTCGTTTTGATTTCCATGCTGCTTGCAAAACTGTTTACTCAAAATATCAGTATTCTCGTTGATACAGTTAAGAGTGTTGCCAAAGGAAATTTTTTGGTCAGAGCACAAGTTCGATCTTCTGATGAGATTGGCCAACTTGCAGCCGCAGTAAACAAGATGGTTCCCGAGCTCCAGGAACGTGTGGCAATGAAGAATCATCTTGAGGTTGCCCAAGAGGTTCAACAGAACTTGCTTCCCTCAGAAAATCCCACATTTTTCTCTTTGGATATTGCAGCTTCAAGTTCGTACTGCGATGAAACCGGTGGCGACTATTATGGGTTCATACCCCGTACCATGAATGGGACCAAGTCATTGGTTGTTGGAGTTGGAGATGTCAGCGGTCATGGTTTTCAGGCTGCACTGATGATGGCTTCGGCTCGTGCCTATTTACGGAGCCAGATAACGAGCGGCAAACCTCTCGCAGAGGCTGTAACGGCCGTTAACGATCTCATGGCTGAAGATTTGGATGAAACCGGGCGATTTATGACGTTGTTTGCCCTTGAGTTGTTTGAAGATGGTTCAGCCAACTGGGTGCGTGCAGGACATGATCCGGCATTACTCTATGATCCTCAAACCGATCAATTTGATGAACTGACTGGTCAGGGGCTGCCACTGGGAGTTCTCTCTGGTGGAGACTATGAATCTGGTGCAATCAGTGGTTTTAAGCCTGGGCAAATCATCATTATAGGCACAGACGGCATTTGGGAATCCACTTCAGATGTAAAGTCCCCGTAAAGTAGGTCCATTGCCAAGTAGAGACTTCTGGCCCAAAATGGGACAGGAGTTTTGCATGCGTAAATCGAAGTTCAGCGAGTACCAGATCGTCAAGATCCTGAAGGCAGTGGAAGGCGGACGAACTGTCGTCGATGTCTGCCGCGAGCACGGCGTGAGCAGCGCCACGTACTACAAGTGGAAGTCAAAGTATGGCGGCATGGAGGCATCCGATATCCAACGGATGAAGGATCTCGAAACGGAGAACCGTAAGCTCAAGCAGATGTTCGCCGACCTCAGCCTGGAAAACATGGCGCTCAAGGATGTGATCGAAAAAAAACTCTGAGGCCAGTTCAACGCAAGGAATTTGTCATGCACATGGTCAACGCGTTTGAGTTGAGCTTGCGCAAGGCATGCGCGGCCATGGGCATCAGTAGGAGCTACTACGCCTACAAGCCGCATCCGCGGGACGACAGCGATGTCATCGCAGCCTTGACTGAACTGGCCGAGAAAAAGCCTACATGGGGCTTCAGTAAGCTTTTCAACGTCCTTCGACAGCAGGACAAGCCCTGGAACCACAAGAAGGTCTGGAGGGTTTACTGCCTCTTGAAAATGAACCTGAAGCGCAAGGCCAAGAAGCGGCTTCCGCAAGCCTCTCGGACGGCAGTGGCCCAACCGCTTGCGCCAAACTATTGCTGGTCGATAGATTTCATGCGGGACACGCTTTACAGCGGTCGCGTCTTCAGGACTTTCAACGCTGTAGATGATTACAACCGTGAGGCCTTGGCCGTGGAGATCGATACCAATATGCCAGCAGGACGAGTGGTAAGGGTGCTGGATCGGGTAGCCGAAGAGCGTGGCGGCTATCCCGAGAGGTTGCGAATGGACAATGGTCCAGAGTTCTCGGGGACTGTCATGGCGGCCTGGGCCGAATCGCATGGCGTGAATCTGGAGTTCATTCAGCCTGGCAAACCCACCCAGAACTCATACATCGAGCGGTTCAACCGAACCTACAGAGAAGAAGTGCTTGATTTGTACGTGTTCAACAGCCTGAGCGAAGTTCGGGCCATTACGGAGGACTTTATCCGTGAGTACAACGAGGAACGTCCTCATGAATCCCTGGGGAATATGTCGCCGATAAATTTTGCTGCCCAAAGGGCAGGGGGTACCCCCTACCCTCTGGGCAACCCCCCGAAAACTGCCGGGAGTCTCTACCGTTAACTGGCCCTATGAAAGGGGACTTTACACAGAGAATGGTGAGTTATTTGGGAAAGAACGTCTGGTGGCCTTCATAAGAGAGAATGCAGGACTGGGCGCAGAGGAAATCATTGAAAAATTGAAAGGTCAACTTGTAGACTTCCGTGGAGTATCGCCACAGAAGGATGATATGACCATCGCTGTGCTAAAAGTCGAGAACCAGCCTCCAAGCATTAAGTAATGTCTGCATGAAAAATGTGACCTATTTTTCTTCTGGTTCGTATAATTAAATAGAACCATGAGCACTAAGCAGATCGATTCATGAATTCGGATCGGGAAAAAGATATAATCAACAAGGTACTAAAAGGGGATCCTGACCCTTTTGGTGTACTCGTGCGCGAACATCAGCGAGCTATTTACAGTCTAATGCTTCGGTACACGGGAAATGCAGATGAGGCTTCAGACCTTGCTCAGGAAGCATTCATCAAGGCATATGGTAAGCTTGAATCATTTGATAAAAGTAAGCGATTCTTCCCATGGCTCTATACATTGGCTCTCAATATTGCACGAGATTGGATTCGTAAAAGAGGAAGAGAGCAAAAAGTCATTGTGCCTGAGTCTATGGATATAAATTATCACCCGGATGACAGCACTAGTCAGTCTCAAACAGACAAGCAGCTTGATGGCGCAAAGGCATTCGATACAATTATGGGATTGGGTCACAAGTACAGGGAGGCGTTAATCCTTAGGTTTAAGTATGGCTTCTCATTCAAAGAAGTAGCTTCAACACTTGAGATTAGTTTGAGCGGTGCCAAAATGCGAGTTCGCAGAGGGTTAGACATGGTAAAGGACAGCCTGATGGAGGATAATGATGAGCAATAAGCACAATGATCATATTCATGATTCAGAATTAATAAACTATATCAAGTCAGTGCCAGAATCCGAGCCACCAATTGATTTTACCCGTTCTGTCATGCAGCAGCTGGCCCCGAAAAAGGTTCCTTTTTGGCGGAAGCTATTAAGTTGGTTTACCAACCCTGTATCGGTTTCCTTCAGTCCTGCCAAAGTAGCCGGAGGCTTAACTGCTGCTGTCATACTAATTATGGTTGGTTTTATTTGGGGAGCAGATAGTACAAAAAATGATCAGTCTTCGGCCATACGTTTCATCATGAATGATCCAGCCAAGGAGGCTCGATCTGTTTCTGTTATTGGCTCATTCAATAATTGGAAACCAGAAGGGGGGTCCATGCGATACGATGCGGAAGCTGGCTATTGGATTCTTGAATCATCGTTACCTCCCGGTAATCACGAGTACAGCTTCCTTATTGATGGAAAGAAAATTCAGCTTGATCCACGTGCCCCAATGATTCGTGATGACGGGTTCGGCAATCGAAATTCTATGATTCTTGTAAGTGATAGTAATGAGCAACATCTTTAAATTGATATTCTTTTCGCTTTCCATCCTTATGCCTGCCAACTTGGCATTGGCAGACGATGTATGGGTTGGAGAAGTAACTGAAAAAGCTTTGGAATGTGGTATTTCCCCCTATCTGATAGAGCAGTTGAAATTATCCGAGGGACATGCAGAAGTAGAAGAACAGTACAAGGTAGCTTTGCTTGCTTCCCTAATTAACGCCTGCAACCATGGATTACCTGTAAGGCCTTTTGAGTTGAAGTTGACTGAGGGGTTGAGCAAGCAGGTGCACCCTTCAAAAATCGTGGTTGTGATGGATCGGATGCGTTTAAAATATATTGAAGCGCAAAGTATTCTTGAGGCTGGAACAGATAACGATGATCCTGAATTATTAACAATTGTAGGGGATGGCCTGGTTAATGGTGTCTCTGGTGAGTTTTTCTCGACTTTCATTGATCGCCACAAAGATCTTCAGGCACCACGATTTTCAATAGGGTTGGAAATGGCTTCATATCTGGTTCAATATGGATTTAATCAATCGTATGTGAATGATATTGTAGATTCATACTCTATTGCTTCCCAAATACCCCCGTCCTGGCGTTACTTTATACGGGTTGTTATTGTTGCCAGAGAAAGGGGAATCTCCGATCTCGCAATCAAAGATGCGGCGATCAAAGGGCTTCAAAATTCAGGTAGCCCCAATGATGTGGCATCTTTACTTGGCTTTACTCTTCGCAACATGCGAGGGCAAAGCAAATAACGGATGGATGTATTAAAAAATGTGACCTGTTGGTTGTTGGCTTCGTATATTAAAATAAGAGCGACAACTACAGATAGAAAATGGAGTCGGTCTGTGAAACGCGTTTTATTATCGGCAATGGTACTGGGAGCTCTTTTTTTGACAGGATGCTCTAAAGTTGTTGGACCGTACTATCTCAACCAGGAAAAATATGCTGAAGGCATTGAAGTCTTGGGAGAGCAACTTCAGGAAAACCCGGATGATGCCTCTGCTGCATACTTTATCGGCAGGTATTATCTGGGGATGAACAAACCCGCCCAGGGATTGCAGTTTTTGGATAAGGCTGTGGCTTTGGATTCAGATAACGCCGACTATGTTTTTTGGCAGGGTGTGGCCCATTGGGCGCTTGCTGACTATCCGCAAGAGCGTGCTGCGTACCAGAAAGCCATATCACTTGACCCAAATCACGTTTCAGCAAATCTCTATCTAGGACATAGCTACCTTGATAAAGGCAAATGGGAACAAGCTCTTATTCGTTACCGTAAGGTGATTCAAATTGATCCTTATAATCCTGAAGCGCTTTTCAATGAAGGGTTAGTCCTTAACAAGCTGGGAAAAAGCGTAGAGGCAAAGAAGTCCTGGAAGAAGTTCCTTGAGTATTATCCGGACGGAAGTCTGGCTATTCAGGCTACACAAAGTTTAAATGTACTTGGTGATTTTACCTACCGGAACTTCATCATCGGGGAGCGCAATGTTCCTTTGCGAAGCATTAATTTTGAAGAGGGGAGTGTTGATCTGAAAGCGGAAAGCAAGAACTCGCTACAAGTGCTGAAAACCATGATGAATACCAACGACAAACTGGCTCTGCACATCGTCACTTATGTTAAAGGTAATAAGTCATTGGCAAAAGCACGTTCAGAAGCAGTTCGTGATTACCTTGTAAATGGTCATCCTGCTCCTTCAGAAAAAAGACTGCCTTTGAGTTGGTTTGGTTCGTCAGAAATAATAACGGTTGATGGGAAGTCGCAGACTGTAGATCAATCAGTACAATTCATCACAGTAGTTAAGTGATGAGAGTGAGGTACACTCGATGAACATTATAAAAAAAGTTACATACATGGTGAGCTGCCTGCTTTTGGCAGGTCTGATAATTGTACCATCTGCTTCCGCGCAAACGGATGATGGGACTGTCGGTGATGACACACAAGTGACTGATCCAGCAGATCCGGGTACTGGTGAGACTACAGAAGGGGAAGAGGGTGAAGATACTGGAGAAGAATCTTCATTTGCTAACCCTGCTCAGGCTGCCAAGGCAGAAAATCTTGCAGCAGCAGCTGCCGAAGCTTCTGCAGAAGAAAACCAGGCCGCAATTGACGCGGCTGAAGCCGACGTTGCAGAGGCTGAGCAATCTGTAACTGAAGCTCAGGAAGCTCTTGATGGCCTCCCTGAAGATGCAACTGAAGAAGAGCAGGCTGCTGCCCAAGAAGCACTGGATGCAGCCGTAGCCAACCTGGAGAGCGTCCAGGAGGAGGCTGACCAAACAATCGCCAATGCTGCATCTGTCGATACAAGTGAAATCTCTTCAATGCGTGAGTCTGGTATGGGCTGGGGTGAAATAGCTCATGAACTGGGCGTCCATCCGAGTGTTCTTGGACTCGGCCACATGAAGCAGAAGGAAAAGCAGACGCAGGCTCGTGCTCAAAAGAATAATAAGAGCATGAATAAGTCCATGGCCAAGTCTCGCTCTACCAAGCGTGATGTGAAAACCGGCAGAGCCAAAACTCCAGGCGGTTCCCGTGGTAACAATGGAAACGCTCAGTCAGACAAGAGCTCTAAGAGCTCTGGAAAGGCTGGTGGCAGTAATGCCGGTGGCAATGGAAAGGGTGGCGGCAAAGGAAAGGGCGGCGGTAAAAAGTAGCACCCTGTAATTGTAAGCATCAAGGGAGCCATCATGGTGGCTCCCTTTTTTATTTGTGGCAGCTAAGAAGTGACAAAAAGGCTGAGCAACTAAGTTGGTTGGTGAAATTGAAATATAAAGAAGTGGTTGTTTATTAACTACTCGGATGAATCTCTTCATCTCCATCCATAGGTATAACAGAGTGACATCCAGGACAGTATTGCCCCATGCTCACACTCAGTTCATATGTACAGTCTTTACAAAGCAAGTGGCCGCACTCGCCACATAGGCTTCCAGAATCTTGGATAGGTTCTCCACAGCGATTACAATACTTATTGGGGCTGTACCAGATAACTAGCCCATATGTCTTCTAACCCACTGTTTCAGTTGTTTAAACTGGCTTCGCGGATTGCTGTTATTAAAACGCCACTCGCATTCCTTTAAAAACAGAGAAAAATGCTTGGTTGGAATGCCGTTGAATTTCCTCATATGGCGTTTGGCCTGGTTCCAAAAATTCTCGATTCCATTGATGTGGTTGTGGCTATCTGCAAACAGCTTCGAGTGGTTGATTCGGAAGTGTTTGAACGCTGACACATCAAGGACATTGTAGCCATACCAGCAGTCCGAGTAAACCACACTGTCTGGCTGGATTCTTTCCTGAATAATGGGAAGCAAGGTTTTACCTTTCGCATCAGGAATCACCTGTGTATAGACCTTCCCGCCCCTTTTAAGGATTCCAAAAACAGGAACCTTACCAGCCGCCCCACGTCCTCTTTTGCCCTTTCGCTTGCCACCGAAGTAGCTCTCATCGACCTCAAATTCGCCAAAATCCATCCCTTCACAGGACTCTTCTACCGCTATGATTTCCCGGAGCCGGTGAAAGTAATAGGCGGCTGTTTTGACGTTCACACCAACCAGATCGGCAGCGCAACGAGCTGTCGTGCCAGCCACAAAATGTTCGATTAAACGAAGCTGCTTGTCCTTGCTCAAACGACTTTTTCGCATTGCCATACCGATAACCCAAAGGAGTTATCTGGTACAGCCCCTACTTATTTTCGTTCATTATGCACCTCAACGAGGTGTATATCCGTAAAAATAATCATAGTCTATAGTGTTTGGTTTATTTAAAGCCGGCCCAAAATTTGTTGAGCCGGCTTTTATTTTAGAATGGATATTTAAGAGTGCTCGCCTCGTTTTTCGATGATTTCCCCATTTTATTGTCGATAGCATTAATGCGAGCTTTAGCTGCTTCTCGCTGCTCTTTGCGGTCGGCACGCTTGACAACTGTCGTCAGAAGGCGCTTGGCCGTTTCATATTTCCCACGTTTTTCATATATGAGCGATGCTCGATACATCGCAGTCAATGCCCAGATGTTTTCTTGTGGATACTGCCAGGCTAAGAGGAGGTAATAATCCAGGGCCTTTTCCGCATTGCGCAAACCTTGTTCCCCCTCACCTAACCAAAATAGCGTTTCAGCTTGCAAAGAAGAGGGCAGGGTGTCTCGCTTATTCCAAAGAGAGAGTAATTGCTCTCGAGCAACTTCATATTTTCGGAGCTGCTGAAAAAGCAGTGACATCCTCAAAACTGTCATCACAGGAATCTCTGCCTGTAAATCAGTCATCAGGTTATACGTTCTCAGAGCCTTCTCGTTGTGGCCAGATTCAAGTTCAATTTTTATCTTTACATCGTACCATTCCATTTTCTGATTTTCACTCAGCGTCTGTTGGTCAATTCTGTTCAGATAAAAAGCTGCTAACTGCAAATCTTTGATTTCTACAGCTTGATCAGCAAGATAAAGAGTTGCCTGAGTCCCAAAGGATGTATTGTCGAATAGATAGGCTGCACGTTTGGCATGTGCCAATGTGGGTTTATCCTGAAAACGTGTTTTCCAATATGCGAGTTGCAGCAGCTTATCCATAGGATAAGTCTTTTCAGAAAGTGTTTGTAGTTTTTCGTCAGGCGAGACAACCCAGAAGGGTGCTTCACTCTTAAGTGAAGCATGGCCTGTGGATTCAGCCAACGTGGTGAATACAGATCGAAGCTGATCGTTGCTCGTTATGCTATCAGGGAGTGCGTTGTTAAAGTCTTTATTAAAGGACAGCGTACCGGCAAAAAGCAGTGAAAGGGGAAGTTCATTTTTGTCTACAGACTCCCATGTGGAGGATGCAAGCGAGAGGTTACCATTCGATAAAGAGAGAGCGAGCTTAACGCTTTTGAGCAAGGACGAGTACTCTTTGGAGATAAGCATGGAATCGAGTTCTTTATCTATGGCTACGATGGCCTCATCAGCAGGCATTCCCAATAAGTTGTTTCTGAATCGAGTCCACGGGGCAGAATCTGGATTGCCTAAAACCCATGCTGATTTGCCCTGAGATACAACAGAGGCAATATTTCCCTGCCAGAAGGCATTTGCCTTTAAATAATTACCATCTTCCAGTGGACTGAGGTCGTTCGGCATTTGGCCAGTTTCTATAGATGTAATGAGGGTAGTCCAAAAAAATCGTACAGCTTGATGTTCAATTTTATTGATTTCAGCTTGGGCTGCATCAAATTTTTCTAATGATATCAGACTGAAGGATTTGACTATGAGCTCCTTGTCTACCTCAGAAAGCATTATTGGTTCTGGGTTGGAATCATTGCTCTTGGCTGGCTGATTCTTTTCTGAAGTCGTAAGCCCCAGTAGCTCGCGCGCTTGCTTCCAGTACTCAGTATCCCAGACTTGTGCACCCACATTGGCGATTCTTTTCAGGGCAGTTTGTTGAACCTCTTGTGATATCGAATACTTGTCACCATATGCCCAGTAGAGCTTTTTCCACACATCCATCCAAATGTATTCCAAGTCATCTTCATCTTTGAAAGCACGTTTTATCGATTTGGGATCATTGAGCTGTTCAGCGGATTGAGTGAACCAAAGCACGGCTTTAGTTAAATTACCCATAGCTCTGTGTGCTTGACCTCCAAGCCAAAGCCTTTGCGCTTCGTGCGTATTGTCCTCGAATGCAGAGCTCATTTCCAATATTTCGAGTGCTTGCTTAGGGGAGTTGAGGTTAAGGTAGACATTTGCTCGTTTGAGCAGTGTTTCAGGAGAGTCGCCAGTGCTTTCCCGAGCAAATTCTTTATCTAATTGGTCCCACGCACCATATTGACGAAGCCATTCTTCGTAGCTTTTTTTGGAGGCGGCCAATCCGATAGATGGAGCTGCAATCAATGAAGCAACTATGACTGCAAAACATGTTGTCTGTAGATGTGTATAAATTTTCATAGAATCGTCGAGGTAAGATGTTTGGGATCAATGACTATGCGTTTCATAGCAGTTAGCAAAGCATCCATCAATGACACACAATCGGTAAGCGTTCAGTCAGTGTCTAATGATGAGGCATGAAAACACGAAAGGGCAAATTTGTTGAAACGATTTCAGCCACACTTTGTTAAAAGTTTACATAATTTACATTATGAGACAACTGTCTATGTGCCTATTATTTATGCATAAAATAGTTAAAGTTAGATTCTGACAGCAAAATTCGGTTTGAGTAATAAGATGCTAACTCTCGAAATGTTCTAAATAAGCCCTTAAAATATTTTTCATGAACATTGATTCATCGGTAAGCCAAAAATGCGTTATTAGCTGCCTGTGCTCGTTTTATGAAAGGTTTATTGGGATAAAAAAAGCCCTCAGCTATTGTAGCTGAGGGCTTTAACTAGATATGTATAGAGACTTTACTCGTCGTCATTCACCGTTGTCGCGTTGAGTTGTTTCAGATACTTATCACGACATTCATAAGAGCAAAAAGTGTGAACTTTCTCCCCTTCTTTGACTCGTATTGATCCTTCTCGGTCAACATATGTTCCGCAAATCGGATCTTTAACCATCTCCCCAGAAGCAACTTTGTCCTTCTGGACCTTCTTCTCATCCATTTCTTTCTTTTTCTTGTCGCCTATGAAGAGCTTGTAAACAAGAAACAGTGCTACGCCGATAACGATGAATTTCAGCATGAAGCGCTCCGTCTATGAAACGTTAGTCTTGCCAGATCTTGTTGCCTTCAATGGTGTACTCAATGCTATTGAGTGCTTCATCGATGGTTGTTCCATCCGGGAAGACGTAATTAGGCTCAATTTCCTTCAGAGGAACAAGTACAAAAGCCCTGTCCTTGGCCCTTGGATGTGGCAAAGTGAGAAAATCACTTTCCATGACCATATCACCCCAGGCAATGATGTCCATGTCGATGGGGCGAGGTCCGCCTGGTTCTTGTCGTTCCCTTCCCATTTGAGCTTCAATGGCAGTGCATGTGGACAAGAAGCCGGAAGGAGCCCATATCTCAGCATCTATTTCGAGCTTAATTACCTGATTAGTGAACCAAGGTTGATCTTTAATTTCACCCTGCGGTTCTGTCAGGTAGGTGTTCGAAAAAGCTTTCAGAGATATTTCATCACCATATGTTTCAAGCAACGTCAGCGCATAGTTGAGATTTTCCTCAGGCTCACCTTGATTGGAGCCGAGGCTGACGTAGCAGATTACAGTTTCGATATCCTGGATACTGCCTCCTCAAGTCTTTCATTGTTGACGGTAAGGGAAATGCGGAAATACCCTTCGCCGGGTGTTCCGAAACCTTGCCCGGGTGTCAGCACGACACCTGTTTGCTTGAGGACATTAGTGACAAATTCGGAAGAAGTGAAGCCTTTTGGTGTATTACACCACAAGTAAAATGATGCTTCAGGGATACGATGCTTGATTCCAGCCTTTGTAAGAGCTGCGGAAACAACGTCACGGCGCTCTTTGTAGATGGCGCGGAACTTCTCTGCGTAAGGCTCCCCTTCCTTGAGTGCTGCGATACCAGCTTCCTGGACAGCCTGGAAAATGCCAGAGTCGACGTTTTCCTTGATCTTGCCAAGGCCGGCAACGAGGTCTTTGTTGCCGACGGCCATTCCAACACGCCAGCCTGTCATGTTGTACGTCTTGGACAGTGAATGGAACTCAATGCACACGTCCTTGGCGCCTTCGCATTCCAAAATGGAGATGGGTTTGTTGGTTGGATCGTAGTAAATTTCAGTATAAGCAGCGTCAGATACGACGATTACGTTGAATTCTTTGGCCTTTTCAATGAGGCGCTCATAGAATTCCTTGGTAGCGGTCGCAGCTGTGGGGTTATTGGGGTAACAGACGAAAATCATTTTTGCTTTAGCCCAGGTGTCATTGGAAACAGCGTCCAAATCCACGAGGAAGTCATTCTCTTCCAGCAAAGGCAGATATTCGACTTCTCCACCGGCAAAGCTGGTAGCGATTCCATATACCGGGTAGTTGGGAGTCGCGACCAGTGCAAGGTCACCGGGATTGATGTATGCCAGTGGGAAGTGGGCAATGCCCTCTTTGGAGCCAATCAGAGACACAACTTCGGTTTCTGCATCAAGATCAACATTAAAACGTTCCTTGTACCAGTCTGCTACGGCCTGACGGTAAGCCAGCATGCCTACATATGAAGGATACTGGTGGTTTACCGGCTTTTTGGCTCCTTCGTGCAGAGCATCGATGATGAACTCTGGTGTCGGAAGATCCGGATCACCAATGCCAAGACTGATGATATCCATACCTTGAGCTGCAACTTCAGCTTTAGCTTTATCAATGGCTGCAAAAAGATATGGGGGAAGGGTCGACAAACGATCTGCAAGTTTGAAATCTGACATCTTTGAGGCTCTCCTTATAAAAAACTGATGAGCAATTTAATAAATATGCACAGACTACCTGTCAATGCGGCGTTGCTCTTTGGGCTGTGGCTTGATAGCTCTTACCAAGCCGGTCAAAATTTTGATTGATAACATGAACATGATATTACTATCTTGTCTAATTCGTTTTGGATATCAATCAAAAGGTCGACGTAATAAAAATGAGTAAAAAAGAACAAGTCTCCCCTTCTCTGCCAACTCACCGATGGGTGGATAGGTATCTAGAGTACGTGCTCATAGAAAAAGGACTCTCTGAGAATAGTTTAGCGTGCTATTCTCAGGACCTGACTTCCCTTCTGTCGTTTTTAAATGATAAATCATTTCGTCTTGAAGATTTGGACGACAAGGTCTTGTTTCTCTATCTCACCCAGTTACGGGCCAAAGGGCTGAAAAGTCGTTCCTTGGCCCGACACTTGTCCTCTCTGCGCGGCTTTTTTACTTTCGCTGTCGAGGAAAAGTGGTTCAAAGAAGACCCTGGGCAGCTTTTGGAGAATCCTAAACTACCTAAAAAGCTTCCAGAATTTTTATCACGAGATGAAATATCTCGTTTTTTGAAGCAACCGAACACTGACTCCAAGCTTGGCATACGTGATGTAGCCATGCTGGAGCTACTGTACGCTGCAGGTCTCAGGGTTTCTGAGCTTATCAGTATTAAGGTTCTCGACTTTGATCCCCAGACAGGGATACTGAGAGTTTTCGGTAAAGGATCGAAAGAACGTCTTGTTCCGATACATTATACAGCTCAAGAAATCCTGAGTACCTATATTGAAGCAACACGTCCTTTATTTAAGCCGCAATCCGATTTCATGTTCCTGAACAGATCAGGTAAAGGACTCTCCAGACAGGGCGTGTGGAAGCTCATTAAGAAGTACGCAGCACAGGCGGGAATTAAACGAAGCATTTCTCCGCATTCTTTCCGGCATTCTTTTGCAACTCACCTGCTGGAAGGTGGCGCAGACCTCAGAACTGTTCAGCTTTTGTTGGGACATGCGGATATTTCTGCTACGGAAATCTACACACACATTCAATCACAACGTCTTAAATCGATACATAATAAATACCATCCTCGCTCGGGTATGTAGTGGAGTGAAGTAAAAAGCATGTCACAGCAGCAAAAGAAACCCAAAATACGAACTAAAACAGTTATCACAGCTCACGCCAATTCCGATTTTGACGCGTTGGCCAGCATGGTTGCGGCCAGCAAGCTGTACCCTGATGCAACTTTGGTTTTTCCAGGCAGTCAGGAAAAAAATCTTCGGAATTTTTTCATTCAAAGCACAACCTATTTGTTTAACTTCAAATCATTCAAGGACATTGAGCCTGAGTCTGTGGAGTTACTGGTTGTATGTGACACGAGACAGAGAGGGCGAATTTCACATGTCGCCCCACTCTTGGATAATCCAGGTCTTCGTATCCACCTCTTTGATCATCACCCAGATACGGATGATGACCTTGAAGCAGAGCAATGCATTCATAAAAATTGGGGATCAACAACTACCATAATATCTCACATGCTGATGGAGAATGGCACTGAATTGACCTCTGAAGAGGCAACTCTCCTAGGCTTGGGGATTTACGAAGATACTGGATCATTCGGGTTCAACACAACCACCCCGGAAGATTTTCAGGCAGCTGGATGGTTAAAAGGGTTTGGGATGGACATCGAGGTCATTAAAGACCTTTTGTCGCATGAGCTTTCTGCCGAACAGATCACCAACCTGGGTGAACTGCTCCAAAATGCAACAAACCATGACATCCATGGCATTGATATTGTCTTTACTGAGATATCAACGGATAAATTTGTGCCTGATTTCGCTCTTCTTGTTCATAAACTCATGGATATGGAAGACATACAGGTTGTCTATGCATTAGGGCGAATGGGAGATCGTATTCATGTCATTGCACGTTCCAAGAACGCCGACGTAAACGTTGGTGCCATATGTGCTGCAATGGGAGGCGGCGGTCATGCGGCAGCAGCTTCTGCTACAATTAAAGACAAAACTCTTGCTGAAGTTCGTGATGATCTGTTTGTTCACCTCTACTCTCAGATCAACCCCCAGATCGTGGTTAAGGGTCTTATGTCCAGTCCGCCTGTCACTATTGAAGATGACAAATCTCTCAGTGACGCTGTTGAGGTCATGACACGGTATGGCCTCAAAGATGTTCCTGTAGTTCAAAAAGATACTATGAAATGCGTTGGAATCATGGGGCATGTGACTGCGGACAAGGCGGTTTCGCATGGACTTGGTGACATGGCTTTAAGTGAGTACATGACACGTAAATTTGAGACTGTGAATGTTGATACTGGTCTCTATAATGTTATGGAAATCATCCTGAGCCACAGACAGCGCATGCTCCCCGTCGTCAATGGAGAAGATATTGTTGGTGTCATCACCAGAACTGATTTGACACACATGCTTATCGAAGAACCGGCACGAATTCCAAAATCATTGTTGCCAGAGCGTCGCCGAGAGCGAAATATAGCTTCTACGGTCAACAACAGATTGCCGCAATCCATGATTGACCTCCTCAAAGTGGCAGGAAAGCTCGCCAGCGAAATGGACACCGAAGTCTACGCTGTGGGCGGGTTTGTCCGCGACATCCTGCTTGGACGGCCAAATCTTGATCTTGACCTCGTCGTCGAGGGAGACGGTATCGAATTTGCGAAAAAACTCGTTGATGAGCTTGGCGGAAGAGTCAAGGCACATACCAAATTCAAGACCGCTGTAGCGATACTGGATGATGGGCAGCGTGTTGATGTAGCCACGGCAAGACTGGAATACTATGAGTACCCTGCTGCTCTCCCGACCGTAGAACTGTCCTCAATCAAAATGGATTTGTACCGGCGTGACTTTACGATCAACGCGCTGGCTTTGCGACTCAATCCCGGTCGTTTTGGTCAGTTGGTCGACTTCTTTGGCGCTGAGCGTGACATTCGTAATAAGACAATCCGCGTACTCCACTCTTTGAGCTTTGTGGAGGACCCGACCCGCATCCTTCGCGCAATCCGATTTGAGCGTCGTTTTGGCTTTCAGATTGGTGGTCAGACCATGCGTCTGATAAAAAATGCCATTCAATTGGAATTGTTTAGCAAGTTGTCTGGAACGCGAGTGATGCATGAGCTTCAGTGGATAATGAATGAACAAGATCCTCTCTCATGCTTAAATCGGATGCAGGAACTCGGCATCATGAAAGCCATTCATCCTTTACTTGAACTTACGAAAGACCGGATTCAGGTTCTTATTGAGTTGGTTAAGGTATATAATTGGTACAAATTACTCTACCTTGAACCCAAAGCTGAGCCTTGGAAGGTTTTTATTCTGGGTATAACAATGGGGGTAAAACGGGAGCAGGTTCCACAGGTTACCGAGCGTTTGCACTTCACTAAACGAGAAGAACGAGAGTTCTTAGTTCTTCGGGACATGATTGGTGAGGCGCTCATGAAACTTATGGGGTGGAAAGAAGGAAAATCCAAACTCAGCAAGCTCTATTTCATACTGCATCCCATTCCTATTGAAGGCGTGCTTTTTCTTATGGCGCGCAGCAGGAAGGAGTATATTCGGAGAAACATCTCTCAGTATCTTTCCGGGCTTCGCTATACTAAAATTGAAGTTACGGGCAATGATCTTAGAGAGTTGGGTATCGAACCTGGCCCTATTTACACTAAAATTCTAACAAAACTCATGGAAGCCAAGATAGACGGCAGAGCGGATACAAAGAAGCAACAACTCAAGCTCGCCAAACGTTTGAGTATCGATCTTGATAATAATAATGATGAAAGTGAGACCTGATGAATGTTTCAGACTTGCCCTGATTGCACAAGCCGTGTAGAAAAATCAGGCTGTTGATGGCGTGGTGCCGCATAGCTACGGTATTGAGTTTATTTCTGAATTGAAAATGGATTGAAAAAATGGATGTCTTATGGGCGCCATGGCGTCTTGACTATATACTGGGGCCTAAGCCTGACGAGTGCGTTTTTTGTATTCCGAGTGATACATCGGAAGATGAGGAAAGATATGTTCTTGCACGTGGAGAACACTGTTTTGTCATCATGAACAAATTTCCTTATAATAATGGTCATCTTATGGTGACCCCGTACCGTCATGTCAGCAATCTCACGGATTTGTCTTTGGAAGAATCCAATGATTGCATGTTGTGGCTTAGACATTGTACATCTATTTTGGAAAAAGCGTTTTCGCCTCAAGGAATCAATATGGGGTTGAACTTGGGAGAAGCTGCAGGTGCAGGAATTGCGCAACATCTGCATTTTCAGATCGTTCCTCGGTGGAACGGAGACGCTTCGTTTATGGCGGTTTTCGGAGAAACTTCCGTCATTCCGGAACATCTGTCTTCAACCTACAGCAGGCTCAAACCGCTGTTTGATGAAATCACATCTTAAGGAGTTTGTTTCATGCGTTTTATCAAAGTGTTATTTTTACTGTTTCTGTTCGTCTTCTCCATTCTGTTCTTTTCGCAGAACAACGACGTTCTTCTTCAGGCTTTCCAGTTCAAGCTTGAAATTCCCTACGCATTGACACTCCATTCCATTCCCCTGCCCTTCGGCGTGATCGTTCTTGCTTCTTTCGTGGCCGGCTCTTTGCTGACCATGGTTTACTTTGCTGCAGACAAAATCCGCTCTGCTTCCAAGCTGAAAGAATGCAAAACCCGCATGGCCAGCCTCGAGCAGGAGTTGAACTCTCTTCGCAACATGCCCATCAGCGAAGACCAGCCATATGCTGCAGTTGAAGAGAAGAAAGAAGAGGAAACAGCGTAGTTCCGATGGCCTGGAAAATCTTCAGTCGCAAAAAAAACACTGGTTACGAGGAAAACGTCAAGGCTGCCAGAGAGGCCGGAGGCGGGGAACTGCTTCCGGCTCAGGATACTCGTGCAGCCATTGAAGAACTCAGCCAGGTTGTTAAAAACGACCCAGAGGCTGTAGAGATCTATCTTGCTCTTGGAAACTTGTACCGTTCCCAAGGGGAGATTGAACGGGCCATTCAGATTAGAAATAGTCTTATAGTGCGGCCGGGCCTTGATCGTAAATTCAAGGCCCGCGCCCTCTTTGAACTTGGTCGGGACTTTCGTCGCGGCGGATTTCTCGACAGGGCAGAAAAGGCGTTTGAGGATGCCTCTTCAAGTGGTTACGATTCCGCACCTATCCAGAGTGAAATGGCACGTCTGGCCGCTGAGCGCGGTGGGTACGAAAAAGCAGCCGACGCTTATGGAAAGCTGGGTCTTCCTTTGCCACAAGCCAATAATCTCGTACGCTTGGCTAAAGAATATTTTAGTGAGGGCAAAGAGTCTCAGGCCCATAGATCGCTTCGGCATGCCATTCGAGCATACCCTGGAGCTATTGAAGCGTGGCTGGAGCAACTTATCCAGGCATATAAGGCTGGAAACACTCGTCGGCTTGGCGATATTTTAAAAGATGCTTTAAGCAAAGTAGCTCCAGAGCTCAGATTCGTACTTCTTGAAGGATTGGTTCAAGAAATGAACCGAGCCGAAAAGAGTATCAGTCAGCCTTTGGCTGATCACACTGAGTGGGAACGCGCAGCCCCTGACAAAGATGTGGCCACTGTAGTGGCATCAACCCTTGAGGGGCAGGAGCCGGATGTACTTCTCCTTTATTACGGTGCTGTATTTTTCCTGCGAGTTGGTAAACGTGAAGAGGCTAAAGATTGGCTTGAAAAAGCACTCGTTCTCCAGCCCGGCTTCTGGCTGGCGCGCCTTGAACTGTTTGAACTGTCCAAAGTTGATCAAACTTTGACGCCCTTCTTCAAAGAGCAGTTGGACTTCTTCATGGGACATGCCAGAAATGTTCGACGGTTTTATTGTCGTCGCTGCGGTCTCAAGCGAGATCAAATCTTTTTCAACTGTCCCAGATGTCGCAGTTGGCACTCTATTGCGTATAGAACTGACTTTTCCCAATAAAACAATTAGATAGTTTATCACGTGGCAAAAAGAAAGCTCACTCCCATGCTCGAGCAGTACCTCCGGTTCAAGGAGGACTACCCGGGTAGTCTGCTGTTTTTTCGCATGGGCGATTTTTACGAATTATTTTTTGAAGATGCCGAAATAGTGGCTCGTGCCGTCCAGATTGCATTGACCAGTCGCAATCCAAATGACGAAACACCGATCCCTATGTGTGGCATGCCCCATCATGCTGTCGAACCTTATTTGAGCCAGTTGCTTGAAAAAGGGTACAAAATTGCCATCTGCGATCAAGTAGAAGATCCCAAGGAAGCCAAGGGATTGGTAAAGCGGGATGTTACTCGTGTTCTAACCCCTGGGACGGTTGTTGAGGATTCCAACCTCAAATCCAAGGCTAATAACTACCTTGGCTCACTATACTGGGACTCGAAAAAAGGATGCGGCGGTGTGGCCTGGTTGGACTTTTCCACCGGGCAATGGTCTGGGTTTTCGAGCAAAAAAGAACCAGAATTATGGCAGTGGCTCGTCAAAATAGATCCGAGTGAACTCCTGTTGCCTCAAGGAGCCAGTGTTCCGCCACAGTATAATGAATTGAGCGGCCAGGTTACCCCGGTTGCTCCTGCCGCCTACTTCGATTTATCATCATCGACAAACAAGGTTAAAGAAGTTCAAGGCACCGTTGACCTTGATATCCTTGATCTTGGTGACAAGCCTGAGTTGGTTCGAGCATGCGGAGCTTTGTTGACGTATGCCGAGAATACGCAGAAGAGCCAACTGGGTCATATTGGCGAATTCAAGCCTCTTAATCTTGGCAAGCATCTCCTTCTGGATGAAGTTACAGAGCGCAATCTGGAAATTTTCAAACGCCTCGATGGAAAAAGTGGGACTGGCACTTTGTGGAAAGTGCTCGACAGAACAATGACTCCAATGGGTGGGCGCCTGCTGGAAGCGCGATTGCGCCAGCCTTGGAGAGACATCAATCCCATTCAAAAAAATCTCGAATGCGTACGATATCTCTTCGATCGAGACCCTCTTAGGGCTGATCTTCGAAGTGCTCTTGACTCTGTATATGACCTGGAACGGTTATCGACCCGTATTTTCTTGGGAAGGGCAAATCCTAAAGATTTCATTTCGTTAAGGCAAAGCCTTAGAATGCTCCCACGTCTGCACGCTCTCCTCACAAATGAAGATTTTACCAGTGCCAAAGAGTTGAATAGCATCGCGAAAAAGTGGGATGCCATGGATGATATCGCATCACTACTTGATTCTTCTCTTGTGGACTCCCCTCCCCCTGTCATTACTGATGGCGGCTTGTTTAAAAAGGGATACGACAGTCAACTTGATGAGTTGATTGACTTGAATGAACACGGGGAAGACCTCTTGAAGAAGCTGCACGAAAAAGAAGTGGCAGCAAACGACATCCCTAAACTGAAATTAGGGTTCAACAAGGTATTTGGCTACTACTTCGAGGTCTCCAAGGCTTTCAAGGGCCAGGTGCCAGATCATTTCATCAGGCGGCAAACACTGGTTAACAGTGAGCGATACATCACGCCTGACCTCAAAGAACTTGAAGACAAAATAGTATCGGCCTCTGAGGAGAGAAAGGTACTCGAATATAAGCTCTTCCAGGTGCTTCGCGAGCAGTTGTCTGCTGTGCGCAGCCGTTTCCTTTTTATGGCGGACGTCATAGCCTCCTTGGACTACTGGCAAGGCTTGGCAGAGGCTGCGCGAATCAATGAATGGTGCAGTCCAGATGTCCATGATGGGATGGAGATTGAGATCGAAGCCGGTCGCCATCCAGTTGTTGAAGATGCCATGGGAAGAGCCAACTATATTCCCGGCGATCTGAAAATGGATCCGCAACGACGTATTCTTCTCATCACTGGCCCCAACATGGCTGGTAAATCGACAGTACTGCGCCAGGTTGCCATTTTAACGATCATGGCCCAGATAGGATCCTTTGTTCCTGCAAAATTTGCCCGTTTAGGGGTAGCTGATAGAGTTTTCTCCCGAGTCGGCGCTTCTGACAACCTTGCCCAGGGTCATTCAACCTTTATGGTTGAAATGACAGAAACAGCACGTATTCTGCGTCAGGCAACCAAGCGAAGCTTGGTTATACTCGACGAAATTGGACGTGGAACAAGCACCTACGATGGACTATCTCTCGCATGGGCTGTCGTAGAAGAACTTTCGACTCGTGCTCGAGGTGGAATCCGCACCCTGTTTGCCACCCATTATCATGAGCTTACTTCGTTGGAAGGTAAGATCGATGGATTGAGGAATCTCAATATAGCTGTCAAGGAATGGAAAGGCGATATCGTGTTTTTACGGCGACTTGTTCCCGGACCCGCGGATAGAAGTTATGGTATCGAAGTTGCCAAATTAGCCGGAGTTCCTCGGGGTGTCGTAGACCGTGCGAGAGAAATTCTTGCGAAACTTGAAGAAAAATCGCACGATAGTCGATCCAAGGGGGCGGTTGAACGCGCTTCACAAACCTTATTACCAGGTTTTGGAGCTCCCCCGATTGAAATTAAGGAAGAACTGGTGGAACACCCTGTCATCACGCAATTGACTGAGCTGGACGTCGACGGCATGACTCCCATTCAGGCCTTGATGCTGTTGAACCAGTGGAAAGATATGATTAAAGGGTGATATATGAGAAAGATCAAACTGCCCTGCCTTCTGCTCGTTGTAACCATCTTTTTTACAGGGTGCGCCCTTGGTAAAAAAGAATGGCCTAGTGCGATAAAAAGCGAAGATAGGTTTTCACTTGAATTACTGTCTGCAACTCGAACGGATGAATGTCTCGCGGTTACCGTTGCTGTATCCGGCGCAGTCCATCGCCTGTATAGAGCAAGTATTCTCTATGAGCAGGTTGGTGGCCCTGGAGGCGGCTGCGAGGAATGCCCTTTTGTACCGCGAAAGGCAAAACATCTTGTCCGCGGTCAGGCTGAATTCAGTTTGGAAAACAACACATTAAGCCTGGGGTTATGCAATCTGTCGCCAGAGCATGATTACCGCTTCCGCATAGCAGGGAAAAGCGAATTGTCCACCAGTCCCATTGTATACACAGACGTATACATCACTACTCATTAATAACTGCATAATGGGAAGGAGAGAGTCCAAATGCATCACTTTGACTACCGTGATGGCAAACTGTTTGCCGAAGAAGTCAGCGTAACTGAACTTGCTGAAACGTACGGAACCCCTTTGTATATCTACTCTGCTGCAACATTCAGACGTCATTTTGAGGCGTTCGATTCTGCCTTCAAGGGGCTTGATCACCTGACATGTTACTCAGTTAAAGCCAATTCCAACCTTTCTGTTCTCAAGCTTCTTGCTGATATGGGAGCAGGTATGGATGTTGTTTCTGGCGGAGAGTTGTTCCGAGCTCTCAAGGCTGGAGTCCCTGCCGAGAAAATCGTCTATTCCGGTGTTGGCAAACGTGCGGAAGAAATACGTCAGGCGCTCGAAGCCGGCATCCTGATGTTCAATGTGGAATCCCTTGCCGAGCTGCACAAGATTGATGAAGTTGCTGGTGAACTGGGTAAAACAGCACGCATAAGCATCCGCATTAATCCAGATGTCGATCCGCAGACGCACCCGTACATTTCAACGGGAATGAAAAAGAACAAATTTGGTTTGGATATTGAGCATTCATTGGAGGCTTATAAAATAGCTATGGAGCTCGATAATATCGAACCTGTAGGTATGGACTGCCACATTGGTTCCCAGTTGACGAATATTGATCCATTCCTTGAAGCTTTGGATAAGTTGCTGAAGTTCTATGAAAAGCTCAAGGAGATGGGACTTGAGATCAAATACCTTGATCTCGGTGGTGGGCTTGGTATCTCCTACGATGATGAACAGCCACCGCACCCCACTGAGTTTGGTGAAGCTTTGGCTGCCCGGTTGAAAGATGTTCCCCTCAAGGTTATTTTGGAACCAGGTCGCGTCATTGCCGGTAATGCCGGTATTATGGTTACAGAAGTTGTGTACACCAAGTCCAACCCGACCAAGAACTTCCTCATAGTTGACGGCGCCATGAACGACCTTATCCGTCCCAGCCTTTACGGTTCATACCACCGAATTGCCGAGGTGGAGCAAAATGGTCGAGATGCCAAGGAATATGATGTCGTTGGTCCCATTTGTGAATCCGGCGATTTTCTTGCTCGCGACAGGGAGCTTCCTGCAGTCGAACAGGGTGAACGAATTGCGCTCTTCTCTGCTGGTGCGTACGGATTCACCATGGCATCCAACTACAATACCCGTCCTCGGGCTTGTGAGCTGATTGTTGATGGCGACACTGTTTCCGTTGCTCGAAAGCGTGAGACCTACGAGGACCTCATAGCAAACGAACTCTAGCTATAACAGGCCGGGGCTTCCCGGCCTTTTTTATTTAAAATCAGTATGGCACGACTTAATACATTCTACCTTGATTCTACCGCATGGCCTAACGAGCCGGATGGATTGGCGTATCTCGAAGGTCCTGAAGCGCGTCATCTCTTAACTGTTCTTCGTACAGAGGCTGGAGATACTGTCCGACTCATTGACGGAGCCGGGAAAGTTGGGTTGTTCTCGCTGGTGGAAGCAGGGAAAAAGCGTGCGATTCTCAAAGCAATAGAAGTCAACACTAGCTCCTCTCATGATAATGGCGTCACACTGGCTATTGGTTGGGGGAAATCGAAGCGTAGGAATTATCTATTTGAAAAGACTGTTGAACTTCAAGGTGATGGTATCATTTTTTGGCCAGCTGCCAGAAGTCAAGGTACTCCTCCTGTCCATCCCAAGGACTCATGGGAGGATAAATGCATCCAAGCTGCAAAACAGTGTGGAAATGTTTTTTTACCCCAACTGGGAGTCTTGAGTAGTATTAACGATTTGAAAGAGCTGACATCCCGTTTCGAGCGCTGTTATCTGGCATGGGAATCGGGAGATGATCACAGTCAGCTTTGCCCGTCGCACCTGACTTCGGGGAAAACGCTCATCGTTATTGGTCCTGAAGGCGGCTTCGACAATCAAGAGGCTGACAAAATCATATCTTTTGGATTTACTCCGGTCACATTGGGAAATTCCATTCTCAGATGGGAAACAGCAGCAACATATTGTTTGAGCCTTGGCTACTATGCCAAACAGGATAGATCATGAAGCTGGAAATTGCAGAATCACAACCATTGGCAGACAGAATTCGTCCCCAAAGTCTGGATGATTTTGTTGGCCAGGGGCACATCCGTAATAGAATTGAAGCATTTACTCAGTCCAAGAGATTGCCAAGCCTTTTGTTGTTTGGCCCTCCTGGTTGTGGGAAATCGACCCTCGCCCTACTCCTTGCGAAATTGACTGGTAAGAAATACTTGCGTGTCAGTGCCCCTGAAGCCGGACTGACGGCGTTGAGAAAAAAGTTGCCGGGGCATGATATTCTGATACTTGATGAGCTGCACCGATTTTCAAAAGCTCAACAGGATTTTTTCCTCCCCATACTGGAATCCGGTGAGATAACCCTGCTGGCTACCACCACGGAAAACCCCTCTTTCAGTGTGACGCGACAATTGCTTTCTCGTCTGCATGTATTGCGACTGAGGACTCTTAGCCGAGAAGAGCTTGAACGAGTTGCACAACGTGGAGCCGAAGAACTCAGCCTTGAGCTTGAAGAAGAGAGTCACAAACTCTTGGCCGCTATGGCTGGGGGGGATGCTCGCACGTTGCTCAATCTGATCGAGTACACCGCCGAGCTTCCTAAAGACAAGAGAACGGCTAAAGCCTTGCGAGAATCGCTGCCGGAAATCGTTGTTCGTGGAGACCGTGACGGGGATTCACATTATGAACTTGCTTCCGCACTGATTAAATCCATTCGGGGAAGTGACCCCGACGCCGCTCTTTACTACTTGGCGTGCTTGCTTGAAAGTGGCGAAGATCCGCGATTTGTTACACGCCGTCTAATTATTTCAGCTTCAGAAGACATTGGATTGGGAGATCCGCACGCACTGACGCATGCCATGTCATGCCATCAGGCAGTTGAAACCATTGGTATGCCCGAAGGATTCATCCCCATGGCTCAGACAGCGGTTTATCTCGCTTTGGCCCCTAAAAGCAATTCCACCTATGCTGCATACAGGACTGCGCAAAAAGAGGTTCGTGACAATGGAGCCAAACCGGTTCCCTTGCATCTGCGCAATGCCACTTCTGCTCTCCAAAGAGAGTGGGGGTATGGACGAGGCTACCTCTATCCGCACAACTTTCCAAAATCATGGGCTGACCAGGATTACCTCCCCAATGAGTTGATCGGCAGACGTTTCTACCACGCCAAGGATCAGGGAGATGAATCAAGGTTGAATTCATGGTTGCGACAGTTCAAGCGTTCCAACAAGTAGCAAACAAAGCCTATGTTGTTAGTTTGAATACAGCTTTTTCCACTCATCAAGGAACAGGATCGCCGTATCCAGTTCTGAAAGCGCGCCCTGCTGTTGGCGGATAGCCCAAACAAGATCTTTGAATGCGACATCCCTGGGCAGCCCAAGTCTATCGGTCAATGCAGTAATCTCTGATGCTAAATGTTCAGGTAAATCTGACAGAACTACGTCTGCATCATTTCGTTGCGGCCACCCTTTCGTGACTTGTTCAGTGAATTGCAACAAAGACTGCATTCGCGACCGATAGGTATGGTCTTCAAGCACCCTTTTACGGGCCTTGGATGTATATTCTTCTCGTTTATCTGGGTTATTTTTGAAGAAATCTATTTTTTCTATCAGCTCTTCCATGGAATTGAATGTTGCCAATTCATCTTCATTGAAAGCTTCATCCATCAGGCTTCGCTTATCAACGAGTTGGAATGCGCCGCAAGCCGCAAGCTCGAAAGTACGTGGATTTATGAAGTCGCCCCCTGTGACCAGATTTTGCGCTTGCACACTTGAGTGAAGGTTCAGATTGATCTTTGTTGCATTGAATATCTTCACACATTCTTCAGGAGAGACTCGGGCACCATTCAACTGAACTAATGGTTCCAGGACATGATCTCCATCCCATTCGGTTCCCCAGATTTTAAAATCAACATGTACCAGTTTCCGAAACGCTATACGACGGTTTGGATACCCGGCTCCCATGAATGAGATAGTGGAACCGAATTTACGCTGTTCAGTGGAAGACAGAGACATCGGCTTATGGAAATCAGGCTGGGCGGCAAGAGGAAGATACAGACCATTAGGTTGACCAATGTTTTTTAGCTCATCAATAAACGGCTGCTTTTGAATGACTGCAAAAATATCGTAAAGAGGGGCAAAAGCTTTCCAGTAGGTAAATAGCTTATAATCCTCCACAAACCACATTGCCGTGGTCACTCCATCGCGACGGAGTCGTTTCAATGCCTGCTGATTGAGTGGAGCTTGAGCTAAAGCCAACACCATATCTGGTTCAAAAGTATCGACTTTGGCGAGTATTGATTGGCTTATCACATTGAGATAGCTGTTTTGCAGGTAACTCAATCTGTCTGTGGTGACCTTCAGATTACTCAACGCATTATACGCGCCATTGAATTCTGGTGCTTCAAAGACTTCTACCAGATGCCCTTCCTGGGCCAATGCAGTGGCGACATACCGTCCGATAGGAAGTGAGCCTCCATAGAGTGGCAATACAACAAGAATACGTAATTGTTTCATTTTATCACTCCATGATGGTTCCAAAGGGAACGAGAGTTGACCAGTCTTTGTCTTGATACAGTTTGCGGATAAAGGGAGTTTCCATTTCTGAAGCGTGAACGTTCTGTCCCGTAAGGAATTGATGAATTATGCTTCGAAAAATCTTTCTATCTTCAGCATGGGAATCTTCACCGGAAGTAGATTCAAAAACAAGACCCAATTCATCAAAGTTACTGATGAAGGTAAGAAGATTATCCGGAGCGTGTGTCCCTTTTTGGGTTACCAAAAACCTATGAAATTCTGGCTTATTAAAGCAATCAAGACATTTCACGTCATATGGGCATGGCTCGCTTTCCAGACATGGAAGGCATGACGTATCAGCTTGAAAAACGGTATGCCCCAAGCCGTAAGGTCCTGTTTCGAAACACCAGGCAGAAGAAAGGAAAAATGCGAGTGTTGGCGTACCCAAATGGGCTGCCAAATGCATGGTGCCTGTGTCCGGTGTAATGAGCAAATCGAGATCGGCTACTACCTCCACAAGCTCCTTCCAATTCGTTTTCCCTGCAAGGTTCACTGTTTTGTCTTGAAGGTGCCTGGGCAGACTTTTAACGACTTTTTTCCCGGCATCCACTTCCCCTTTACTCCCAAGAAGGCATATTGCCGGTGTTTTCAAACTTGAAGCCTTTGTCGTTAGGATCCTTGAGAGAGTCTCTACCGGAAGTGAGCGACGGGATTCACGACCTGAAAGGACAACGCCAACTCCTCCCCCTTTGGGGGTTGCTTGCGGATTGACCTGTGCTGGTGAAATCATATCCGGGCAATAGCCGGCCCAAAAATCCATCAGATTGATCCCCAGCCTCCTGTAGCGGGACCATCGCATCGCCATTGCCGGCCATGTGCCGATTTGCTCCTGACCATTTTTCCAAAAATAACCATGAACAGGCAAATCAGAAAATAGCGCTGCAACCCGAAAGTTTATCGGAGAAAAATTGAGATTGAATACCTCGGAAAAATTCTGCTCACGAAGTGCCTGAAAACTTGATATGTTCTCAAGCAAAACATCCATTGATGCGTGGCTGCTTTTCTCTTTTCCGTGGGCAGCGATAGAATGTACCTTTGTCTCCGGGTAGACGATGCTTGCCAGTGCAGCAAGCGAATGATCTACACAGAGGTGCACCTCACTACCTTCGCGGTTAACAAGAGACTTTACCAACCGTTTGGTTTGGATGAGGTCGCCAAATCTGGCAAGTTGAATAATTAAGTAACGTTTCATTTGGATTCGGTGTTGATGTCAATTAGTTAACGCAAGTCTGGATGATATTGCAAGAAGTAGGCAATTCATGTTTTACATGCGCCTATTCATCCGGTATCAAGAGGCATGCGTTATTACCCGATTTTCGTAAATCTGAAAAATAAGGACTGCTTGGTCGTTGGGGCTGGTGAGGTTGGAAAACGTAAGAGTCAATCCCTCCTTGAAGCCGGAGCAAAATCCGTCTTAATTCTTGATACCAGCGCAGCAGTTTCTGGATTAAAATCCATCCTGGATATGGGGAATGTACAGTTCGAAAGTCGTGAATTTAAAGAAAGCGACCTTGATGGTAAGTTTTTAGTAATGGCTTGTACTTCTAATCAGCAAGTCAACGGCTGGATCAGCCAGCTATGTGAAGACCGTGAAATTCTATGCAATATTGCTGATCAGCCTGAGAAAAGCAGCTTTATAGTTCCGGCTACCTTCAAGCGCGGTGATTTAACCATGGCCATGTCCACGGCAGGAAAAAGCCCGGCCATGGCGCGTCGCATACGTCGTGAGTTGCAGGAGAAATTCGGTGATGAATACGCCCAGATGCTCACACTTATGGGGAGAATTCGTCCCCTTCTACTTGAATTGGGAATGGATACGCAGGATAACACCACTGTATTTCGAGAATTGGTCAATTCCAATCTTCTGCAGGCTCTAGGTAAACATGACCTTGACGCCGCCCGGGAAATACTTGAAGAATCTTTGCCGCAGTCTTTATATGTAAACATTCCGGAGTTACTCGATGGGCTTATTTGAGATTATGCACATCCTCATCATAATGATTTACAGCTTAGGCACGTTGTTGTTTTTGACAGGTGTCTGCACAGCCAATGATCGATTGAAAAAGATTGCTGTCTGGGTAGCTGTTGCCGGTTTCACCCTCAATACTGTAGATCTTGCTGCGATTCTTTTGACAGATTCGGCAGCCATTCTTTCAGGAAAGTTCTATTTCAACATCCTCGCCTGGGCTGTGCTGGGTGTATACTTTTTCCTCTGGTGGCGATTGCGTCTGGAATTTCTGGCTATAACCGCCCTTCCTTTGGCGCTGCTCCTTTTTGTTACATCCATGGCACTGGACGGCATTGTCGTCATCATGCCGCCTGAACTGACAGCATTGTTCTTTGGGCTGCATATCGGAACGCTCATCATCACAATGGGAATGCTGATCATGGCCTTTGGTGCTGGCGCTGCATTTCTCCATTACAACAGAAAGCTCAAGACTAAGGCCGGATTAGCGAGCATGGGGAAGGATATCCCATCGTTGGATAAATTCGATAGAGTCAATAGCCTGGCTGTATCATATGGATTCCCATTGTATACACTGGGACTTTTCTCAACAATCTTCTGGTACTGGATTGCTCCTGACAAGACGTATGCATGGGATGCCATGAAGATAGTCTCCCTGGCAGTCTGGTTCCTTTTCGCTTTTCTCTTTCACCAGCGGCTTGTCATCGGCTGGAGAGGCCGTAAGCCGGCGATACTGACCATATGGGTCTTCATCGGTATGTGTATTTCTCTTATTCACCACACGATTACTTTCAAGGCTCTGCCATGAACAGAAAAATTATACTTATAGGACTCAACCATCGAACTGCAGGCGTTGATGTTCGCGAAAAATTTGCGCTTACCGATGTTGAAAGCGTTGAAAAAGGACTCCTTGCACACTGTCCAGTAGTGGAATGTCTGTGCCTTTCAACATGTAATCGCGTGGAAATTATCGCCATTGCCAAACGCGTTTCCGAGCGTGAGGCTCTGGACTCGATCATAGAGTATTGGGCTGGGATTTGTGGGGGCTCTCCTTCCCTGCTGGTCGAAAATACATACCAGTACACTGACCTGGATGCTGTTAAACATCTTTTCACAGTTGCGTGCAGCTTGGATTCCATGGTTATGGGTGAGCCGCAAATCCTTGGTCAGCTTAAAGATGCATACAGAAAGGCTGTCGAAGAAGGCGCAGCAAAAACAATCATTAATCGAATGCTGCACAAGTCGTTTTCGGTTGCCAAACGTGTGCGTACTGAAACTGCGATCGCTTCAAGCGCAGTTTCGATCAGTTTTGCTGCTGTCGAACTCGCTAAAAAGATTTTTGGTAACCTTGAGGGAACGAAAGCGATGCTCGTCGGGGCTGGTGAAATGGCTGAATTGGCAGCTACTCACCTGTTACAGAATGGCGTTCAGGATATCATCATAGCGAATAGAACGCTTTCCAGAGCCAAGGAATTAGCCAAATCCTTGAATGGTGAACCCATTCAGATAGAAAACATGGCTGACCGGCTGCATGAAGTTGATATCGTGATCAGCTCTACCGGTTCCCCTGTTTCTGTTATCAAGGCTAAAGACGTCAAAGCCGTTCTTAAACGTAGGAAGAATAAGCCTATGTTTTTTATCGATATTGCCGTTCCCCGAGACATAGATCCGAATATCAACCAACTTGATAACGTTTACCTCTACGATATTGATGACTTAAAAGAAGTCGTAGAGGACAACATGGCTCAACGACAGGAAGAAGCTGCAAAAGCTCGGGCGGTAGTTGAAGCCGAAACAGGCACTTTCAGCAACTGGTTGAACTCTCTCGAATTACAACCAACAATTGTCGATTTGGTTGACAAGAACGAAGAAGTCGCCATGAGAGAGTTGGCCAAAACTCTCAAGAAGATAGGGCCGGTAGATGATCGAACACACAAAGCCCTGGAGACACTTGTTTTATCGGTTGGAAGAAAATGTCTTCATGAGCCCATATGCTTCTTGAAGCGACGCACACAGGAAGAAGGCTCTGCGGAACGTTTTATCGACTTGGCGCGAAGGATGTTCAACCTTGATGATGAAGACGTTCCCAGCACCGCGCATATCGACAGAAAAATGAAGACCTGTAGCCCTGAAGACATCGACAGTCTAATAGACGTATCTAAGAATAAGGAACAATAATGCGATCGTATCTTATTGAAGACTTGGTGGAAGCTGACGTTCAAAAAGTAAAAAAAGCCTTCGATGATATGGAGCTGAGAGGACCTCTTGAAGGTATCTATTACCTTCCTTTGCCTGATGATCTTCTCCAGAAAGAACAGATTGATCACAAGGACGAATGTGGTCCATATTTCATGGCTCTCGAAGTGGTTGATGGTGCTTCTGAGATGTCCGAGTTTCAACTCAAACTAGAGCTTTTGACACGTGCCAGAAATAAAATCCGGTGTTCTTGCGTCAATTATGCAACTCCTGAACAGCGTAAGCATATGATTGAATATTTGGACCAGTTCCTGGATGAGCTGGAAATTTCCATTTAGAATGAAAGCGACTTTCGATGATATTCCCCCTTCCCTGCAAGACCTTTTGCCTAAATGGGCACATTTCTGCCTTTATGTAGAGCGCTTCATATCACGTGAGTTGGGGGTCACACTTGAAGGCAAGCGGCTTGTAGTCGGTGTCTCTGGTGGTGTTGATTCGACAGCCTTGCTACTCGCTCTTCATTATCTTTCTTCCCGTAACAACTTTGAGGTCACTACTGTCCATCTAAATCATGAGCTGCGCGATAGTGCAGCCCATGATGCTGCTTGGGTCGATAAATTATCTTCACACCTGAAAGTACCGTGCATCGTCAAATCAGAAAATGTTTCTCGCTTGGCGCAAGAAAATAGTATTGGTATTGAGGAAGCAGGAAGGCTTGCACGATATACGCTTTTTGAGAACGTAAGAACCTCTGAAGGTGCTAATTATGTAGCCTTGGGCCATCATCTCGATGACCTATCAGAAGATGTACTCATGCGTCTTATCAGGGGAACTGGCTGGCCAGGATTATCTGGAATGACAGGCTATGATCCCAAGCGTCAGATTATTCGCCCTTTCCTGACTCTTCCGAAATCAACCCTGATCGCATTTGTGAAGTACCTCACGATCTCGTGGTGTGAAGACGAAACCAATCAGGACACATCCTGGACTCGCAATCGTGTGCGAAATAACTTGATGCCATTGGTGCTCAACGAAAATCCCAATTTTAGAGAGTCTGTCGCACGACTTTGGAAGATTGGTCAAATTGAGCAGGATTATTGGACTGTTAAAACTTCTGAAGCAGATCAGGAGTTGAGTAATGATCTCTTGAAAGATAGCCATCTAGCTCTGCGCCTACGCTTATACAAGCGCTCTCTCGATGATTTAGGTCCTGGTCAGGCGTTGGCGCATACCCTTTTCAAGCTTGATGAAGCATGGATTGAAAAGAAGACAGGCGCAGTTTTCCAGTTCCCAGGTGAAAAAACAGCGACTATTACCCATTCTGGTGTCCTTTTCTCTACCAAGCATTGACTTCCTCAACGTGCCGTTATAAGAGCATGTGATCTTTTGCACAATGTGCCGAAACATCCGTATGGTGTTTCACTCATATCATCAGGAGGAGTATTATGAATATTCTTATTTTTGGCCCCAACGGCTCCGGTAAAGGCACCCAAGGCGACATCGCCAAGGACAAGTACAATCTGGATCACATTGAGTCCGGTGCTATCTTCCGCAAACACATCGGCGGCGGTACCGAACTTGGTCTGAAGGCCAAAGAATTCATCAACAAGGGCGAGCTCGTTCCTGACGATATCACCATTCCCATGGTTCTTGATGTCCTCTCCGGCTCCAATGAAGGTTGGCTGCTCGACGGTTTCCCCCGTTCCCTCGTTCAGGGTGAAAAGCTGTGGGAAGCCCTTCAGAAAGACGGCGTAAAGCTCGACTACGTCATCGAGATCAAGCTGCCTCGCGAAATCGCCAAGGCTCGCATCATGGGTCGCCGCCTCTGCGCCAACAACCCGAACCACCCCAACAACGTTGGTATCCCGGTTATCGCACCTGACGGTGACAAGTGCCGCGTATGTGGTGGAGAACTGTCCGCACGTGAAGATGACCAGGACGAAGAAGCCATCAACAAGCGCCACGACATCTACTACGATGAGGAAACCGGCACCATGGCTGCCTGCAACTTCTACAAGAACATGGAAGGCGCAGAATACAAATTCATCGAACTGAATGGCGAAGATTCCATCGACACCATCAAGGAATACCTGATCAGCCAGCTTGATTAGTATTTCTCAGTAGAGAATGATACAGCCCTGCCGACATCTGTTGGCAGGGCTTTTTTTTGTGTGTCTACTATCTTGATATGTATAGATAGTTAGGGAGCTTAAAATTAGCTCCCTGGATAGTAGCGCCGAAGTCAGAGCTTTGATCTCCTATATTGGCTATCACCTCATACCCTTCTTTCTCAACCAATTGCTGAACTACTTTGGTTTTGTGCTCAAGCGCTGTCAAATCCTTATCCCAGGCTTCTTTGAAGAAAACCATTGTTGCTCCATGTATGCCTCTTTTTTCGAGGTTGCGCATGGTCTGAGCTCGTTGAAAAACATTTCTGCCAGTGACAATAAAGATATCCACACCATCAACGTATTTCAAATACAACTTCAGTATCGGTTCAACAGCGGGGATTTCGGCAGAATCAACCCATCTCTTCCATACGCTTGGAATAAATCTATAGCCTGTCTTTTGATACATGGGTTGATTATTCAAAAGAGTCTCATCAATATCGAAAATAATAGCTGGCCGGATATACTTTTTATTTTTAAGGGATCTGGCAATATAATCATCTGCTTCTGCAGCAACTAATTTCACATCCCTCATGTAAGCGCCCTTTTCGTAATATCGAGCAACATTAAAAAGATTTTCCTGCAAATTAACAGGATATTGCACATCAGTTGTTGAACGAGATGCACAACCAGCACCTGTAATGAAGACCATAACCAACAAAGCAGTAATTGAATGTTTCATGATGGCTACTTAACAAAAAAAGGGGAAGGACAGCTAGTCCTTCCCCTTTTTTATTATTTTAGTTTCTAATCGGTTACGCTTCGACGGCTTCCTCTTCTTCTGGCATGGCGCTGGGGCCAAATCCCAAGAGGATCGGGCTCGCGACAAAGATTGAAGAATAAGTACCAACAAATACACCAATCAGAAGTGCCAGAGCGAAGTCGTGAATAACGGCTCCACCAAGTACGTACAGACAAGCGACAACAAGCAATGTCGTCAATGAAGTCATGATTGTACGCGACAGGGTCTGGTTGATTGAGCGGTTGATGACAGCACCGAAGGACTCGGTGTTCTTTCGGGCGAGGTTGTTTTCGCGGATACGATCAAATACGATGATGGTATCGTTGAGCGAGTAACCAATAATCGTCAGCAACGCCGCAATAATGGTCAAATCGAACTCTTTTCCAAGAATCGAGAAGATACCAACTGTGATAGTCACATCATGAATTAAAGCGGCGACGGCACCGAGCGCATAATTGAGCTTGAGATACCAACAAAGGCCGATGGTGACAGCCATGGCAACGACGATGAGCCAGCCCATATCCAAACCGGTCAGACCGACACCATAAATGGTTCCACCAAGTGCAGCAGCCATAATTCCAGCAGCAGTCCAACGCTGTTCAAAGCGGCCTGAGATGTACACGGCAATGATCAGTACAGCGTAGAACAAAGCCTCAAGGGCTTTAGCTCTGAGGTCTGCACCGACCTTGGGGCCGACCATTTCCAGGCGTTGAATCTCGAAGCCATCGGCTCCCAGATCTCCGGTCAGAGCGTCAGAAACTTTCGTTCTGACTTCCTGAGAAGAGATATTAGAGCTTGATGTACGAATCAGGTATTCATGATCACCCTCGAGGCCCAATGTCTGTACGACCATTCCGGGAAGATCCACATCATTCATGGCTTCTTTTATGACGTTTACATCGTTGGCCTTATCAGCCTTGACTTGAACAATCATACCACCGGCAAAGTCGATACCGTATTTGGGGCCACCTTTAATGAGAAGTGACCCTAGGCCTGCCAAAATGACAATCGCTGAAACAACGAACGCGATCTTCTTCAAGCCGATAAAATCGACTTGCGTATTTGATTTGATTAATTGAAGTCCCATGATCGTCCCCTTAAATGCTCAGCTTGTCGGTTTCGGAACGGCCTTTTGTGTACAGATCGAAAAGGATTCGAGACACAAAAATAGCCGTAAACATGGATGTAATAATGCCAAGCGTAAGCGTTACCGCAAAACCACGAACCGGGCCTGTACCGAATTGGTAAAGGATAATGGCCGCAATAACAGTGGTTACGTTAGCATCCAGGATGGTCAGGGTTGCTTTGCTGTACCCTTCGGCAATGGCGGCTCTAGCAGTCAATCCTCGACGTAGTTCCTCACGGATACGTTCAAAGATAATGACGTTAGCGTCAACAGCCATACCGATAGTCAGGATGATACCTGCAATACCAGGCAGAGTGAGTGTTGCTCCAAAGGCTGCGAGGCCACCAAGAATCAACATGATATTCAAGCAAAGTACAACGTCTGCCACAAATCCGGCAAAGCCGTAGTAAATGACCATGAAAATGAGGACCATACCCATGCCAAGCATGGCGGACATGATACCTTTATCAATAGATTCCTGTCCAAGAGACGGGCCAACAGAGCGCTGCTCAAGGATGTCAACAGGAGCAGGCAAAGAACCGGCTCGAAGCACGACAGCGAGATCACGGGCTTCATCACGAGTGAAGTTGCCGGTGATGGATGCGCGGCCGCCGGAGATCTTTTCCTGAATGACCGGTGCTGAGTAAACTTTACCATCCAGCACAATGGCCATACGCTTGTTTACGTTATCACCTGTCAGGTTGGCAAAAATAGTTCCACCGCGAGCATTAAATGTAATGGATACGTAAGGCTGATTCCAGGTGTCCAACTGGACCTTGGCGTCCGAGATGTACTCACCTGTCAACACGGCATCCTTCTTAACGACGATCGGTGTTTCAGAGTAAGAACCATCAGGGAGTTTGTTCATGAGAACGGAAAGCTCACGCCCAGGAGCCACAATCCCTTTGAGAGCTTTTTCAATATCAGCAGCATCGTCCACCATCTTGAACTCGAGGTGTGCGGTCTGACCAATGATATTAATGGCTCTTTCCGGGTCCTGCAGTCCAGGCAACTGAATCTGAATACGATTCCCCTGCTGCTTGCGGATATCTGGTTCAGCCACGCCGAATTGATCTATTCGGTTACGGATAGTCTTGATGGCTTGATCCAGGGTCAGCTTAGTCATTTCTTCTTTGTATTGGGGAGAAACGGCTAAAATATACTTAATTTTTCCACCGTCCAGTGACTCGGTCGATTCAACGTTGAAGGGGCTGTAATCGTTTACAGCACTTTCAAACTGATCTTTTTGGTCACCTTTGAGTAGGGTCATTTCAATCCGACTGTCGGACAAAACAGTTGGACGTAAGACAAAAACTTCTTCGTCCCTTGCAGTTGCCTTGAGATCATCACCGAGGCGAGCAAGATTGTTTTGCATGGCAGTGTCCATATCGACACCAAGAGTCAGGTGGATACCACCCTTCAGGTCCAGACCGAGATTGACCGCGTCGCCAGGTAGTATGTTTGCGAGCGACGACCCTGCAACGCCGGGAATGGAAGGCAACATGTAGCCAAGTCCAATCGCCAGTACGATCAGGGTTGTGATGATTCTTATGCGCAGACTCTGCATGAATTCTCCCTTAATACGAACAAGTTACAACCGGATTTCTAAACTTCATCAAACATAAGCGCGGACCAGGCCACTTTTACAGTGGTCCGGTCCGCACGGAAGTCCATTTCCGGTTGTCAAGCCTACTTCTTCTTTTCGTCTGCAGCGGGCTTGCCGTCTTTGTCGGCGACGAAACCACGCTTAATGACAACATTGACTCCCTGGGCAATTTCGATAGTGAGGTTGTCACCGTCAATTTCGGAAATAGTGCCGAGGATGCCGCCATTGGTCCAGACCTTGTCACCCTTCTTCAGGGCGTCCAGCATGGCTTTGTGCTGTTTTTGCTTCTTTTGCTGCGGGCGGATGAGCAGGAAGTAAAAGATAGCGAACATCAAAACCAGCATCGGCAGCGGACCACCAAGAATACCAGCCAGTCCACCGGGCGCGCCTCCACCACCAGCAGGCGGAGCCATTGCGTAGGCTACGGAATCGAAGAACATAGTTCCTCCAAACAGGGTAATAAAGTTCATCAACTTAAAGCTGTTAACACGCAACGTACAAGTTGCCGTAAGGACGATGAGAGAAAGGTCGTATCTTTACGAAGCTCTCATCCATAATTTCTTTACTGTCCAGCTTCAGTTCTTTGGCGTAGTCTTCGACAAGTTCCTTAATTATTTCAAGATCATCCGAGTCAACCGGCTGCGCTTGCAAACCGGGCCCCAGTTGATATTCAGGCACCTCGCCGCGGACATAAATTACGCCGCCATGCATCCCTGTTCCGAGACTTCGTCCCGCAACAGGCGCATCAGGCTTATCAGAAAACATACCCAAGAGCAAAATAATTCCGCCAGCCATATATTCACCGAGGAAGTCGCCAGCCTTGCCGCCCACGACAATTTTAGGCTGATGATCAAGGTAGGCTTTCATATGTATTCCGACCCTATACCCTACGTCACCCTGGATAAAAATATCACCACCGCGCATTGCGTAACCAATGACATCGCCAGCAAGTCCTTCGATGACAATTCGACCTCCGTCCATGGTGTTTCCGACCCCATCCTGCGCATTGTTATGAATGCGGATATAGGGACCGCGCATAAAAGCTGCCAAATCCTGGCCTGGCACACCATAAATGTCGAATTTTATATCACCTTCAAGGGCAGTCCCAATATACCGTTGACCGTTGCAATCCTTAAGGATGAAGTGGTTCACACCATCTTCGATGCAGGCTCGGATTTCTTCATTGAACTGCTTATAATATGTACGCCCTGCGGTCAGGGTTTTCTGTTTTCTTTTGGTGACCATCTAATCCTCCATATCCACGATGACTGGTTCACCGGCCTTGGGCATCCACACCCTGTCAAGTTCTGGACATACATCTCTGACTGCAGACTCTTCACTGGACATGAAAATCATGTCATCTTTTTCTGCAACCAGAAGCGGGCGCAGCTTAATGCGATCGTTTAGCCCCATCAGACGATTGTTGTCTGCAACCAGAATAGCAAAGGGACCATTCAGCATCCCCGGGCCATAGGTGGCTCTGAGAGTTGTGTACAATTCCTTGTCCTGATCATCCATCTTCTCAATTTCATCCCAGAACGGAGGAGCAAAACACTTGGCTGCCAGCTCCCACGACAGACCATGTTTACGAATAAGCAAGTCAAGCTCATAGGCAACAACTTCGGTATCCGTCATCATGGTGCAGAGATAGTCATGCTCGCAAAGGTAACGTCTGTTGATACCGTAGGATGAGATCTCACCATTATGCACGATTGACCAGTTAAGAATGGTGAACGGATGCGCTCCACCCCACCAACCGGGGGTGTTCGTCGGAAAGCGGTTATGACCAGTCCAGATGTACGCCTTGTACTCTTCAAGTCGAAAAAGTTCGGCTATCTCTTCAGGAAAGCCAACACCCTTGAATGCTCCCATATTTTTGCCGCTCGATACAACAAATGCTCCGGGAATGGATGTGTTGATTTTCATGACAACAGCAACAACATAGTCTTCCTCACCCAATTCAGCGAATTCGTTATCCGGCCTTTCGGGGACAGTGACGAAATACCTATTGAACTCGGGAGGATTTGGGATTGCCAGTGTCTTGCGTGTAGGAATCGGCTCGTAATGATGCATGTCAAAGTACTTTCGCAGCAACTCTTCGGAAGCCGGAATTGCCGAACTATTGTCATACATCATGTGGAAACAGTAGTGATCCGCGTGATCTGGATAGATTCCATAAGCAGCAAATCCGCCACCAAGGCCGTTACCTCTATCGTGCATGCACGTCATGGCTTGAATCGGCATGTCGCCGGGAATCAAGCCTCGCTTTTTATTAATCACTCCGAATATGCCACATCCGGAAATGTCTTTTTCAAAGTCGTAATATCTATCAGGCGCTTTCATGTATTCCTCTCTCTAGTCCTGCTCTTCCCAACCCGGATTCCAGGTTTCCTTGAAGAAATCATCGGGCCACATAAGAACATCCGGTTCACCGGCCAGAATCTGTTTCTTGGCATCTTCTGGAACAGCCATCTGGAACTTGACGAACGCTGTGTACATTCCAGCCATGTCAATATCCCCAACCAGCACATATCCAACCATCCGATCATTTTTGAAAACCAATTTGCGGTAGCTTTTTTTCTTTTGATCCAAAGAAGTAGCCACTTCGTATGAGGCATCATTTTCGGGAGGGTTAACGGTACCGACGGAAATTGTTGGCAAGCCGTAAAATGAAATAGAATTCATGGCGAGGGAGCCAGTAAATTCAATACAGGAGCCTGCCATGTTTTTACCTGCGCAGAATCCTTGATTATACGCATTAGTCCAGATGGGAATTACTCGATCATCGCCGAACAGCAGGTCCTTGGCTTGTGCAACGTCGCCTGCGGCAAAAACGCCTTCAGCGCTGGTGCACATGTTGTCGTCGACTTTGATACCTCGGTCCACTTCAATGCCGGAGTCTTTGGCCAAATTGTAGTTGGGAACGACACCGATCGCGATAACAACCGCATCTGCCTGGAGAAAATCTCCGTCAGTCAGGTGAACACCTTTAAGGTTGCCATCAGAATCGCGTTGAATCTCCTTGGCGCTCACTCCACATCGAACATTGAGTCCAACTTCTTCGAGGCGTGCTCCAGCGAGAGAAGCTGCATTTTCATCGAATGCCAGACTCAGGATTCGAGGAGATAGCTCAAGAATGGTCACGTCCACTCCCCTGTCGAAAAGGGATTCGCCAGCTTTCAGGCCGATGAGTCCACCACCGATGACCACTGCCCTTTTTATGTCCTTCGCTTTAGATATAAGCTGCTGAGCGTGATCAAGGTTAGTGAAGTTATACACATCAACGCCATCCGAGCCAGGAATCGGCGGTGTGAAAGGGATGCCACCTGTTGCTATGAGCAGGTTATCGAAGCCAATGGATTCACCTTTATCAGTCGAGACAGTCTTGGCGCTCGTATCGATCCCGGTCACTGTCGTGCCAAGCTTAAGCGTCACATTAGATTTTTCGTAAAACTCCTTGGGACGAAGAGACAAACGTTCTGGCCCAATCTTGCCTGCCAACAGGTAGGAAATCAGTGGGCGTCCGTATGCAGGAGAATCTTCAGAACCGATAACCAGTATTTCGTTTTCGGTGTCGACTTTGCGGAAGCCTTCAATGGCGCCGATAGAGGCGATACCGTTGCCGATAATTACATATTTCATGGCAAATCCTAATCTCTCTCTTCGTATTTCAAAGCAGCGTTGGGACAGGCCGAAACACAGGCAGGACCTTCCTCTCTCCCTTCGCACAGATCACATTTGACAATTTTGCCTTCTGTTGGGTGTCTTCTGATGGCTCCGTAGGGACATGCCATAAGGCACGACCAGCACCCAACACACTTTTCCCTGTCATAGACCGTGCGACCTGTTTCAGGGTCTTTATGCAGTCCGCCAGAAATGCAGGCTGCCACACAGGAGGGTTCGTCGCAGTGCCGACAACTGATCGCTACACACGTATCGCCTTTTTCAAAGACACGTTTGCATGCAGACAGTCCGTCTTTTCCACGTTCTTCACGGTAAGCTATGATCAAATCTTTTGATTTTGAGTGAGCTGTGATGCAGGCCAACTCGCAGAGATGGCAACCAATGCAATATTCTTTGTCCGGATAGACTCGTTTCATGTGGTCCTCCGCTTAACGCCCGGCGTGCTTGATGCCGAGAATATCAAGTTCAGTATCAGACAAACCGACACCGCGCAGTTTGTCGCGATTGCCTCTCAGGGACTCAATGGAGTTCAGCCCCATTCCGCCCAACATCTCTTCGATTTCATGTCCCCACGCATTGATGAGGTTGGTCAGCTTCTTCGCTGCGATATCAGGGTTCTGACGCTTGGAAAGCTTGGGATCATTTGTAGCGATGCCCCATGGACACTTACCAGTGTAACAGCGTCCACAAATTGTACATCCGACAGCGATAAGCGTCGCGGTTCCAATGTAAACAGCGTCAGCTCCCAGAGCGATCGCCTTGATGACATCACCAGAACAACGAATACCGCCTGCTGCGACGATCGAAACGTTGTTTCTGATCCCTTCGTCACGGAGGCGCTGGTCAACCTGTGCCAATGCCAACTCAAGCGGGATACCCACGTTGTCACGAATCATGGCCGGTGCTGCGCCTGTACCGCCGCGCATACCATCAACTGTGATGATGTCCGCACCGGCTCGAGCTATACCTGAAGCAATGGCTGCGACATTGTGTACGGCAGCGATCTTAACGGAGACCGGAGCTTTGTACTCGGAAGCTTCTTTCAGAGCATAAATGAGCTGCAACAGGTCTTCGATCGAGTAGATATCGTGATGCGGAGCAGGCGAAATAGCATCGGACCCGATAGGCACCATTCTGGTTTCAGAAACCTTGTCGTTGATTTTCTCACCAGGCAAGTGTCCGCCAATACCTGGCTTTGCTCCCTGCCCTACTTTAATCTCAATTCCGACTCCTGCTTTGAGGTAGTCTCTGTGCACGCCGAAACGCCCTGAAGCGACCTGAACGATGGTGTTCTTTCCATATTTGTAAAGAGACTTATGCAGACCACCTTCACCAGTGTTGTAGGCCGTTCCCGTTGCAGTTGCGGCCCTGGCCATAGCCCGATGAAGGTTGAAGTTGATCGCACCAAAACTCATAGCAGCAAACATGATGGGAACATCAAGTTCGATCTGCGGGGTCAACTTTGTCTTAAGCTCAGGCTTTCCATTGGCACCAGTGGTGATGTTGACCTTTTTGGGCTTTGCTCCCAAGAATGTCTTCAACTCCATTGGCTCACGAAGAGGGTCAATTGATGGATTTGTCACCTGGCTTGCATCCAACAGAATGCGATCCCAGTATACAGGAATATCAACGGGGGATCCCATGCCAGCAAGCAGGACACCACCAGTGTCTGCCTGTTTGTAAATATTCTGGAGAAATACAGGGCGCCACAGATTGTTAGTTCTGAAATCCGAGGGTTTATTTCGGATATTCAATGCTGCAGTGGGACAAAGAGCTTCACAGCGATGGCAGCCAATACATTTTGTATTGTCATGCTCTACTTTTTCGCGGGCCTCATCCCAATAGTGGGCATCATACGAACATTGTCGGACACAAACCTTGCAGTTGATGCAGAGCTTCTCGTCTCGGTCAATGCAAAACTCATGGTAGTTTTTATTGATGGATTGAAACAACAAGACGGGTTTCCTTCTTTGCGTTTTGCCAAAAAAGTAATCTTAGCAACTAAGACCTCTGACGGCTTTTGGTGTTTTTCACATTTAGAGTAAAAATACCCACCCTTGACGGATTAACAACAAACCACATCTATCCAGTTTATGTCAAGAGCCATGTTAAACCACTGCAAACAATGACATAATCACATTTGTCAAAAGAGGAAAACAGGTCTATATCAAGTCATACAGCGAACATTACAGCTACAACTCTACAATTCACACTCGATCGCATCGCTATTTCAGCCTACATTTATGTATCTTGCTCACTGACTAAAATGTTTTTTATGGGAAGTCTCTTATTAATGATAATGAAAGAGCATTGCGTGCCTGAGTATTTGTGCTTGACTCTTTGGGGTTCTATCAATAAGTAACAACACATGCATAACAATTTTGACCGCTTTAGCTTCTTTTCCTTTTTTAGCTTTCGCTTTTTTAGAAGCGCCTGCGGTCTTGGTGTGTGTGCATAATCAATAATTAAAGTACATAATCAACAAGGGTCGCAGGCGTTAAGCCGGCGACCCTTTTTCTTTGCCCTACGCCGGCTTGACGACTCGCCCCACAAAGAGAGAGGTAAGGATTATGATGTTGGGTTTAGGTAGCGTCGAAATAGCATTGGCGTTTTGGTTGAGTATAGCATCCGCCCTGCTGTGTGTTGTTTACGGAATTGTGAACTGGAACAATACAGGCAAAAGCGATTCCGGGGAGGATGTGTAAATGGAAGGCAAATTACTTGGAATCGCTTTATATCTCATCGTTATTTTCTATCTTGGCCTCAAAGCATGGCAACGAACAAAAGTCTCCACAGACTACATGCTGGCAGGCCGACAAATGAATCCATTCATATTAGCCATGTCCTATGGCGCGACATTTGTTTCCACTTCAGCGATCGTTGGTTTTGGCGGGGTTTCCGGCATGTTTGGAATGTCCCTGCTTTGGTTGACCTTTCTTACAATTTTTGTGGGCATCTTCATTGCCATGGTCTTTTTCGGAAAAAGAACCCGGCGAATGGGGCTGGCTCTGGATTCTCATACTTTTCCCGAATTCCTCGGACGTCGATACAATTCCAAGTTCATCCAACAGTTCACAGGCGGCATAATCTTCATCTTCATTCCCGTCTATGCTGCTGCAGTGTTAATCGGTATTTGCCGTATGCTTGAAGTCGCTTTCCCGGCTGTGAGCTACGGAGCATGGCTGGTTATCGTTACGGCCCTTGTTGCCATGTATGTCATCACAGGCGGATTGAAAGCAGTCATGTACACTGATGCCTTTCAGGGCAGCATCATGGCTGTCATGATGGTAATCCTTGTCGTGACAACATACTCAATGCTCGGAGGTGTCACAGAAGCACATCAGGCTCTTACGGATATGGTCAACCTTATCCCGGAGAAACTGATTAAAGGCGGACTTACCGGGTGGACAGAAGGACCTGCTGTCAAATCCCCGATTGGCCTTACAATTTATACGACGATTATTTATGGTGTTGGAATCGGTGTGCTTGCTCAGCCACAACTGGCCATTCGCTATATGACCGTACCTTCTGATCGTGAACTGAACCGAGCTGTTGCAATTGGCGGCATCTTCATTCTTTTGCTCACAGGAGTTGCGTTTGTAACTGGTGCACTTTCCAACGTCATCTTCTACAAGGAGTTCGGAAAGATCTCCATCGCAATAGCTGAAGGCAATTTTGATAAAATCATTCCAATCTACATCGACAAAATAATGCCCGGATGGTTCTCTGGTTTGTTCCTCGTCGCCATGTTTGCCGCCGCGATGTCAACCATGAGTTCCCAATATCACGTTGGTGGGACATCACTGTCTCGCGACTTCCTGGAGCAGCATGTGAAGATTGGAAATAGTGGTTCTGCAATGAAGCTGAACCGACTGGGAGTCACTATCACTGTTGTAGCGACACTGGTTTGGGCATGGCTTCTTCCTGGCGGAGTCATAGCTCGTGCAACTGCATTCTTCTTCGGTTTGTGCGCAGCTTCATTCCTCCCCATTTATGTCTTGGGACTTTACTGGAAAGGAATGACAAAAACCGGAGCCAAGGTTTCCATGGTCGGCGGCTTTGCTATTTCCATGTTCTGGCTCCTTTTCATCCACCTCAAGGAAGCCAAGCCCATCGGTCTCTGTGAAGCCTTGACCGGTAAGGTGACTCTCGTCGCCGATGCCACACCAATGTCTTGGATGTGGTTGCTTCAGTGGGTTGATCCCAATGTTGTTGCCCTTCCCTTCTCACTGTGCCTGGCCATTGGAGTCAGTCTCGCGACCCGACGATTGAAGCAGAGTCACTTGAAAGCCTGTTGGGCCGGTTTCTAGTATCACTTCAAGCAACGTAATAATTTGAACGCCGGATCACTCAGATTCGGCGTTCTTTTGTATTCCGTGTTTGACAGCTAGGGGTTGGAAGGACAATAACAATTCAACTCAAACGAAAAGGATTGGATCAAGATAATGAGAAAAATTGATGTAAATGTTAAATTTCTTCATGAAGTTTGGAAAGAAAACACTCTTGAATATGCGACTCCTCATTCAGCCGGACTCGACTTGAGAGCTTGCATTGATGAAGAAGATCTGGAGATTTCCCCAGGTGAACGTGCAACCATTCCTGCAGGTATTGCCATTGAAGTCTGTGACCCTAGCATGGCGGGTTATATTTTTTCTCGAAGCGGCTTGGGTACAAAGGAAGGATTGACCGTCAGCCAGGGGGTTGGCGTCATCGACCCTGATTACCGTGGTGAAATCAAGGTTTCATTACTGAACACATCAAATGAAGTTCGAAAGATTCAACGCGGTCAGCGGATTGCTCAGTTAGTCTTTATGCCGATATTCCAAGGCATCATCAATCCTGTAGAAGAATTGGGATCAACTGACAGAGGTGTCGGCGGGTTTGGGTCAACCGGGAAATTGTAATGGGAAATGTTATGAGCAATAAATTTGACGCAATAAAAGAGCGGGAATCCAACCTTCTTTGCAATACCTATGGCCGCTACCCCATAGCCATATCCAAAGCCAAAGGTTCTCGCTTGTATGATCTGGACAACAACGAGTATATCGACTTTTTATCCGGTATCGCTGTTTGCAGTCTTGGGCATTCGAGAGATGATCTTGCAGACGTCATGTCTGAACAAGCCCGAAAACTGGTACATATTTCCAACTTGTTCTATCAGGAGCCACAACTGGAACTGGCTGAGAAATTGCTTTCGACATGTGCTGCGGGAAAGGTCTTTTTCAGTAACTCTGGTGCGGAGGCGAACGAAGGGGCTATCAAACTGGCCCGCCGATATATGCGCAAGGTCAGAAAAACTGATCGATACGAAATTATCACCTTAGAGAAATCGTTCCATGGTCGAACTCTGTCAACCCTGACCGCAACAGGTCAGGAAGGACCGATCAAAGACGGTTTCTCCCCCCTTCCAGACGGTTTTGTCACCGTTCCATTTGGTAACATGAACGCTTTACGAGGCGCTGTTGGTCAAAATACGGCGGCGATCATGATCGAAATGGTTCAGGGGGAAGGTGGCGTACGCCCTCTCCCAACTGAATACGTTCGAGATATCGTTGATCTTTGCAAGGAAAACGGATTGTTACTCATAGTTGATGAGGTGCAGACAGGTCTTTGTCGTACCGGACGTTTCTGGGCCCATCAGCACTACGGTATACAGCCGGACATCTTCACTTCCGCCAAGGCGTTGGCCAACGGTCTCCCCATGGGCGCTGTGCTCTGCTCAGATGAAGTTGCCAAAGGTTTTGAGCCGGGCTCTCATGCGACGACCTTCGGTGGTGGCGGTGTCGTTTCAGCGGTTGCTTCCAAAGTAATTGATATTATGCTTGAAGAGCGCCTGGCAGAGCGTGCTATTGCGTTAGGGCAACTCGCAACAGAGGAGATTGAGCGCATTCGTATCAAGCACCCCGACAAGATAGTCGGCTCGCGTGGATTGGGCCTTCTTTTCGGCATTGAGCTTGCGTTTAACGGAACAGAAGTCTGGAAGCGTTTACTTGCCAAGCGCATAATATGTAATTTGACCCAGGGGACAATCCTGCGCCTTGTTCCTCCTCTTACAATAGAAGAGGACGACATCCGTACGTTTGTAAACGAACTGGACAGCATTCTTGGTGAGGTGGACGCATCTTGACCACATGAAGGCAAGCACGTATTCTCTTAATTAGAGGTTACTGAGATGTCAGATATTGGAGCACTGGAATCGATCAGCGAGTATGCGCCAAATCGATTTGAAGAAAAACGGGATGAAGTAGAACCCGTCAGAGAAGAGCCAAAGGAGCAAATCCAGGCAGCTCCAGTGAAAGCCCATATGGAACAACAAGATCAAAAGACCACTATACAAGCCTTTCAATATACTGGGAAAGGCTCATTTATTGACAAAGTATTCTAGTATTAAATGAAGGGGCTGTACCAGATAACTCCTTTGGGTTATCGGTATGGCAATGCGAAAAAGTCGTTTGAGCAAGGACAAGCAGCTTCGTTTAATCGAACATTTTGTGGCTGGCACGACAGCTCGTTGCGCTGCCGATCTGGTTGGTGTGAACGTCAAAACAGCCGCCTATTACTTTCACCGGCTCCGGGAAATCATAGCGGTAGAAGAGTCCTGTGAAGGGATGGATTTTGGCGAATTTGAGGTCGATGAGAGCTACTTCGGTGGCAAGCGAAAGGGCAAAAGAGGACGTGGGGCGGCTGGTAAGGTTCCTGTTTTTGGAATCCTTAAAAGGGGCGGGAAGGTCTATACACAGGTGATTCCTGATGCGAAAGGTAAAACCTTGCTTCCCATTATTCAGGAAAGAATCCAGCCAGACAGTGTGGTTTACTCGGACTGCTGGTATGGCTACAATGTCCTTGATGTGTCAGCGTTCAAACACTTCCGAATCAACCACTCGAAGCTGTTTGCAGATAGCCACAACCACATCAATGGAATCGAGAATTTTTGGAACCAGGCCAAACGCCATATGAGGAAATTCAACGGCATTCCAACCAAGCATTTTTCTCTGTTTTTAAAGGAATGCGAGTGGCGTTTTAATAACAGCAATCCGCGAAGCCAGTTTAAACAACTGAAACAGTGGGTTAGAAGACATATGGGCTAGTTATCTGGTACAGCCCCTAAATGAATTGCGTTATTACCGGCCGGGAGCACAGGCTCCCGGCCTTATCTTTTCCAACAATGGAGTTTACATGTCCACATTGCTCAAAATAGAATTCACGATCCCGGAAGAAATGGCTGATGAAGCAGGTCTCTTCATTTCCTCTAAAGTTCCTCATGGCTGGGAAGAAACTCCCGTCGACAATGGCCGCCACATGACCATGTATCTTGAAGATCATCCTCTGGGAATGGAGATTGTCAGCGAGTTCAAGAAAGAATTCCCAACTGTTGAGGTGAAGCATTCCGAGCAGGAATCTGAAGATTGGGCTATGGCTTGGAAGGATTTCTTCAATCCGGTCAACTGCGGCGAAACCTTCAGGATTCTTCCTCCCTGGCTCGAAAACGGTGAAGACGACAACACCACGCACATCGTTATTGAACCCAAAATGGCATTTGGTACAGGACACCACCCTACCACTGCTCTCTGTTTGGAAACAATCGGTGCTCTGGCTCAAAAGGATATCATTAAGACCAACCAAACTTTCCTCGATCTTGGCACAGGTTCCGGAATACTTGGAATAGGAATGTGTAAGCTGGGATTACAGGGAACAGGCCTGGATATCGATCCGCAGGCCATTGTTTGCGCTGTCGAAAATGTCCAAAAGAACCATGTCGATCAAAACATTGACCTGGCCGTTGGCAGCATTGAGTGCCTTGAAAAGAGTCAGCTTTTTGATGTAGTCGTGGCTAACATTCTGTCCGGTCCACTTATTGAAATGGCCAGAGATATCATTTCGCACGTCAAGCCCGGTGGTGTCCTGATCCTTTCCGGCATACTCGCGGGTAATCAGGCAGACACCGTAGCAGATGTTTACGAACGGCAAGGTATTGGCAAGCCCGAGCGTTATGTTCAGGGCGAGTGGGAATGCCTTGTCTGGGAACAAGTCGGAGAATAATGACTTCAGCCGCTACCACAAGGTCCATGTATGAAGCAATGCTCGACGCCCTCGGCCCCAGTGACTGGTGGCCGGGGGATACTCCGTTTGAGGTCATGGTCGGAGCTATTCTGACGCAGAATACCAATTGGAGTAATGTGGAAAAGGCAATCAGCAACCTCAAGGAGCATGACCTTCTTGCGCCCTTTCAAATGGCGGAATTGCCACTCAAAGATTTAGCTAAACTAATTCGTCCCGCTGGTTATTATAATGTGAAAGCCAGACGGTTAGCAAATCTACTCAACTTCCTGAAAAATGAAGTTGCATACGACATACAAGCCTTGAAAGAGTATCCTCTTCATGCGCTACGTCCCAAGTTGTTGTCTATAAACGGCATTGGGCCGGAAACGGCTGACTCCATACTTCTTTACGCCTTGGAAAAGCCGAGCTTTGTCATCGATGCGTATACATTTCGAATGATGTCCAGACACGGCTTCGTCTTTGAGGGGATGGAATATCATGAACTTCAAACGCTTTTCATGGACGCTCTGCCTGAAGATGTGGCAACCTACAATGAATGTCATGCACTGATAGTGCGTATAGGCAAACAGTGGTGTAAAAAACGCAACCCGCTGTGCCAAACCTGTCCTCTAAAAGACTATCTAACCAACTGACTCGATGAAAATTCCTTTCCTGATCTGCACCCTGCTTCTCTTACTCCACCCTTACCCATCTTTTGCTGAGGATAAGGGTGAAGTATTACATGAGTCGTTACAACGACAACATCAAGAAGCTGACGACAAAGAACTCAGGGTTCGAGAACTAACCAAACAAGCGGGAAAAATTTCAACACAACTTTCTGACATTGAACATGATATCAGACTGTTGCAAAAGAAAATCAATGATCAGGAAAGTACTCTTGCAGCTATACGAGGGAATGAACAGGAAGCAAGAAAGGCACATTATGCCCTTGAAGAAGAAAAAAAGAAGATAATGAATGAATTGCGCAGCTTGTTACAGGCTCTGTGGCCGGTACACATGCAAAGCATTCAATCAAAGTTCAAAGGCACTGAAAGCTGGGATATGTTTGATCGCCGTTTCAACTGGTTGTCAGATATTTATGGTGCCGCCACCGAAAAGCTCAAAGAAGCACGTGTCAATTCCGGGAAAATATCTCGCAACCTTGAACGTCAACGGTTACTTGAAGAAGAAGCTCAGGCTCAGTTGACCGAGGTGAACAAAAGCAAAGATCGACTGCTGAACAGCAAGCTGGCCTTACGCAAACGGTTACGAGTTGTTCGCAATGAACGTCAGAATACAGAAAAGGAACTGAGTGAGATTCTGGATACCATCCAGGAACTTAAATACCAATTGCAGTCCCAAAAGACCAAGCAGTTTGGGATGTATAAACGAAGTCTACCATGGCCGGTGGATGGTCGTATTGTTTCAGGGTTCAACCTCAAAGCCAAACCACCTGTTCGAGGTTGGGTACTCTCAGCAAACGACACCGCTAATGTCCAGTCGGTTTTCTGGGGCAAGGTAGTACACAATGACACATTACGCGGTTTTGGACATGTTATCATTGTGTATAATGGTTATGATTACTACAGCCTTTATGCATACTTATCCGAAACCTTTGTCCGAAATGGTCAGGAAGTCGAAAAGAATGAACCCTTGGGGGTGGTGGGATACAACCCCAAGACAGGCGGCCCTGGTCTGTATTTTGAATTGCGTTTTCACCAAAAACCAATTAACCCAAAGCTTTGGTTGACTACAGCTAAACGCTGATTCGACCTGGATGATAACACTACTCCGTTCCACGGGAGGACGTATGCGTATAACGCTCTGGATTGTTTCTTTTCTCTTGTTATTCACCTTAGCGATTGCCCCCGGGCCTACCATCGCCGCGAAGGATGATCACTTCCAGGCGCTTAAACGATTTTCGCAAGTGCTTGATATGGTTGAGAGCTACTATGTTCAACCCATTTCACGCAAAGAGCTCATCGACAATTCCATTAAAGGGATGATCGAAGAGCTCGACCCGCATTCCACTTACCTCACTCCTGAAGATTACAAGGATATGCAGGAGCAGACCGCTGGTAAATTCTCTGGAATTGGCATTGAGATCAGCATGGAACAAGGACGACTCATTGTTGTCGCTCCGATCGAAGACACACCGGCTTACAAAGCTGGATTGCTTGCTGGTGACCTCATTCTTGAGATTGATGGTGAATCTACCCAGGACATGACCTTGATGGATGCAGTCAAACGCATCCGTGGCGAAAAAGGGACCACTGTTGATCTCCTCATTCTCCATAAGGAAGCCAACAAGCCTATCGAAGTCCCCATTGTTCGCGGCACCATTCCCATTATCAGCGTAAAGTCTCAGTCACTTGAAGATGGTTACATGTATCTTCGATTGACAGGTTTCAAAGAGTCCACCACCAAAAACATGCGTGAAAAGATCAGGGACTACCAAAAAGACCACACCCTTAAAGGTATCGTTCTTGACTTGAGAAATAACCCAGGTGGTTTACTTGGTCAGGCAGTATCGGTTGCTGATACCTTCATTGAAGACGGCACAATCGTCTACATCCAAGGCAAAGACTCTGCCAATCGCAAGGATTTCTATGCATCCAAGAATGCAAGCGAAGTAAAGGTTCCAGTAGTTGTTCTGATCAATGCTGGCTCTGCTTCTGCTTCGGAAATCGTGGCAGGCGCACTTCAGGATCACAAGCGAGCCCTGATTATGGGTGAACGCTCTTTCGGAAAGGGATCGGTCCAGACTATTATTCCCATGACCGATGGTTCTGGAATCAAATTGACCACAGCGCTCTACTACACTCCGAACGGCCGATCCATTCAGGCAAAAGGTATTGAGCCTGATTTGCGCATCCCGTTCCTCGCTCCGACTGCGGACGAAGACAAGGCAATGCGTAAGCGATTCACTGTTCGTGAAAAAGATCTGAGCCGACACCTTGAAAATGGCAGTGAGCCTCAAAAGGTGAAAGACAAGGATGCTGAATTGTCCAAGGAACGCCTTGAACAAGACAACCAGCTCAGAATGGCTTTGGAGTTGGTCAAGACTCTCCCGAAGCTCAAAGAGATTAATTAAAAGCAGGAATAGTCTTCCATGGACGAACGTTCGCAGGAAGAAACCAAACAAGAAAGGACCGGATTGGACAGCCTTCTCTCAAGGCTGTACCAACCCGGTCCGTTGGTTTTCTTTTTCACAGTCATATTTTTGGGGTTGCTGGCATTAGGGTATTTTCTTCTCACAGAAGAGACTCCCCCGCCAAAGGTCGTTGCGGATACGACTATTGTCGAAAGCCCTACTCCTGCTCCTCGCATTTATGAAGAAGACACGAGTTCGCACCTTGAAGATATAGTTAAAAAGGTCGATCTCTCCATAATACAAACCATGCGCGACATGGGCTTGGAGATGAACAAGCTGGAACTCTTGGACGTAGAAATACGTCGTCATGAGAATGAAGGATACCATTACCAGGTACTCCAAATGCCTCCCATGAATGACTATGGTGTCTTTCGCAAGAACCTCAAAGCACGAATGGCCCAAAGAGAATGTACGGCGGAAGTTGAAAGCGAGGCAGATCACGAACTACTCATATCCATTGCAGGGGTTCCAACTCATAGAATACTCTTGAAGACCATCCCCATGGCTCTTCCAACTCCTGAACACAAAGGTCCTAAACTAGCAATCGTCATAGACGATATTGGTGAAAACCTCGCAGTTCTGAATGGCCTGATCAATCTTGATTTCCCAGTGACATATGCAGTTTGGCCACACGCCACGCACACTCGAAAGTCAGTGAAAATCATACTAGAAAAACAGCAGGATTTGATAATTCACTTCCCGATGGAACCCAAGGGGTACCCTCGTTACAATCCAGGTGAAGATGCCTTGTTCGTGGATATGACGGCCGACGCCATCAGGAAACAGGTTGCTGCCAACATCGCGCAGGTTCCAGAAGCGATTGGCGTCAACAACCATATGGGATCACGCTTCACGGGATATGCAGCGGGCATGAAGGTCGCGCTTGAGGAGTTTAACAAGCAAGGGCTCTTTTTTCTCGATAGTCTGACTACAGGCAAAAGTGTCGCCAGACAGACTGCGGCCAATGTGGGCATTCCTTTTTATGAACGCGACATTTTCATCGACAACGTCAAGGATGTGAATGCCATAGTGCATCAACTCAAGAAGGCAGAAAATGTTGCAATGAAGGAAGGCTACTCCATTGCAATCGGCCATCCTTATAAAGAAACCGTCGATGCACTTGAAAAATGGGCGAAAAATAGAAACAATTCCATTCAACTCATCCCCTTGTCTTCTTTGAAGCCTGAATAAAAAAGGTAATGTTATTATAGCGTGTTACCTTTTTACTAGAGAGTTTCTAAATAAACTCACCAAACTTATTCCCTATACAGGGGGCGAACTATTGCTTTCACGACCTCCCCTGTGTAACATTTTCTTAAGTTATCGCGTCTTATGGTCGAATAGACTAATTGAAGTCGGCCCATTTTTTGCTAACTGTTTTTTTATGTTCAATTTTACGACGCAGGCAAAAGCATGACGTGTAATATGGTAAATGAGAGAGGCTTTGTTATATGAGCAAAATCCTCGAACAAGATGAAGTTGATGCCCTCCTCCGAGGGTTGTCAGGCGGGGATGTCGAAACGGAGACCGAGATACCAGAAGATGATTCTGGTGTTGTCGCGTTTGATTTGGCCAATCAGGATCGAATCATTCGTGGTCGCATGCCTGTTCTTGAAATCGTCAATGACCGCTTTGCACGACTCTGTACAAACGCATTGGCGAATACCATGCGCAAACGGGTCGACATCAACCCTATCTCAATTGATATGTCCAAGTTCGGAGACTTCATGCGTTCCCTGCCTGTCCCGACTTCCATTTCCATTTTCAAGATGGACCCTCTCAGAGGCAATGCCCTTCTGGTTGTTGACTCGAGACTGGTATTTGCACTGGTAGAGAACTTTTTTGGTGGGGCCGGTAGTCAACCCAAGGTTGAAGGCCGTGACTTCACTCCCATTGAACAGGCGATCGTGGAACGGGTTGTTAAGATTGCCCTGACCAATATGGAAGAATCCTGGAAGCCTGTTCATGAAGTGCATGTGGAAATGCTCAGAACAGAAGTCAACCCTCAGTTTGCAGCCATTGTCCCGCCGTCCGACGTCGTAATTGTCGTAACTTTTGAAGTCGAACTGGAGAATGCCATTGGTTCATTGATTGTCTGCCTCCCCTACGCAACCATGGAGCCAATCCGCTCCAAACTGCATGCATCGTTTCAATCCGAACGATTGGAAGTGGACCATGTGTGGATCAACCGCTTCAAGGAACGCTTGATGGAAACACCTGTCGAAATGGTCGTCAGATTGGGCAAGACAACCATCAGCGGTCGGCAGTTACTCTATTTGCAGGAAGGCGATATCATTTTGTTGGATACCGACGAAGATGAGTTGCTTGAAGCAGAAGTTGAAGGGGTCAGAAAATTTCATGGACTGCCTGGACGAGTCAAAGGCAATAAGTCATTCCAGGTCGTCTCCGAAGAAGAGATACGATATTAATAAAGCCTCCTAAAAAAGGCCGCACTATGCGGCCTTTTTTTTATGCTCTCTCACGTCAAATGCTCTTGACTTTAATTGTGCCCAAAGAAGTGGGTTCAGGAAACTGGACCACGAGCTAAGGTGGACGTAAGAAGCCCAAAGGAGGCTTTTGATGTCCAGGAAAAGAAGGAACTTTACCGCCGAATTCAAGACCCGTGTCGCGTTGGATGCCTTGTCCGGCGAACACACCCTGTCCGAGCTCGCCAGCAGGTACGGCGTGCATCCCAACCAGGTTTCCCAGTGGAAGAAGCAGGCCAAGGAGCAGATCGTAGCTGGCTTTGCGGGCAAGGCCCAAAAGACCCAACAAAGCGATGAGGCCCGGATAAAAGAGCTTCACGCCAAGATCGGCCAGCTCACGGTGGAGAAGGATTTTTTGCAACAAGCCTTCGCAAAGATATGAGCTGCGAGCGAAGGCGAGACATCGTCGACAAGGGGCATCCGATGCTCAGTGTTCGACGGCAGTGCGAAATCCTCAAGCTGCACCGCTCAACGTACTATTACCAGCCGATCGGCGAGTCCGCGTCCAACTTGGCGCTCATGAAGCGCATCGACGAGTTGTTCCTGGAGTTGCCGTTCTTCGGCTCCCGGCAGATGCGCAACATCCTGCGCGATGAGGGCCATCAACTCGGGCGCAATCGCGTCCGGCGGCTCATGCGCAAGATGGGGTTGATGGCGGTCTATCAGAAGCCGCGAACCAGCCAGCCTCATCCGCAGCACAAGACGTATCCGTATCTGCTGCGCGGCAAGGCGATCACGAGGCCGAACCAGGTGTGGTGCGCCGACATCACGTACATCCCGATGAAGCGGGGCTTCCTGTACCTCGTGGCGATCATGGACTGGCACAGCCGCGCGGTGCTCTCCTGGCGGCTGTCGAACACCATGGAAGCGGACTTCTGCGTGTCCGCCCTGGAGGAGGCCCTGAACCGCTACGGCGTGCCCGAAATCTTCAACACGGACCAAGGCTCGCAGTTTACGAGCTACGAGTTCACACGGACGCTCCGGGAAGCCGGAGCCCGCATCTCCATGGACGGCCGCGGCCGCTGGATGGACAACGTCATGATCGAACGCCTGTGGCGATCACTGAAATACGAATGCGTGTATCTGCGGGAATTGGAAACGGGAAGCGAGTTGCGGCAGGCCCTGGCCTGGTGGATCGATTTCTACAACAACCGCCGCCCACACAAGGCGTTTGACGGCAGAAAGCCGATGGAGATATATCAGGAAGGCCCCAAGCCAGAGGGGGTACCCCCTCTGGCTTGGCCCCACAAGGCGGCGTAGCCTATGAAACTGTCCACCTTAAATTCGCCGCTGACTGGTCCAAGGAAGTGAACCCACTTCTCAACATGCAATATTTTTCGACTAAAAAAGAGAGGAGTTCCAAATGAAAAAGATTTTGCTTGTTATGTTCGCATTGGTTGCCATGTGCTCCAGTGCCTTTGCTGGAAAAGTATATACGATCAGCGTCACCCAAATCGTTGAACACCCTGCACTCGATGCGCTTCGTAATGGAGTGTTGGATAGGTTGAAGGAGAAAGGTGTCGAGGTCAAAGCCAATATTCATATTGCGCAAGGCAATCCGGCTACCAATACCCAGATCGTCAGCCAGATGTTGGGGGAACAGCCTGATCTGGTACTGGCTATCGCCACCCCTGGGGCTCAAGCCTCTGCTCAAAAGATCAAGAATATTCCTATTCTATTCACAGGTGTTACCGATCCTGTTTCTGCCGGACTTGTTAAGAATCTGGACAACACAGATGGTACGAACATCACCGGTATGTCTGACTTCAGCCCAATGGACAAACATGTGGGCCTGATTAAAGAGATCGTTCCCGGCGCTGAATCAATTGGCGTTATATACAACGCTGGTGAACCCAACTCCGTTGTCTTGGTCGAGAAACTCAAAGAAGAAGCGGCAAAAGCAGGCCTGAACGTTGAGGAAGCGACCATCGCTAACTCCAGTGGAGTGTATCAGGCAGCAAAAAGCCTTATCGGGCGCGTGAATGCCATTTACATTCCGACAGATAACACGGTTGTTTCCGCCATTGAATCCGCCGTCAAGGTCTGCCGCCAAAACCGTCTGCCCCTGATTGTTGGCGATGTTGATTCCGTTGCTCGCGGTGCCATAGCTGCTGTTGCGGTCGACTACTACAAGATGGGACTCCAAACCGGAGACATGGCCTATAAGATTCTTGTAGATGGAGTTAATCCGAGCGATATGCCGGTTGAATTCCTCCATGACCTCAACCTGCATGTGAACAAAAAAGCTGCTGCTTCCATGGGGGTGACTCTGCCTCAGCCTACCGTAGATCGTGCAGCTAAGGTCATTGAATAGCTTCGATGTGATATTTGCGTATTTTCCGCAATAAGTATACAAGGCGCGTTGTTTGTAACGCGCCTTTTTCTTTTGTTTTGACCTGAGTCTGAACAATTGAAATATCCACCAATACCAACGACGGGACCAAAATATGACAGCATACGCATTGTTTGGAGCCTTAGAACAGGGGTTTGCTTATGGGCTCATGGTTATTGGTGTATATTTAACCTTTAGAATACTTGATTTTCCTGACCTTACTGTTGATGGAACCCTCCCACTCGGAGCTGCTGTTACAGCGGTAACAATCACCTCGGGTTATTCACCGGTACTGGCCATTTTTATTGCCGGATGTGCCGGCTTTCTGGCTGGAGCCATCACAGGCATACTCAATACCAAATTCAAGATTCTACATCTGCTCGCTTCAATCCTGACTATGATTGCTCTGTACTCCATCAACCTTCGGGTCATGGGGCGTCCCAATATGAGTCTGCTGGGCAAAGATACTGTTGTAGATTGGTTTATGGCAGCAACAGGCTGGCTGCCGCACATTTCCACCCCTGCCCTCTTTTTTTCTATCTGTGTTGTAGCCGTTGCTATACTGATTTGGTTTCTGCACACCGAAAAAGGACTTGCATTTCTTGCAACCGGCGACAATGTCCAGATGATTACTAGTCAGGGAGTAAACACCGATAATGTAATCATATTTGGCGTCGGGCTTTCCAACGCACTTGTAGCTATCTCCGGCTCTCTTGTTGCACAGAACCAGGGCGCTGCAGATGTCAATATGGGTGTAGGTACCATTATCGCTGGCCTTGCCTCAGTCATTATCGGCGAAACAATTTTCGGGAACAAAACCATTGCTCGGGCCTTGATTGCCGCCCTTCTGGGGTCTGTCATGTACAGAGTCGCCATTGCCCTTGCTCTCGGCCTTAAACTCGGTGACTTCAGCTTCACACCAAGCGATTTGAATCTGATAACGGCACTTCTGGTTGTCACAGCGTTAGTTATGCCCCAAATGAAAAAGCGCTTCATGGCTGGGAGATAGAAATGATCAGCATCAAAAGTTTGTCCAAAGCCTTCAATAGAGGTGACGTCAACGAAGTACAAGCTTTGAACAATGTCAGCCTTGAGGTGAATGCCGGGGATTTTATCACGATTATCGGCTCAAACGGCGCTGGTAAATCAACATTCCTGAACGCCTTAGCGGGTTCATTTTCATTGGATTCCGGAAGTATCGTTTTGGACAGCGATGATATTGGAAGGTGGCCGGAATACAAACGGGCTGGAGTTATTGGTAGAGTCTTCCAGGATCCCCTGCTTGGCACCTGTGCAGGAGCTACCATTGAACAGAATCTTGCCATGGCTATCAAGCGAGGGATGAAGCGAGGACTAGGGCTGGGAGTCAAGAGTAAGGATCGCGATTTTTTCCGACAAAAACTATCCATTCTCGATCTTGGATTGGAAGATAGGCTCAAGACTTTGACAGGTCTTTTGTCTGGAGGGCAACGACAAGCGCTTACAATGCTGATGGCCACGTTGGTCAGACCCAAGCTGTTGTTACTCGATGAACACACTGCTGCTCTTGATCCCAAGACAGCCGGCATGATCCTTGATCTTACCGAAGACATTGTCTCGTCCCAGCAACTGACCGCCCTTATGGTCACACACAATATGAATCAGGCCATTACCATGGGCAACAGACTCATCATGTTTCATCGGGGTGAAATCGTGATGGATATCGCTGGCGAGGAAAAGAAGAATCTCAAAGTCGAAGACCTTCTGCTGCGGTTCTCCGAACTGCGTGGTGAAGCGGAAATCTCCGACAGAATGCTATTGTGTTAAGGCTGTTTTTCCGGACAGTCTTTTGGATTAATTGAAAACCATGTCGTTGCGGCATACGTGACATGCAATTGGAGGCTAACTATGGCTATTGAAAGAACTTTTTCCATCATCAAACCAGACGCCGTTGAGCGGGGTCTTATTGCCGATATTCTTAAAATGATCACCGATTCCGGTTTGAAGATTGTTGGCATGAAGATGCTGCACATGGACAAAGCCAAGGCTGAAGGTTTTTACGCCGTTCACAAGGAACGCCCTTTCTTTGGAGAACTGGTTGATTACATGATCTCCGGTCCTGTAGTTGTCTCTTGCCTTGAGGGAGAGGATGCAATAGCCTCTTACCGCAAGCTGATGGGCGCTACCAACCCGGCTGAAGCAGAAGAAGGAACCATTCGCAAAGCCTTTGGTGTAAACCTGCAGAACAACTCCTGTCATGGCTCCGATGGACCTGACACTGCTAAAACCGAGGTAGCTTACTTCTTCAACGAAGACGAACTGGTGGGATAATGACAAAGAAAATCGGATTCATAGGTGTAGGCAACATGGGCTCAGCCATTATCAAGGGACTCGCTTCCCGTGATGATGTCGAAATTCATGGCGTGGACCTTCACGGAGTCGCATTGGCCAAACTTGGTAAAGAGTGCGGTCTTGTAGCTCAGGATTCAGCTAAGGATTTGGCAAAGGTATGTGACTATATCGTTATTGCCGTCAAACCGCAGCATGCTGAGCCTGTCGTTAAGGACATCTCCAGAGAGCTGACCGCAGATAAATGCCTGATCTCCATTTGTGCCGGGCTGACAACAGCCCATTTCAAGGAGTGGACAAAACACCAGAGTCCGGTTGTACGGGTCATGCCGAACACCCCTGCCCTTGTTAATGAAGGTGTTTTTGCCATCTCTCTGGAAGATTCAGATCTGACGGATGATATGAAGGAAACAGTGCCTTCCATTTTTGAGGGTATCGGCCAGGTTCATATACTGGCTGAAAAACAATTCGATGCCTTTACTGGTGTCATTGGCTCCGGCCCTGCATACGTCTACTACTTCATGGAATCCATGATTGAAGCTGGCGTTGCATTAGGACTCACCCGACAGCAAGTCACAGAAATGGTCAAAGGTCTTTTCCTTGGCTCTTCCAAGCTTGCCAGTGAGTCGGAGTTCTCAGTGACTCAGTTACGCGAGATGGTCAGTTCCCCTGGTGGAACGACTATTCGAGCTCTAATGCACTTCGATAGACAGGCTGTGAAAGGCGATATTATCGATGCAGTATTCGAGTCGTATAAGCGGAGCATCGAACTAGGCAAATAAATCAAAGGGCTCCAAATGGAGCCCTTTTCTCATTCTTTAATCCCCTAAAATTAGATTACCAATCCTATTTCCAACATGACAATCCAATCTACGCTTTCAATTGTTTTTATAGCATTGGGAGCAAGCATCATGCTGTTCAATCTGTTCTATTATCGACGAACGTTGACAAGCATTCAAAAGCAAACAACAGATATTCCGAATCGTATCTGCACCATGATCAAGGCCCACCTTTTATTTATGGGCTTTTTCTTTCTGAGCTATCTCTACGTATTATATATTTTTTCTGTCTCTGACATTCCCGGCTCTCTATTAGTCTCACTCATCTTCTTCTTTGGCGCAATCTTCGTGCTGGTCGGTATTCATATTCAAAACAGACTTTTCGCAAACCTGGAAACAAATCGATTAAATTTAATCAACTCCAATAACAGACTCCAGTTCGAGCAAGAACAGTTAATCGAACTCAACCGTCAACTCAAAACTGAAATTGAGGGACGCATAGCAGCTCAAGAGTCTGATCAGCTAAAAACGGATTTCCTGGCTAAAGTATCTCATGAGCTGCGGACTCCCCTGACTTCCATATATGGTTTTGCACAATTGCTGAATAAGCAGGTCTTGGCACTTGATCCAGACAACGGCAATTTTGAAGCCAAGCAAAAGCAGCTTCAGGATAATCTTGAGATCGTCAGCATAGAATGCCGCCGCTTAACGCGCCTTATCAACAATGTATTGGATTTAGAGAAAATCGAATCAAACCAAGTAATTTGGAACAATCAGAAGGTAAGTATTCACGAGATAGTTCAAGAGTCCTACGCAGCGGTTGAGGGGCTTTGGGTAAATACTGAAAAAATTCGTTTCACTACCAGCATTCCCAATGATCTTCCATTAATCAATGTAGATAAAGATCTTTTCATTCAAGTATTTGTGAACCTGATTAGCAATGCTGTCAAGTTCATGGATCAAGGGGTCATCGATCTGACAACTCACCAAAATGATGATGAAATATTCATTTCACTTTCTGATGAAGGGGTCGGCATACCTCCCGAACATATCAGTAGTGTGTTTGATAAATATTTCTTCAAAAAATCCATGAACCCCATGGGTGGGAAAAAAATCGGAACAGGTCTCGGATTACCTATCTGTAAAGAGATAGTAGAGCATTACGATGGCGAAATTACTGTTGAATCAACCCTTGGACAAGGGAGTACGTTCACAATTCGTCTTCCCAAATCAGTAGTTATCAAAAAAGACTAAACTCAAAACGACTTTAGCGAGAATCAAGCCGATCGAAGCAACCAGGGCTGTTCTTCTACAAAGATCGATCAACTGGTTAATTTTGAATGAGTGCCATTTTTCATTGAGCGGCCCTAAAATCGGCTTATTTTTCGCCTCTCCGAAATACATTGTTTCTCCGCCCATCTGCCCTCCTATCAGCCAAGCAGCCATTGACATTGGCCAGCCGGCATTAGGGCTTTCCATTTTTCTCGCATCAACCTTGAAGTGTTTTTTTGCATTACGTGTGTCAAGGCTCATCAGCTTACCTGCAAAATACATTGCCCATGCAGTAAGACGCGCCGGTATGAAGGCCAAGACATCGTCTATCTTTGCGCCAGCATACCCTAACTGCTCAAACCGATCGTTTTTATAGCCCCACATGGAGTCCATGGTAGATACTGTTTTGTATACCCAAAGACCTGCTGGCCCGGTTAAAACAAGATAAAACAGTGGTGCTATAAAACCATCATTGAGGTTTTCACTGATGGTCTCAGCCAATGATCTACGAATTTCATCTTCGTTCATGTTGGCAGTATCACGGCTCACGAGCATCGAAAGAGCACGTCGTGCTTCTTCTAAACTTCCTCGTTCCACCAGATCCCCAACATGACGACCTTCCTTGAGCAAACAGCCAAGTGCTAAACCCGCGTAGGAAAAATAGATGCCGAACAGCATACCAATGATCGGGATAGACACAAGCAATGTGATGACGCCCCAGGAGAGAGCGCATAAAAGCAGAAGAGTAAAGACACCTGCCAAACGCAGATTACTCAAGTGCAAACGTACCTTGGACTCAATAAAATCCAAGGCATTACCTATATAACGAACAGGGTGTGGAAAATTGTAGGGGTCACCAATCACACTATCAAGCACGATGGCAATGACAGGGATCAGAATTGACATCATCAGCGCATCAGACATTTTCTAACTCAACTTATGCACAGAAAAAAGGCCGGGAGGAAATCCCCCGGCCTCATTATTCCTAGTTTTCGAAGTACGATCTGAGTAACGCACTCCGAACGGGATGGCGCAACTTGCGTAGTGCCTTGGCTTCGATCTGACGAATACGCTCACGTGTAACGTTGAAGAGTTTACCAACTTCTTCCAACGTGTGGTCAGATTTTTCGCCGATACCGAAACGCTTACGAAGGACCTGCTCTTCTCTCGGTGTAAGATCGGATAAGACAGAAGCAATCTGCTCGCCGAGCTTTGTCGAAACGACTTCTTCGGCAGGCGCGGTTGCCTTCTTATCTTCAATGAAATCGCCGAGGCTGGAATCTTCCTCGTCACCAATCGGTGTCTCAAGAGAAATGGGTTCCTTGGCGATCTTGAGCACTTTCTTCACTTTCTCAAGTGGGTAGTCCATGCGCTCCGCAATTTCTTCGGGGGACGGGTCACGTCCCAGCTCCTGCACCAGATAACGAGAGGTCCTGATCAATTTATTGATGGTTTCAATCATATGAACAGGAATACGAATTGTTCTGGCCTGATCGGCAATTGCGCGAGTAATGGCCTGGCGAATCCACCATGTTGCATACGTCGAGAACTTGTACCCTCTCTGGTACTCAAACTTGTCAACGGCCTTCATGAGACCGATGTTACCTTCCTGAATCAGATCAAGGAACTGCAAGCCACGGTTGGTGTATTTCTTGGCGATTGAAACAACAAGACGCAAGTTGGAACGAATGAGTTCCTGCTTGGCACGCATGGCTGTCTGGTTACCACGCTTGATGCGCCACAGAACTTCTTCCAGGTCATGAACGGAGTGACAACACTTGTCCTGAAGACGATGCATGATCTCCAGTTTACCAGCGAGCATTTCCTTGAAAGAGAAGAACTCCTCCACTGTCATGCCAAGTGTATCTGCAGCAACAACAGGGTTAATCTCTCTGTCATCCACTTGCTTGAACAATTCTTCAATTTCGCTCTTTGTCTGTCCAACGGAAAGGACGTACGCAGAGAGGTCGCGCTGGCAGTTGTGCATTTGACGCACGTAATCGTTGACCGTTTCAATAATGCGGTCAATGAGCGTCTTTTCCAACTTGATATCACGAAGTCGGTTTACGATTTCCTCTTTATAGTTGAGGATATCTTTCTGTACGCCGTACACTCGCTTATCCGGCAGCGCACAGTAGTCCAGCTTTTCGTAAATCTTCTTTTTCTTATTGTAGAGCTTTTTGACTTCAGCCAACAGGTGAATAACCCGCTGGCGTTGGTTCATCTCATCTTCGCTCGGGTCATCTTCCTCAATTGTCTTGACGACATCCTTGAGTTTGACTCGACCTTCTTCAAGATCTTCACCAACGCTAATAAGCTCTTCAACAGCTACCGGCACCTCTATCAGAGAGTAGAGAACATCCAGTTCGCCATTTTCAATTTTCTTGGCGATAACAACTTCACCTTCGCGATCCAAAAGAGCCACAGATCCCATTTCACGAAGATACATTCGCACGGGATCAGTTGACCGGGATGCGTAATCGGCAGAATCATCATCTTTTTCTTCAAGCTTCAAACTCTTGTCATCAGGATCAAACTTCTTTTCATTGCCGTCGTCATCGACGAGTGCAATGCCCATTTGATCAAAGATGGCATGAATTTCTTCCATCTGCTCCGCAGAGTTGTAATCTGAAGGCAAGGCCTTGCTCAACTCGTCGTATGTCAGGAACCCTTTCTTTTTACCTTTGGCAATAAGGGTTTTGAGTTGCTGGATTTCCTTAATGTTGCTCATCGTCCCTCCTGAGAGATTCTTCCAAGGCCCGAAAACAATCGTTTATTCGCTGTTGGTCGCCACTCAGCTGCGCTTCATGTAAAGCCTGCTTGAGTTGCCGCCTGCTTTGCTTTTGCTGTCCATCCGCGATTTTATTGCAGATATGCTTCCATTCGTCCAGTAAAGCGTGACCTGTCAAAATCGAGTCACGCATTTCTTCACGGCATCTGATGTAATAGCTTTTTTCCTGAGGATTCAGCATGCCTAGTAGTTGACCATGCTGCGTATTTATTAGCTTTTCCCAGAATGCCTTAGCCCACTCTGTAACGAGAATGTTAGCAAATCCTTTTTCCACCAACGCCGGGATATAATCCGGATATTGGATGGGAAATTTCAAAAAATACCGATCGTCTTTGTCATCCTTGCCTGTAGATAATGGCCCACCCTGGTTCGCTTGCATTGGCTCTGGTTGGCGTTTTGGTTGCTGTCGAGGTGGTTGATGGGTATTGCGCGGTGGCGCTGAAACACCAGCATCACGCCTGAAATCCACTTCTGATAACCCCAAACCGCTTGCCAGACGAGGTAAGTAATACGCCCGCAACGAAGGATCGGACAATTCCGATAAAAAGTTCTTGGCCCAAGCCACAATATCCCTTGGAGCAAAGCTTGCCCTCAAGGTATTCATACAAAATTGCAATCCGTCAGGAGCCGCATTCATGCATTGCTCCAACCCTTCAGTTCCCTGTTCCTGCAGCAGACTGTCGACATCCTCGCCATCAGGCATCAGTATTACGTTGCAAGCAACACCGTGCTGCAGAATCATTCGACTACTTTTCAAAGCCGCCTTTCGACCTGCCTCATCTCCGTCAAAAATCAGATCTATACGAGAGCAAAACCCTGCTACCCGTTTCACCTGATCCGAGGTCAGTGCTGTTCCCAATACACCGCAGGAATCCGTATACCCAAACTGATGCAGCGTAATAACATCCATGTATCCTTCAGTCAGGATCGCCCGCTTGCTGCGAGTCATGGTCGATCGCGCCAGGTTCAGGCCGTACAAGTGCTCACCCTTCTTGTAAATCGGCGTATCTGAGCTGTTGAGATACTTTGGTTCTCCATCTGTAATTATTCTGCCGCCAAAAGCAATAACCTTCCCCGATAAATCTTGAATGGGGAAAATGAGTCTTCCACGGAACCGGTCGTAAACATTGCCTTTATCATTCGAAGAAAGCAAACCGGCTTCCACGCCATCCTCTTGATTTCTTCCTTTTGACTTGAGATAATTGTCCAAACCATGCCAATCGTCAGGACTATAGCCCAGACCGAATTTCTCGATTACGTCGCGAGTAGTGCCGCGGTCATGGAGGTATCTCAGCGCAACGTCACCAGCAGCCATTTTTAGATTGCGCTGGAAAAACGAGCTTGCCTCAGCATGCATTTCAATAAACATGCGGTTGCGGGCTTTCCTTTGTGCAGCATGGGGATCATGTGGAACAGAGGACAACTCGATACCGGCTTCGGCTGCGAGTTGCTCCAGGCTTTCCCGAAATTCCAGGCCATTTATTCTACCGTGAAAATCAAGCACATCACCAGAAGCCTGACAACCAAAGCAATAAAAGAATCCTTCCTCATCATTGACTGACATGGAAGCAGTCTTTTCCTGATGAAACGGACAAAGGCCGACCCAACGCCCGGAAACCGGCTTCAGGTCGACATAACGGCTCACTATCTCTTTAATACTGATACGAGCTTTAACCGCTTCTACAGCGCTTCTGTCCACAATGAGACTCCTGAAAACTGCCTGCTATTTTAATTTGACCTCAGTCATGCCATCTCCACCTCGCTCTTCATTCGCAAGATTGAAGGAAGCCACTGCAGGGTAATGCTTCAGAAATTCATGAACCTCGCGACGCAAGGCCCCTGTCCCACGGCCATGTACAATTTCCATTTTTCCCGCCCCCTTGCGTAAGGCTCCATCCATGGCTCTTTCCAATTCAGCTAGTGCCATGTCTGCACGATTACCGCGCAAGTCAACTTCTACAACAAGGTCAGAGGGTTCTTTGGAAACAGTACTCGGCCCTTTGGAAGCGGCCGCTTTTGTCTTACCGGCAGGTCCAAGGTGCTCAGCCTTTACCCACATAGCCACACCACCGATGTCAACTTTCACCTGCTTTTTCCGCTGGTTGACCTCAAGTACTGTGCCGGGTTTATTCCATGCCTGATACGACACTTTGATGCCAGGTACAATATCTTCAAAAGAAAACTTAGGCTTTGCAGTAGGCTTTGTCGGAGCCAGTCCATCTACCTTTTCTTTGACTTCAGCCAATTTCTTACGAGCTTCCTTACGCCCAAGCTTCTCTGCTTGCCATTGCTTTACAATAGTCTGAGCTTGCGACTGGATGTTGTCCAACACCTTGCCTCGCTCTTTTTGGAAACGCGTTTCAAGGTTGGCTCGTTTCTTTTCAAGTTTGGCCCGTTCAATCTCAACAGCCTCAAGCTCTTCTTCCCTCTGAACAGCCATTTCGTTCAGTCGATCAAGCACAGAAGTCGTATCAGAACCATCCAACAAAAGGTATTTCTCAGCCCTTTCGAGGATTTCGGCAGGCATGCCGTGTTCTCGTGCAACATCAAGGGCAATGGAGGCGCCAACCTGGTCGTATGCAAGCTTAAACAACGGCTTTTTGGTTCCTGGATCAAACAACACGCTGGCGGCACGGACATAGTCATTGGCCATAGCGTAAGCCTTCAATGCCGGGAAATGAGTTGCGATGAGCGTTGTAGCCCTTTTCTCCACTAAAGAATCAATCACAGCTTGGGCCAATGCTGCGCCTTGTGTGGGATCAGTTCCAGCTCCAAATTCATCAAGAATGAATAAGGTTTGAGAATCAATGCTATCCCAAGCTCGTTTCAGATATTGAATCTGAGCTGTAAACGTCGATACATTTTCTTCGAGGGACTGCTCATCTCCCATGACAACAAAAATATTTTTCCACAAAGGCAGCGTAGAGCCTTCGGCAGCAGGCACTGGAAGACCGGAAAAAGCCATTAAGCTTATCAAGCCCAATGTTTTGAGGCAGACGGTTTTACCACCGGCATTGCCGCCACTGATGATGAGAGCATGTTGTCCCGACAGCAGCTCAATAGTTAAGGGCTGAACTCCCTCATCGGACAAGGCCAGCAAAGGATGTCGTGCCTTCATCAGTTTCGGGTTGCCTTCATCGACAACCTGAAGAGCATGCCCATCGTACTTGTTCGAAAGCGCTACCTTGGCCATCAGTATGTCGAGATTCACCAGTCCGGCATACGCCTCTTCAATGCCTTCGAGTTCATCACGAATAAGTCCTGTCATGTACTTGAGGACTTTGTACTCTTCCTCCCGCTCTTCTTTCTTCAATTCTTGAAGGCGGTTGTTGGTATCAACCAGAAAGATGGGCTCGAAGTAACAGGTTTCGCCTGTCTGAGAATAATCGTGAATGATGCCTTTGATTTTGTTTTTGAAATTCACCTTGAGAGGTAATACATACCTGTCAGAAGAAATCGTCATGAATTCTTCCTGAATGGCATTTCCAAGATTCTCACTCAAAATAAAATCTTTAACGCGCTTGGTGCACCGTTGATGTATGCTGCGAATCTCCTGCCGAACATCCATCAAACCAGGAGAGCTCTCGTCTTTGATTCTGCCGTCAGGGTCTAGGCATCGTTGAATAGCCGAAACCGTTTTAACCGGCCATTCATAGGCAAACAGAGACTTCCAGAGAATGTCCCAACCCCTGTCTTCAAATCCTCGCAAGGACTCACGACAGAAGTATACGTTGTCCAACACCTGCTTAAGTGCAAACAAAGCATCTTGGTCTATCACTACTGCTTGACGATCAAGGTAAGTGAACAGCCCATCAATGGGAGGGAAACTCTTTAAAGAAAAACCAGACTCTTTAACCCAGGCTGCACCCTGCTCGAAAAGCGTGGCGCTGTGATTCACCGCTTCCAAAGAATCAAGAGGACAGATTTTCAGACAAGCCTCAGCCCCTGCCTCAGAGACAGTTAGACCTGAGAGAGAGTTAAGAATCTTGGGAAATTCCAATACTTGCAGTGTTCTGGATTCCATGTGAACCAATGCCTAAGGCTAGATATTGATAACAACGAAGGCTGTTCGAAAAGAGCATTCTTCAAAGACGGAAAAACTCAACCTCAAACGTGTTCACGTTCTGGTTGAGTCGCACCGCAGCACTATCAAGTGATGCTTTTTTCAACAGCCTTATGCGGACAGCTTGGCCTTAACCATATCACTAGCTTTCTTGCCGTCGACCTGTCCTTTGTATGCGGCCAAAACCGCACCCATTACTTTACCCATTTCCTGCATACCGGAGGCTCCGGTATCAGAGATAACCTTTTCCACTGCGGCCTCAAGTTCTTCATCGGAAAGCTGCTTAGGCATGTAGGCTTCAAGTTCCACCAACTCATCGGCTTCCTTTTTCGCCAAGTCCTCTCGACCTGCATTTGTTTACTGATCGAATGCATCTTTACGCTGCTTCACCTGCTTGGCTATCAGTTCAAAGACGACATCATCGGAAAGGGAATCGGACTTCTCATCGATCATCCGGTTTTTGATGGCCGTCTTGAGATGCCTCAAGACGGCCACTTTTACCGTGGATTTGGCCTTGTAGGCCTCGATGTAGTCCTTGTCTATTTGTTTTAACAGACTCATGCTACATTCCGCGCATTTTGCGCATTTTCTTGGCAAGCCTTTTCTTAGCAGCAGCTTTCTTTTTCTTCTTCTGCACGCTGGGCTTTTCGTAGTGTTGACGCTTCTTCAACTCAGACAGAATACCTGCCTTCTCAACCTGCTTCTTGAAACGACGCAGGGAAATGTCGAAGTTGTCGCTATCATCGAGATAAACGCCGGGCAATGTAAATCACCTCCTCGGTGAACCGCTCGCCTAAATATTGGATGCGAGCTGGCGAAATAAGAGAACCCTGATACATTTATAATCCATAAAAGGCAATCAAAAATTCGTTTTATTAAAAAAGAAAAACCCACTGAGATAATCTCAGTGGGTTTAGTGATCGAAAAGAAACTTTGGGCTTAATGATCAGCTTTCTTTGCGTCACGAATGGACTGGAAGACTGTTACAGCCAAACCAAGACCAATGACGCCCAAGACGACGTAAAGGACGCCGAAGAAGACAAAGTGATCAGGCATCCACCAAGGCAAATCCATGGGGAGCGGACTTTGGACAGTTTCACCGTGAATCATCATGAAATTTTCTCCTGATTATTTTACGGCGTCCTTGAGGAGCTTGCCGGGACGGAATTTGACGACTTTAGTAGCCGGAATCTTGATTTCAGCGCCAGTACGAGGGTTACGACCAACGCGAGCCTTGCGTTCGTCTACGGCAAATGTGCCGAAACCGGTCAGAGTAAGTTTGCCTTCTTTTACGAGCGTGTCTTCCACGGTCTCCAAGAATGCATTCAGGGAACGTTCGGCATTCGCCTTTGTCAGGTTTGCCTTTTCCGCGATTTTGACAACCAAATCAGCCTTTGTCATCAGTCCATCCTCCTCAATAAGATTAACCTAAGTATCGGTTGAAGTGCTTTCGAAAGCGAAAAAAACACGTCGGCACTTCTTTTCCTAACAACTTTTCTCTTGGCCTTAATGGAACTTTCGATTTGTGTCCAGTCCGAGCAGTTAAAAAAATGGAAAAAAACTCTGTTATATGGTGTTTTCCGAGGGGGATGGACCACTCTCCACCCCCTTGTTTGCACTTGAGAAAGTCACTCAAAAATCACTAACTACGGTCTTTTGTGAAAATCAGAACGATAGCACATTCGATAACCGCTTAAACTGGTCTGGAGTCAGATTTTCGGGTCGAGCCTTGGGGCTGACCTCCTCGTTTTCGAACCAAAGTTCTACACCTTTTGTCCATTTCTTTTTCAGTATAGATGACAATTGCTTCCTTCGTTGTTGAAAAAGCATTTTGATCAACTTCGCCAGTGCATCAGGATTCTCCGGCCATTGGGCCATTGGAAGCGGCCTGAAAGCAACAACGGCAGAATCAACCTTGGGGCGAGGTCGGAAAACTGTCGGCGGAACTTTGAAGAGATACCTTGTGTCAGCAAAGTTGTTTACCCAGGCTGTCAGTCCGCCATACGTCTTGTTTCCAGGCTGGGCAGTCAACCTCATGGCGACCTCATGCTGTACCATGAAAATGGCTCGCTCCATTGTTTTGACCTGGCTGACAATATCCCAAATCAACTTGGAGCCCACATTATAGGGAAGATTCCCCATAATTTTACACTGATTAAGTGTATTGAGTGAGTTCCAGTCAAACTCCAATGCATCCCCTTCATGCATTTCTATAGATGGATATTGATCCAGCAACTGCGAGGCAAGTTCATCGTCTTTTTCCAGAACCATAAACCGTTCTGGTCCCTCTTCAATGATGAATTTGGTCAACGCCCCCTGCCCCGGACCAATTTCCAATATGACATCCTGCTCATTGATTTCCGCAGATTGCACTATTCGACGGCATATATTTTGATCCTGCAAAAAGTTTTGCCCAAGGCTTTTCTTTGCTCTGTATGGTGTATCTTTACTCATTTTTACTCCCTCTTAGGCATTGATTCATGGTGACTAGCTTAACTGCATGCCGCCTGCAACCATATTGACACCCTATCAATTGTAGACTTATGAGTTCACGGTATTTACCATTTGGAGGTTGTATCATGAATTTGCGAGATTATATCAGAGATATTCAAGACTATCCCAAGGAAGGGATTGTCTTTTTCGACATTACACCTATTCTCAGCGACCCGGACGCATTCCGACATACGGTCGACTGCCTTGCAGAGAAATTCAAGGACTCAGGAGCAACGAAGATCGTTGCAGCAGAAGCTCGAGGTTTCATCTTTGGCGCTCCCTTGGCGTACAAGATGGGCATTGGATTCGTACCGGTTCGGAAACCTGGCAAACTTCCTCATAAAAACCGCTGTGTTTCTTACGATTTGGAATATGGCACGGACACACTTTGCATGCATGAAGATGCTATCGCAGAAGGTGAAAAAGTACTGGTAATCGACGACTTACTCGCCACGGGTGGCACGGCCGAAGGCATGCTTAAACTGGTTACCGAGGCTGGTGGAGACATCGTAGGTTGTGGTTTTGTCGTGCAACTCGGATTCCTCGATGGTCCCAAGGTCATGAAAGATTCCGGGCACAATCACTGCTTCCTTCTTGAAATCGACTAGCGAGTGAATATGACTAAAATCGGAATTATAGGCGGCAGTGGACTGGATAACCCCGACATTCTACAGGATGCACAAGACATCAATGTTGAAACGGCGTTTGGAGCCCCCTCTTCCCCTTTGAAAACCGGTCGCATTGAAGGGCGCGAAGTCGCCATACTTGCTCGCCACGGTCGAGAGCACACAATCCCTCCGACATTCGTCAACTACAAGGCTAATATCCAAGCGTTGAAAGAGGTTGGTTGCAGTCAAATTCTGGCAACTACCGCCTGTGGTTCTTTGCGTGAAAAAATCGACCGGGGCCATTTGGTTATTCTCGATCAATTCATTGACTTCACCAGACGCCGCGATGTGTCCTTCTTTGATTCCTTTGAGCCGCACAATGCAGTGCATACAGGCATGGCAGAACCTTTCGACAAGAATATGCGCAATACCTTGATCAAAGGATGTGAAGACCTCAACATAACGCACCACAAAACTGGAACGGTCATTACGATTGAAGGCTCACGTTTTTCAACTCGTGCCGAATCAAACATGTTCCGCATGTGGGGCGCAGACGTTATCAACATGAGCGTTGCCCCTGAGTGCATTTTTGCGAACGAGGCTGGCATCCCCTATGCCGCTGTGGCGATGAGCACAGACTACGACTGCTGGAAGACTGATGAAGCTCCTGTAACATGGGACGATATTCTGGAAGTCTTCAAAGGGAACGTTGAGAAAGTGATTTCCCTGCTCAAGGAAACAATCCGCAATATAGATTAGAATGACAACACCTTTGCCCGATTGCGATCTGCTGGTCCGCGCCGACACAATTATCACTCAGGATGAAAAGCGCCGGATCATAAGCAACGGGGCCGTTGTCATCAAAAATGATATCATCGCTGACATAGGTACATATGCTGACATGGAGTCAGCATATGCACCTATTGAACGACTGGACATGGTCGGCAAGATTCTGATGCCCGGCCTAGTCAATGCCCACACTCATTTACCCATGACGCTACTCAGGGGGGTCGCTGATGACCTTCCCCTAATGCGTTGGCTGGAAAAACACATATGGCCAGTAGAGCATCAACTCACAGAGGAGATGCTGCGTATAGGAGCACGCATTGGGTGTGCTGAATTAATCAGAACCGGGTGCACCTCATTCTTAAACGGTTACTTTAAGGAATTCACAACTGGAGATGAAGCTAATCAGGCTGGACTACGTGCCGTCTTGGGCGAAGGATTTTTCAGTTTTCCATCTCCAATGTTTCCAACAGCCGAAGATTGTTGGAAAACAATACGAGAGCTACATAGTAAATACAGTAGCAGCCAGCTCATCAGTACGGCTGTAACTCCCCACGCGGTATTCACCGTAAAGCCCGGCGACCTTGAAGCCAGCTACCATCTTGCAAAAGATTTGGGTCTCCAATGGCAGATCCACCTGGCTGAGTCTCCCGAAGAAACAGCCATTTGCCTGGACAAGTACGGCAAACGCCCGGTTCAACTGTTGGCGGATTTAGACCTGCTTTCGCCATGTACAACTCTTCACCACTGTGTTGATGTGACAAGCGAAGAGATTGCCCTCTTATCTGAACGCCAGGTAAATGTTGTTCACAACCCCTCATCCAATCTTAAGCTGAATTCCGGAATATCACCTGTTCAGGAGATGCTTGACGCTGGTGTTGTTGTCGGACTTGGAACTGATGGCGCTTCAAGCAATAATCAACTGAACATGTTTAGAGAGATGGGGTTGGCCGCACTCATAGGTAAAGTTCGCCAAAATGATGCGTCAGCCGTAAATGCTCAGTCGGTACTGGATATGGCAACACGAGGCTCAGCAAACTGTTTGGGGATGAGTGAGCTTGGACAGATTGCAATTGGAAGTCCGGCGGATTTGATTGCATTTGATTTATCCTCACCCAACATGATGCCAGTATACAATCCGATTTCACATTTGGTTTATGCAAGTACGGGTCATGAAGTGTGCATGACAATGGTTGGAGGTAAAATTCTTTATTTATATGGAAATTACTGGACAATGGACATAAAAGCATTGCATTACGATGCGTTGCGAGCAAAAGAATGGGTTGTTTCGGTGGCTAAAAAGTAAAATCAAGTCTAAAAAAACTTGACAACCACCCCCCATGGTGCATATCGAATTCTGCTCTTGCACCACAAACGAGATTAATATGCTTTCGGAGCATAATTTTAGCCGATTCATTTTTTAGGAGGAAGGCACACAATGGCCAAGAAAAAAGCTATTTCCCTTGAGGGCGCTGTAAAGACTGATGAAGGTCTCAGCTACAAGGGCATGATCATGGAAGAAATTGTTGAGAAATGTGAAGGTTGCGAACGTGTTGCTGCTGTAGAAGGCGGCAAGTACTGCCCTGCCTACGCCCAACCTGCAATGAAATGGGCTCACGGTGTTTGCAACTTTGCCACCCACGTCCGTGCAGAGGTTGACAGCGCCGGTGCGGTCAAGGTCAACCCGCTGAAGGCATCCAAACGTGCCGCTCGCGGTCGCTAGGAACCAGTTTCAGACAAGGGGCGGGGCTTGGACCCCGCCTTTTTTTTTGCTTTGAGTACAAACAACAGCTATTAAAATGGCAGCCGGAGGCGTCGTTTATGAAATCAGTTTTTGATACGATAGAAAAACAATCTGATCGAGTAGTCGAACTGCAGACCGCTTTGACTGCCATTCCTGCCATGGGCCCTAAAAATGGCGGGGACGGAGAAAAAGAAAAAGCAGATTTTCTTTTATCCTACCTGAAGTCCATGGGAATTGCTGACATTCGTGAATATCGTGCTCCGGACGAAAGCGTCAGTTGCGGATACCGACCTAGTGTGGCAGCCATCATACCTGGCAAAAACACAGAAAAAACCCTGTGGGTTATTTCGCACACCGATATCGTTCCTCCGGGCGATCTGGGATTGTGGAACTCAGACCCATACACCGTGGTTCGCGATGGCGATGTCATTACTGGCCGCGGAGTCGAAGACAATCAGCAAGGAATAGTTTCCTCCCTGTTGACCGCCCATGCTCTGATTGACAATGGGATCACCCCTGAAATCAATTACGGTATGATATTCATTGCAGATGAAGAAACAGGCTCGACCTTTGGCCTTGACTACCTGCTTCGCGAACATGAAGAGCTTTTCAAAAAAGAAGACCTTATTCTTGTCCCGGATTTTGGTGAATCGACTTCCGATATGGTCGAAGTTGCAGAAAAGTCCATGTTCTGGTTGAAAGTCATAGTTGAAGGCAAGCAATGCCACGCCTCCACTCCAGACCAGGGGATTAATACTCTTGTCCCGGCCTCTGCAATGATTCTCAAGATTAAACAACTTGAAGATATTTTTGATGCGGAAAATCCCATATTCGATCCTCCTCGCTCGACTTTTCAGCCGACAATGAAGGAAGCAAACGTTACTAACGTCAACACCATTCCCGGGCGCGATGTCTTCTACGTCGATTCCCGCGTAATGCCTGAATACGACCTGGACGAAATCCTCGACCAGATTAAAGTATACGGCAAAGAAGTTGAAGACGAATACGGCGTAACCATTTCTTATGAAGTTCCGATGCGCGAACAGGCTGCTCCGGCAACACCGGAAGACAGTGAGATTGTCCAAAAGACCATTGCCAGTATCAAGCGGGTCTACAACAACTCTCCGCGCCCCGTTGGCGTTGGTGGCGGCACCGTAGCCGCTCTGCTTCGCCGCAAAGGCTACCATGTCGTTGTATGGGCCACCCTCAACCACTGCGCTCACCAGCCCAATGAATGGGCCTCGATAAAGAACACGATCGGTGATGCAAAAGTTATAGCCGACATGCTGATCTCCTGATTCAGCCTACAGCCATGGATAAAGCTCCTTTTCCGCAGAAGTTCGACCTTATAGTCGTGGGCGCAGGTCATGCCGGCTGTGAAGCTGCCATGGCATCTTCCCGGCTTGGTCTGAAGACGTTACTGCTGACGATCAACATTGATAGGATTGGCCATCTCTCATGCAACCCAGCCATCGGCGGGCTTGCAAAAGGACACATGGTCAAAGAGATCGATGCACTGGGTGGAATGATGGGACTGTGGGCGGATGCCGCCGGGATACAGTTCCGCATTCTGAATACTCGCAAAGGTCCAGCCGTTCGCTCGAGTCGCGCTCAGATTGATCGCGCCGAGTATATGCGCGTTGTCCAAAAATCGATTTTTTCCCAGGACAACCTTTGGGTCTTCCAAGACACCGCTTCCGAAATACTTGTCGAAGATGGTCGAACCTGCGGAGTTAAGACCGAGTTGGGCGAATCAATCCCGTCCGACGCAGTACTGCTCACTACCGGGACATTTTTGAAAGGGTTGATGCACGTTGGGCTCAGCAACTTCAAAGGTGGCCGCTTTGGTGACCCTGCATCCAATACACTTTCGGATTCGCTCAGGTCACTTGGATTTGAGCTGGGAAGACTAAAAACCGGAACAACTCCACGCTTGCTGAAGTCGACCATCGATTTCGACAAAATGCAGATCCAGCCTGGTGATGATCCACCTCAGCCTTTCAGCTTTCGCAACAAGACGGTTCCTCTGGAGCAGGTCCCCTGCTATCTGACGTATACCAATCCGGAAGCCCATGATGCTATCCGAACCGGATTCGACCGTTCTCCGATGTTCACCGGCGTCATTGAAGGAACTGGTGCCAGATACTGCCCTTCCATTGAAGACAAGGTTGCCCGGTTCCCGGAAAAGGACCGGCATCAGGTCTTTGTCGAGCCAGAGGGGTTGGACAATCCTGAAATGTATCCTAGCGGCATACCGACCAGCCTCCCTTTTGATGTTCAAAAAAAAATGGTTGCAGCAATTGTCGGCTTGGAGAATGCCCAAATTGTTCGCCCTGGCTATGCCATCGAATATGACTTTGTCCCCCCGACTCAGATGAAGCCGACTCTGGAGACCAAGCGTGTCGACGGTCTATATATGGCCGGACAAATCAATGGCACCTCCGGCTACGAAGAAGCTGCAGCACAAGGCCTCTGGGCAGCACTGAATGTTGCTGCAAAACATGATGGCCGTGAACCATTCCTGCTTTCGCGTGATCAAGCATATATGGCTGTCCTGGTTGATGATTTAGTCACCAAAGGAACGCTGGAGCCATATCGCATGTTCACTTCACGCGCAGAACATCGACTGCTGCTTCGTGAGGGAAATGCCGATCAACGCCTGACCCCCAAGGGGCGCGAAGTTGGTCTTGTCGACGATCAGCATTGGGAAATTTTCACACGTAAAGAAAACCAATTACAGACCGTAATTGAGGCCATGAAATCAATACGGATCAAACCGAATGCAGAAAACAGGGAAATAATGCGCTCGATTGGCGCATCGATCCCAGGCAAAGCCGTCGAGCTGGCCGCCCTGCTTCGTCAACCTCAGATGACAATTGAAGAACTTGAGGTCTTCTATCCACAATTGGCTGAGATGGATGATGCAGTATTACGGGAAGCTGAAACACAGCTTCGTTATGAAGGGTATCTTGTCAAACAGGAAGAGCTTGTCAAAAAATTCAAGCAACTTGAAAACGTAACATTACCGCCTAGCCTGGATTATGCAAATGTTGCAGGGCTCACTACGGAAGTAAAAGAAAAGCTGACGAACGTGCAGCCCATGACGCTTGGACAGGCCAGTCGCATTTCAGGCGTTACACCTGCCGCCATATCCTGTTTGGAAATCCACCTTAAAAAGCTTGGTTTTTTGTAACAATCCTTCTCTTGTCGTCCTATTGACAGGGGGTCTTCCACTGTCTAAATAGCTCTTATGCAATGATGCTTGTGTCTAATAGCAAAAACAGATTTCAGTAACACCTATCAAGGAGTCTGGTCTTGGACGAAGGGTCTGACAGTCGATTCATCAACATTATTAAAAAAATTTTTGGCAATAACAGCCAACATCTGGAAGAGCACATTCTTGAAGCAAAGGCTGAAGGCGAAATCGACCGCGATGAAGTCTCAATGCTTCTCAACATACTTGATTTCGATGAAAAACGAGTCACCGAAATCATGGTACCCAGAAGAGACATGGTCTGTGCTAATGATCAGCAGACCGTGCAGGATGTTGCTCACCTTATAGTTACACAAGGTGCTCATTCGCGTATTCCGGTTTACACTGAAACCAGGGATCACATCATTGGTGTTGTCCACTCAAAGGATTTGCTGATCCCTTTGCTGAAAGGAAAGGATAACCTTCCCATCACAGATATCATGCGTCCTGCTTTTTTCGTTCCTGAAGAAAGTAAGCTTGATTCGATTCTTTCTTCCTTTAAGCGAGAAAAGCTCCACATGGCCATTGTTCAGGACGAGTATGGTGGGACATCGGGCATGGTTACCATGGAAGACGTTCTTGAAGAAATCGTCGGCGAAATTGCCGATGAATACGACGAGGTACGCCCCGATGACATTCAGGAATTGCCCAACGGGGTCTTCATAGTTTCAGGACGAACTCCACTGGAAGAAGTTTGTGAAAAGTGTTCACTGGCACTGGAAAGCAACGATGTCGACTCCATAGGTGGGTACATTGCTGCCATGGCTGGACGAATCCCCAACCAGAATGAATTTTTCACGTTTGGCGGACGGCGCTTCACAATACTTGAAGCTGACGATCGGCAAATCTGGTCAATCCGGATAGAAATCCTGGAAGAGGCCTAGGTGCTCTCCCTCGTTGTCTTTGCAGCACTGGGAGCCTGGATAGGTTTTGCCAATCCACTGCTACACTTTCCCCTGGCCGCATTGCTATTTCCCCTATGTCTTTCATGGATTGGCCTCAGGGCAACATCCGCTAAAAAGGCATTTAAATACGGGTGGATCGCAGCTCTTCTGGCCGGTGTTGGAATAGTATATTGGGTCGTCATCCCTGTTCAGATATATGGCGCCCTCCCCTGGTACATAGCCTTACCATGCCCAGTACTCCTGGCCGGAATACTGGGCCTTTACTATGCAGGCTATTCCCTGCTCATGTATAAAGCTGGCCGCCGACTGCAAGGAGTATCCCTTTGCTTGGTTGCCGGCGTACTTTGGGCTGCAATGGAAATAGCCATGGGAACCATGTTTTCCGGCTTTCCATGGATGAACCTGGGGTCAGCTTTCGTACCCTGGGTTTATGCCATCCAACCAGCTTCACTGGTGGGCGCATATGGATTGTCAGGCATACTTACCTCTCTTGCTGTGGCCTTGCTGCTCTACTCAACCTACAGAAGCACACCACTACTCGCTGTGAGCTTGATATTGTTCATAGGAGGCTATGGTGTCTATCGGGTTGATTTTAGCAAACAGCCTGAACCTGACGTTATGGTTTCGATCATTCAGGGAAACGTGGATCAAGCCCAAAAATGGGAACAAAAATTCCAGGCTGAAACGGTCAATACCTATATTCAATTGACACAGGAAGCCATTCAGAAAAATCACTCCAAAATTGTTGTATGGCCTGAAACAGCCATGCCGTTCTATTTGCAGGATAGAACTCCTTTCAACGACTCCATTCAGGGATTGGCAAAGGACTCTGGTGTACATATTGTCACAGGCTCCCCTGCATACAATGTCATCAACCTGAAAACGAGAGCGTATAACCTCCTCAACCGAGCCTGGTTGATCGATGAGACTGGTAGAATGACGCAGTCTTACGACAAAGAACACCTGGTTCCCTTTGGTGAGTATATGCCTTTGCAGGAATGGGTTCCTTTTGAAAAGCTGGTTAAAGCCGTCGGGAATTTTGTGCCCGGGAAGAACAATTCGCCGCTGATCAGTGACGGCATTGCTCTTGGCGTGCTGATTTGCTATGAAGGCGTCTTTCCGGAACTTGCCCAGAAGCAGGTTGAAAAAGGAGCAAGTGCCCTTCTTAATATTAGTAATGATGCGTGGTTCGGTGACACTTCAGCTCCTCGGCAGCACCTCAATCTGTCTGCCATGCGAGCGGTAGAGCAAGGTCGGTGGCTGATACGGTGCACCAATAATGGGATATCAGCATTCATAACACCAATTGGTAGCGTCCAGAGTACAACAGTACAATTCAAGGCTGAGACTTTAAGCAGCCAGGTTGCTCCGATCAAAGACAAGACAATCTACCATCAGTATTTCACTCGGATTAAAACAAGCATAATTATACTTGCCGTACTAAGCATTGGCTTTTTATTCTTCCCAAGACGAAAAAAAGATACATAGGATCAATCATACATGTCGGACTATGCTGAATTAAAATCACTTTCCTCTGATCTTTTAGAGCAATTCGCATCCCTTTGGGGGCGTCTTTGACTATGCTCAAACAGACAAGCGACTTGAAGAAATAGAAACAGAGCTTTCCGCACCTGGTGCTTGGGACAAGCCGGATGAATTGACTCCAACTCTTAAGGAGAAGAGTCAGTTAAGTACTAAAAAGCAGATGTATGACGATCTGATCGAGGCCAAGGAAGATCTCGAGGCCTGGCTTGAGCTAGCCAACGAAGACCTTGATGAAGAAGTCCTCACAGCATTGGAAAAACAGATAAAACTGTTTTCTTCACATCTTGCCAGCACTGAACTGGCGACCATGTTCACATTTGAGCATGATAAAAATAATGCAATTCTGGAAATACACCCCGGGGCCGGCGGAGTCGAATCGCAGGATTGGGCTGAAATGCTACTCAGGATGTATAACAGATATGCCGAACGAAAAGGTTTTAAAGTCACACAACTCGACTTTCAACCTGGAGATGAAGCCGGGATTAAATCCGTCACTATTCAAATCGAAGGGCTGTACGCATACGGCTTGCTTAAAGGTGAAGTCGGCGTACATCGACTCATCCGTATCTCTCCCTTTGACTCTTCCGGGCGCCGTCATACTTCCTTTGCCTCGGTAGATGTTTATCCGGACATGGACGATGATATCGAGATCGAAGTAAAAGATGAAGATCTGAGAATCGACACATTTCGTTCAAGCGGGCCCGGCGGTCAAAGCGTCAACAAAACGAGTTCTGCCGTGAGGATTACCCATATCCCCACTGGTATCGTTGCCCAGTGTCAAAATGAAAAATCGCAACACCGAAACAAGGCCACAGCACTGAGGCTCATCAAGGCTCGCCTTTATGAAGTAGAGCTCAAGAAGATAGAAGAAAGCCGCAGGCAGGACTACGAATCCAAAGAAGCCATTGCCTGGGGAAGTCAAATACGGACATACACCCTGCAGCCCTATCGCTTAGTGAAAGATCATCGATCCAATAGTGAGGTCGGTAATGTTGAAGCTTTTCTGGATGGGGATCTGGATGAAATGATCAGAAACCACCTACTCTACATTCATGCGCATGGATAAACTATCTCAGTTCCCGGAAAATGAGTTGGCTGCTGAATTGGCTCGACTACAGGAAGAGTTGGGGAGCCATGCTACCGGCTCAACCGATGCAGAAAACACCCTATGGATTTTCAGGCAGATTCAAGGTGTGTCCTCAGATCAATGGGAAGACATTTCTCAAAAATACGACTTGGGTAATTGGCTGACGCTGCCTATAGATGGTAGTGCATACCCTCAGTTGAAACAATTTCAGGAAACCCTGGAACGACTGGCGTATCAAACAGAACACGATGCCTTAACCGGGCTTGCTAACCGCAGGGCTTTTGACCGTACTCTTGATATTGAAATCGAACGCTCCAAAAGGGCCAAGACACCGTTATCAATCGCCATTTTTGATCTGGACAATTTCAAATCCATCAATGACACCTATGGTCACCCAAAAGGTGATGAGGTTCTGGCCACATTTGCTAAAAAGCTCCAGAAAACAACAAGGCGTTACGACCTGGCGGCACGTTACGGCGGTGAAGAATTTGCTCTCATCATGGCAGGCTCGGGGCTTGTGAAAGCCCAACGTTTGTTACGCCGTCTGTTAGGCGAATTCAGAGAGATAGAGTTTGAGCGAACCGATGGCGACGGGACGTTCAGTGTAACGACATCTGTCGGGCTCACCTGCTTCAAAGGAAGTTCTGGGGTCACAGCCGAGGAACTTGTCAAACTTGCCGATGATGCTTTGTATGAAGCCAAGACCACTGGCAAGGATCAGGTCAAAGTATCCAAACTACTTTTTGTCGACAATGTTCCGAACGACACTTTGGTTCAGGCCAATGAAAAGCAATTCCTTTTTGGTGGAAAATAATGGAGACAGGACATGAATAGCAACAACACTTTGAGTCTTGCCATCATGAGCGGCAAGGGTGGCGTTGGAAAAACCAATATAGTGCTCAACCTTGGATACGCCCTTCATCAGGCAGAAATGACTGCCATGCTTATGGATTGCGATCTCGGATTGGCCAATCTGGATGTCCTACTTGGCATCTCTCCAGACCGGAATCTTCATGACCTTATCCAAAATGGCGTAGATGCAGAAGATGTGCTCTACCCCATCGAGGATGGATTCGACATGCTGCCTGCCACCAGCGGCGTGCCGGAATTGGTTGAAATGGATGAGGATATTCAGGAAATTCTTTTCACCAAGTTGATCACTCTTGCTGGTGAGTACGACTACCTGATGTTGGACCTTGGAGCGGGAATCAGTCAGACCGTTCTGCAAATGGCATCCCTTACACAATTGCGAATTGTAGTTGTCACTCCGGAGCCAACATCATTGACGGACAGCTACGCAATGATCAAAGTCCTGGCGACCCAGCATGACGTGAAAGACTTCCTTGTAGTAGTCAACCAGGCCACTTCCGCAAATGAGGCCAAACAGACATTCGAGCGTCTTGCTGCAGCATGTAAAAACTTCTTGAATATCGAACTGAGAAACTTGGGTTTCATCCATCAGGACTCAGCTTTGGTAGATTCCGTTCGCCATCAGACACCTCTTCTGAAGCATGCACCAAACTCAAAAGCAAGCAATGATATCAGGCAGTTGGCAAGCAAGATCATGCGCTACCGCCAAGATAATAAAGAGCGGATTGCAGCACGTCCGATTTTAAAAGACCTTATTTCTTCGTAAAAAGTAAATAAGGGGTTGACGAAAAGAGCCAAATTTCGGCATAGTTAGTGAGAATTTATGATACTTTTACGTATCGATGTTGACAGCCGTGGTTCACGAACGCAGAAAACTCAATGTCTCAGGGGGACATCATGAACAAGAGCGAACTGATTAAGGCTCTGTCCGAAGAGAAAAAAATGCATGTTGACGAAGCAACCAATGTTGTTGGAGCTTTCGTTGATTCCGTTAAAGAAGCACTCCTCCGCGGCGATCGTGTTGAAATTCGCGGTTTCGGTAGTTTCAAGATCAAAGAATACGACGGATACACCGGCCGTAATCCCAAGACCGGAAGCGTTGTTCAGGTCAGACCCAAAAAGCTCCCCTTCTTCCGCCCAGGCAAAGAGCTGAAAGAATTTATCAACGAATAGATGCATTGGTTAACATATTGCCTGCTTTGTGGGGCACTTCTCCTGTGTAGTAGTGCTGCGCATGCAGAGCAACCGTTGTTGAGTATTCTCTATTCGGCAAATACGTTTGGCACGGTGCGACCATGTCCTTCATGAGGTGGTAAAACCATTGGAGGTGTGGCCCGGCGGGCCACGTATTTTTTTGATGTGCATCGTTCTACGGCTCCGACAATCAAGGTCTCTGGCGGATACGAGTACCTGAGTCCGGAGAGCACATCCCTGCCCCTTTCTGATCTGAAGGGTTTAGTAAAAGCCTATGACTTCATTGGCTATGATGTAGGTTTGTTATCAAAAGAAGAAGCTGCTTTTTTTGAAGAATCAAACTGTGTTCCAGATTCGTCCCGAAAAACGGCGGAGAAAGAACCATTCACACTGATCACTTTAGAGACAGGCGAAAAAATCGGTTTTTTGCGGTTTCCATCACTTGATGAAATCGACCAAATCCCAACTGATGCCACTCTAAACTCTCTTTCAGATCAAATCAAAAAACATAAGCAAAGCGTGAACTTGCTTATAGGTATCACAGATTGGGGTTGGAAAGTTGAACGAGAGTTTTTGGCTAGAAATCCGGAACATATTCCGGACATACTGTTAGGCAGTGGTAATGGATCCGGCGTCACAGGGCGTATCCTGGCCGATGGTAGATGTATTTGGTACAGGACATACAATAAGGGGAAAACGGTGATCGAGGTCAAACTGCTTGCTTGGCCCGACCGTACTAAACCTTTTGCATGGTCTGAACCTGAGAAAATCATCTCTCAATCAATCGGCTTAAGTGACAAATATTATGACAACCCGGAAGTAGCTAACTTTTTCAAGTAAAGGCTACTCACTGCAAACATGCAAGACATCCAGGAGGATGAAAATGGAATTTCGAGGAGCATTTACCGCTCTTTCCACACCATTTACGAATGGTGAAATTGATGAAGAAGCCTACCGCGCATTCATTGAATGGCAGATAGAACAAGGCATTGACGGCCTTGTCCCTTGTGGCACCACAGGCGAAGCCGCAACAATGAATCATGAAGAGCAAGGACGCATCATATCCATTTGCGTCGATCAAGCTAAAGGCCGAGTCCCTGTTGTAGCCGGAGCCGGTTCAAACTCGACCAAAGAAGCCATCCAGTTAACAAAGCTCGCCAAGGATGCCGGAGCAGACGCAGCCTTGCAGATTACTCCTTATTACAACAAGCCTACCCCAGGTGGACTGGTGGAACACTTCAAGGCTATTGCCAAAGAAGTTTCCATGCCCTTTGTCATATACAATGTTCCTGGTAGAACTGGCTTGAATCTGCTTCCTGAGCATTTGAAAATGATCGTGGACGCAGTACCCGAAGCTATTGCTGTGAAAGAGGCAACAGGAGACCTGAATCAGGCCGCACAGGTAATAGAGCAGTGTGGAAAGGATTTTAATCTCCTCTCAGGCGATGACTTCACCGTACTTCCCCTCTTGGCCGTTGGTGGACGCGGTGTGATATCCGTCATTTCGAACATTATGCCTGCTGCCATGAGTGGAATGTGTAAGGCTTTCTTTGAGAAGGATCATGAAAAGGCGCTTGATCTTAGCCTTCTTATGGCACCGGTGAACCGTGCCATGTTCATGGAAACCAACCCGATCCCAGTCAAAACATCACTTAAGATGATGGGGCTTTTCAAGGAAGCGGAATTCAGGCTGCCTATCGTTCCACTTCAGCAAGAGAATCTACCGAAGCTAGAAGCTGTGCTGAAAGAAGCCAAAGTCATTTAGTAATAGAGCTCACTAAAAAAGCGGAGAGGTTGCAACCTCTCCGCTTTTTTTTGGGCTTTTACCTACCATTATTTGCCCCCCTACTTCAAACAAAAAAAGCCCGGTGCGTATGCACCGGGCTAACTTTGCGCTCAATAACAGATCTGCTTAGCCTTCGAAGGCTTTGATGAAGTTAGGAGCAACCTGCTTCTTGCGGCTCATAACGCCATCCAGGTAGACAGGCTCGCCCTTGGTGGCGACACCAAAAGCTTTTTCGACGACAGTAGGATCGTCGGATGCGATCAGCATCTCGGAGCCTTCTTTCATGATATCGGTCAAAAGCAGGAAGACGGAGTGACGGCCGTCAGCTTTGACTTTCTCGATTTCAGCCTGGAGAGCTTCTTTGTGAGCATCCAGCATGGACAGATCAACAACTTCCAGCTGGCCGATGCCAACTTTGTTGCCGGACATATCGAAATCTTTGTAGTCGCGGAAGACCAGTTCACTGGCGGAAGCGCCGTCAACAGCGGACTTGACCTTGAACATTTCCATGCCCAGAGCTTCGATGTCTTCAACACCAGCAATCTTGGCCAGAGCTTCTACAGCAGCCTTATCCTGGTCAGTGCAAGTGACAGACTTGAACATGACGGTGTCGCTCAAGATAGCACACAACAGGATACCAGCAACGTTAGCCGGGATCTCGATGTTGTAGTAGTCGTACATAGCCTTGATTACGGTACCGGTACAGCCAACAGGCCAAACCCACATTTCAAGAGGATTCGGAGTGGTTACGTCGCCCAACTTGTGGTGATCAACAACAGCGATGAGTTCGCCCTTGTCCAGATTCTCGATGGTCTGAGAGATGTCAGTGTGGTCAACCAGGATAATTTTCTGGTCGGTAGCGTCAGTGACAACTTCCGGAGCAGCAAAACCAAACTTCTCAAGAACGAAAGCAGACTCAGGGGCAATTTCGCCCTGGGTGATAGCTTTGGCTTCCTGACCACGCTTGGTGAAAAGATCAGCAACAGCAATAGCGGATGCAACGGTATCCGTATCCGGATTCTTGTGTCCAACAACCAAAATAGCCATATCAAAATCCTCCTAATTAAATGAATCCTGATGAACAGGAAAAATCACTCGTTGAATAGAATGTGCCAAATATCACAAACTAGATCGGCTGCCAAGTTAAAAACACCCGGAAATAACGAAAACAGCGATGATTGTAATACCTGTAGTGAGGACAATGTTAGCTTGTTTCAGTCGCAATGCCATTAATCCGCCGATAGAGGCCGCTATCCACAAATGAGGCCAGGAAATTTTAATCGTGGTAAACAGCGTGGGATACAACCCTGCTACAAACTGAAATGTGAAATACAACACAAGCGTTGAAACATAGAAAAGGCCCCATGCAACAACAAACGTTCTGCCGGCAGATCGTGCGACGATTTGAGTCGGAATAGCGTCAGACTCTGGATTTCGAGCCCAATTGAGCAACCTGTTGTAGTTCACTCTCTCCCTGTCTCGAATCACTCCTTCCATTTTCGCTCCAAACCACGCCATGGGCATACTGGCGAAGAAAATGAAAACCATTTGAGATGGGGTTTCATATCCTAAAAAGGTCGCAAGCGATAATGCGGAAAACGTGGCAGCTGTCAGATGAGGAGGAATAAATGTGCCAACAGGGATCAAATCTAACCAGAAAAGCTCAAAGAAGATGGCAATATAGAGGCTGAGGGTGTAGTCACCTGTCAACACACCCCAGAAAAGGCCTACGACAAGCGGACGTTCAATAAATCCAATACTAATTACATATCGGAACAAGGAAAAGAGGGCAAAAAAAAAGCAACAATGGCAAACCAAGCAAAAGGACTTGTGACCGGCATACCTAGAACCTCACCTGAACAGGATCATTGGGAACACAACGAAAATCGAGTTCAACGCCTTTGCGTGATAACACTTTCAAACAGTGTTCATCGTCATCAGAGAGTGCAACACTTGGTGAAATTTGCTTTTTTCCAGGGCTGTAATGGACGTTGCCAATGTTTAATGACGCAAAGCAAAATCCACGGTCATATGCTTTTTTAGCATCAGAACAACTAGAAAACAGTATAATGACAGATCCACTGTTCTGACTGCCGAGAAAATCAATCTTTGCAGAAAGGTCGTCAATACCAACAAAAACACTGGTGACACTGTGTGGTATGGCAAGCGACATTATTTCTTGTTGGAGGGCATCTTTTGACAACTCATCGTTGGCCACAACAACAACTTCTGCCCCGGTATAAGGCAACCATGTTTCAATGATTTGGCCGTGGATCAAACGATTATCAATTCGAACAAGAGTCACGGGGCTTCCTATTTCTTAGTCCTTTTGCGCAGCATGGCACCAGCAACTTTGATACCTTGTGTTCCTGCAACGCGTACTTTCTCCGCCAATGGCTCCAAATCCATAGCCCTGCCCTGTATAGCTGCTACGAGCATCGGCAGATTCACACCGGTAATGACTTCCAGTTTTTCGGACTTCATGAGTGAAAGACTCATGGTCGTAGGAGAACCACCAAAAAGGTCGGTCAATGCCAGCACACCTCGCCCTTCATCTACGGAACGAATCGCCTTGCGGATTGACTCCATGGTTTCATCAACCCCCTTTTCGACATCGACCCCAACTGCAACACAATTCTCCTGTGGACCCAGCACGCTGGTGCCAGCCTCAAGCAGGGACTGCCCAAAGTCCCCATGTGTCACTATTACAACACCTATCTGTCGGGCTTTTTTCTTCTCTGATACAGTCATGTTTATCCAAGTTCCATGTGTCTGTGTTCAATTGTGACTGCATACCCTTTTTCTTTCAGTGTCGCCAGCAAGGACTCTGCAACAGAGACAGAACGATGACGACCGCCTGTGCAGCCCAGGGCCAGAGTTATTCTATAGCGACCTTCATTCGCATACAACGGCAGCATATATGTTATGAATTCAAGAAATTTTTCGTTGAACCCACGCCCTTCTTCACTTTCAAGAACATATTTTTGAACGGCATCGTCCAATCCGGACATCTGTTTGAGTGAGGCATCAAAGTATGGGTTCGGTAAGAATCGTAAATCAAATACGAAATCGGCCTCAGTTGGAACGCCATACTTGAAGCCAAACGTAATCACATGAACCCGCATTCCAGAGCCGAGTTCCTGAATAGCATCCCATTTGCTTTGAATGACACGTCGCAAGTCGTGAACAGAATAATCGGTCGTATCTAACACGAGGTCAGCATTTTGCCGAATGGTGCTCAAAAGCTCTTTTTCGTGCTCAAGCGCTTGTTCCAACCCCAAAGATTGACTCTCAAGAGGATGCATCCTCCTGGTTGTCGCATAACGCCGAACCAGTTCGGATCGTTTTGCTTCAAGGAAAAGAACCTGTGGTTTAAAACACAAAGCCTGGAGCTCGCGCAAAGCTTCATCCCAGCTCTCCACCAACTCCAATTGACGCATGTCCATGCCAAGCACCAGGCCCCTATATCGGGAGTCCTGCCGAATCATCAATTCGGCAATTTTGGCCGACATGCCAGCGGGCAACCCATCAATAGAGAAGAAGCCGAGATCTTCAAACACCTTAAGTGCGGTACTTTTCCCTGATCCGGAAAGACCGGTTACAATAACCACGGGAAATGAATTGCATGTACTCAAGAAGAGACCCTTTGCGAATTATACGTCTTGTAGAAGCTTCCAGAGTTCTTCAACATCTTTGGCTTCCATGAACCGTTCTCGAAATTCTTTATCTTTAAGCACTCTGGAAATCTGAGCGAGTATCCGAAGATGCATCCCCGCGATTTGCTCGGGAGCAAGCACCAGGAAAAAAATAGAGCACGGACGATTGTCCAGCGCTTCAAAGTCAACCCCTTCAGGGCTTCTTCCTACGACAACAACGACCTTTTCCAGGTTCTCCAGTTTACCATGAGGAATGGCAATGGAGTCTCCGATGCCCGTAGTGCCGAGTTTTTCACGATCAAGAAGGACACGGACTGCGTAGTCCGTGTCCAATTCGGAAAGAGCTTTACCCACAGGGGATATGAGTTCCATCAAAACCCCCGACTTTGAGTCGGAAGTCAGATTGGGAAGGATCAAATCCTTCTCCAGATAATCACCTAATTTCATAATTTAATTACCAGGATCAATCAGGCCGTAATCGCCGTTCTTCCGCCTGTAAATGACATTAACACCTTCTGTTTCCGCATTCAGGAATACGAGGAAATCATTGTCGAGCGAATTCAGTTGCAATGCAGCCTCATCAATGGACATTGGCTTGGGTTCATATGTGTCGGTGCCAACAATGGTAGGTCCGGCCTCCCGATTGCTTTCTTCATAAGCGAAGAAATTGGTCTGCACCTTGTTGCCTCGCCCGGAACGGACGCGAGACTTCATCTTTTCACGCATCTTTCGAAGTTGTGCTTCCAACTTGTCAACGACCATATCAATGGTCGCATACATGTCTTCGGAGTCTTCATACGCTGATATATGGATATTATCGGCATTCAGGATAACATCGGCCTTATGGCGAAACTTGTCGACCGACAGGTTTACCTGAAGATCGGCCTCATCGGAGTCGGAGACGAACTTGCCTACCTTTTCAAATCGCTTTTGTGCATAGCCCTTCAAATGATCGGACGGCTCAAAATCCTTGAAAGTGAAGCTTATGTTCATGTGCTACCTCCTGTTTATAGGTCCAACAAGTTCAAAATCAGAAGTACTGCTTGCGCTTGGACGAAGATGGAATCCCCATTGCTGAGCGATACTTGGCTACGGTACGCCTGGCGATGTTCACCTCAAGCTTATCCTTGAGTATTTCGCCAATTTTTTCATCGCTCAACGGTTTCTTCGTATCTTCTTCGGCAATCATCTGTTTAATGAGTGCCTTAACGCTCTCCGAACCCACCTGGGAACCATCGTCAAGATCCAACGCACTGTTGAAAAAGAACTTCAACTCAAATATCCCGTGCGGAGTGGAAACATACTTGCTCGTGGTAATCCGGCTAACGGTGGATTCATGCATTTCGATGTCTTCAGCAACCTCCTTGAGTATGAGTGGCTTCAACTTTGTGACGCCCACTTCAAAAAACTCTTTTTGAAAACGAATAATACTTTCAACTACTTTATACAAAGTTCTCTGCCGTTGGTACAGACTTTTCATCAACCAGGCTGCAGAACGCATCTTTTCTTGAAAATACTCTTTCTCTTTCTCGACAGCTCCGCGCATGGAGTCCATGTAGAAAGAATTCATTTGCAGTCTCGGCATCCCATCTTCATTCAGAATGATGACAAACTCATCACCATACTTGTAAACGAAAACATCAGGACTTACATAGTGCGGTTCAGTACTGGAAAAATTGGTACCGGGCATCGGATCAAGTGTCTGCATGAGATCAAGATATTCCTTGAGTTCTTCCATGGATATCTTGAACTTCCGCGCCAACGGCTTGTATCGATTCTTTTCGAGGTCTTCCAGGTGATCCCTGACAAGGGATTGGAGGATGGGATCGTCGTACCCAAGAACCTCCATCTGCACTTCCAAACACTCTTGGGGGGTCCGTGCGCACACACCAACCGGATCGAGGCGCTGAATGCGATGAACAAGGTTGTCGATTTCCTCATCCGTTGCGGGGACCATGGATCGTATCTCATCATTGGATGCCTGGAGGTATCCATTATGATCGATATTCCCTATGACCGCTTCGCCTATTTCAATCTCTCGCTCAGTAAAATTGGACAAACGCATCTGCCAGTGGAGATGACCTTCCAGCGAGGGCTTGGATGCCAGGCGAGCTTCAAACGACACCCCTTCTTCCGGGACTTCAGAGTCCCTGGATGCCGCTTGCTTGGATGTACTGGAAAATTCACCAAGATAGTTTTCCCAGTCAGCAGTCCGAACAAGTTCCTCTTCAGCCTGGGACTCTGTCAACTCTTCTCGCTCAGGAATTTCAGTTTCCGTTTCTGCTTCATCCAGAAACGGATTCTCCATCAATTCCTGCTGAACAGTCTCCAGCAGCTCCAAACGCGAAAGTTGCAGCAGCTTGATGGCTTGCTGCAGCTGAGGCGTCATGACCAGTTGCTGCGAGAGCTTGAGTTGTTGTCTAAGTTCGAGTCCCATATACCAGCCTTAAGGCATGCTTCCAAATACTGCCTAAATTGAATCCATTAATAAAAACCAAATAACTTGAATATCATTATGACACACTGAAAACCATGTGGCAAGCGTGCAAATATAACTATTGAAAAATATGAACTATTTTACAAACAATCGCCCCATGAAAAAAGTGTACCAACGTTTACATGGAGTGTAAATCGACTTATCAAAATAAGGCTTGATAAACTACAATCTGAAGTCTTCACCAAGATAAATTTGCCGAGCCTGACTGTCTTCAACAATCTCCTCTGGCGTACCTTCAAGAATTACCGTTCCCTCATAGACGAGATATGCCCGATCACAAATATTCAAGGTTTCTCTGACATTATGATCGGAAATCAGGATACCGATCCCCATGCTTTTCAAGACTGAAATGATTTCCTGAATATCGATTACAGCAATCGGGTCGATTCCGGCAAAGGGCTCGTCGAGAAGAATAAACTTCGGATTCATTATCAACGCCCGAGCGATTTCCAAACGACGACGCTCACCACCAGACAAAAACATGGCTGGTTGATCCGCCAATTTCGTAATCCGGAACATCTCCATCAATTCTTGAGCACGGGCATTCTGGTCTGCTCGGCTCAGAGCTGTTTGTTCCAATATGATTTCAAGATTCTGTCGTACGGACAGTTTTTTGAAAATGGAACTCTCCTGAGGCAGATAGCTGACCCCCATTCGGGCGCGTTCATGAAGAGGTTTATTGGTGAGAGGCTCATCACGCAGTGTCACCCTACCTGTATTAGGTTTGACAATGCCAACGAGCATGTAAAAGGTGGTCGTCTTGCCTGCGCCATTTGGCCCCAACAACCCAACGACCTCCTGGGGGTTCAACTCTAGGTTGATAGAGTGAACAACCTCTTTTTGCCCATATCGCTTGGACAGATCAGCAGCAACAAGACCCTGTGACATTATGGTACCTTCACGCCTTCCGGGGTCATGAAGACAGCCCGCACACGCTTTCCGTCACCACCGACAACTTCACTACGGTTTTCACGTGCATAAAAATTGATAACGTTACCACTCAGGCTGTTGGAACCATCCTGAAGTTTGGGGTTGTCTTCCATCTTGAGGAGCTGACTGGAAACATAATACGTCAGCTTTCCGCAGGATCCTTTGGATGTTCCTTTCTCTGCACGGACATTGCCCTCTGCAACGATACGATCAATGGAATCAGAGGTTAATGATGAACCTTGAGTGGTAGTGAGGAATGCCGTCAGCTTCTCTGACCAGAGGGTCAGCTTTCCATGAATTGCTACGACGTTGCCGACAAAGGACACGGTCTTTTTCGCCTCATCGTATATCATTCGATCTGAAGTAATCTTTACAGGTGCCCCTGTAGCTTCGAGTCCCCCACTACTTTTAGCCTTTTCAGGCTGTGCGCTCACTCCAGATTTGATTTCTCCAGTACCTGATACTCCGGAACTCTCTTTGCCTGCCCCACTCACAGGAACCAAGTATGCTGCATTGGCATATCCGACAGCATTATTCAAATCCCTGACTTTCTCATTGAGGTTGAAAATCGCGTACCAATCATCTTTCAGGAAATCGACTTTGACACGTTGCTTTTTCGCAAGCGTGACCACGTGTTCACCTTGAGGGGATCGTTTATCACGAACATTCAAATTCGCGGTTGCTTCTCGAATCTCGCCCCAATCCTGAGCCATAGCAAAACCAAAACTGCAAAATAACAGCAAAAAACTACATAGAACGACATGAACAATTCTCATGATTTGCATATGATTTCCCTACTCTTTGAATGGGGTTCCCTCTAGATTATTGGATGCAAGCAAAGCAACGACATTTCCGGCAGCGAGCATTTGGCGTGTAGCAAGATTGATTTCTACAGTATCGGCGGTCAGCGTCATGTCCGGTCGACGAACAGTGACCCCGCCCTTGAGGTATACCATTTCAGCGGAACCGAGGTACTCCATCTCTTTTGCCTCAAGTTCCATATCGCCAAAACGCCCTCCGACGTTCTCATACAATGTGAGGTTGTCCTTGCGTTGATCGACGATCCCTCGATCGCCTCTGACGTATACTTCCTTTCGATCCTCACCATAAAACGCCGTCAACTGAGGTCGTTCTACGCCAACAAGGCCCTGCCCCTGATTATACTTCGCAGAAGTGGCAAGCAGCTTCCAACTCAACGCACCTTGCTGTCCCTGAACCAGCTCAATATCTTCAGCTTTGATAGAGGATTCATCAATCAGTTCCTGCTGTGTCTTGTTGGTCTGGTCAGCCTGCTGAACCGATGATTCGGGATCAGTAAAGTACATTCTTTTGACTGCCATGCCGACAGCCAAACCGATGGAAAGGATAAGCAGCGAAATAAGCGCAGGACGCCTTTTCATTTAATCAACCCACTGCTTCTTTGCTTCTTCAAGTAGTCCTTGAGCTTCCAGCAAAAAAGAAATGGCTTCACGAACAGCCCCATCTCCGCCTTTGCGAGAAGATATCCAGTCTGCAGCGGCTCTTACCTCTGGTTGTCCATTGGGTACACTCATAGCCAAGCCGACAAGACTCATGGCTCCGAGGTCGATCCAGTCATCACCCATAAATGCAACTTCAGACGGAGAAATACCGATTTCATCACAAATTGATTCAACGATAGGCGCCTTGCGGTGATGGCCGGGATGATAGTGCTGAATACCCAACTCGCGTACACGAGTCTCCACTGGCTTTTGGTTGAGACCTGTAATGACACCAATCTCCAGTCCGGCCGATTGGGCTAGCTTGATCCCAAGGCCGTCCTGAACGTTGAAACGCTTCATGGCAAGACCATTGTCGTCATAATACAGGCCGCCGTCAGTCAGGACACCATCAACGTCGAGCAACAACAGCTTGATGCTTTTGGCGATCTCCACTGCGCGATCACTCATTGTTGATCTCCCAAATAGCCTTCAACCGGATCAGCAATGCTTCCACCTTATCAAGAGGCAGGCTGTTGGGCCCATCACACATGGCGTTTTCCGGATCAGGATGAGTTTCCATGAATACACCGTCGGCACCAGCAGCCACAGCCGCTGAAGCCAAGACAGGGACATACTCGCGCTGTCCGCCGGATGAACTGCCCTGTCCTCCGGGCAATTGGACCGAGTGCGTCGCATCGAAGACAACCGGGACGTCAAACTTCTTCATTTCAGATATGGCGCGCATATCGACGACAAGGTTGTTGTAACCGAAGGTTGCCCCTCGCTCAGTCAACCACACCTGTTCATTGCCAGATGCTCGAACCTTGTTGACGGCATTTTTCATGTCCCATGGAGCCAGGAACTGCCCTTTCTTGATATTGATGACTGCACCAGTCTTGGCTGCTGCAACCAACAAATCTGTCTGACGGCAAAGAAATGCAGGAATCTGCAGAACGTCAGCAACCTCAGCCACCCGAGCAGCCTGCTCAGGATGGTGGATATCAGTGACGATCGGCAGCCCTGTTTCCTTTTTCACTTCAGCCAGAATAGACAGACCATCATCCATGCCAGGGCCGCGAAAGCTCGTAACAGATGTTCGGTTCGCCTTGTCAAAAGAAGACTTGAACACGAGAGTCAGCCCTAAGTTGTCCGCAATCTTCGCAAGAGTCGATGCGGTCTTCAGGCTGATCTCTCTATTCTCAATGACGCACGGTCCGGCCAGAATGAACGGACCGGACCGGCTTGATTCATACAAATTGTTGAATGACAACTAGTTGCCCCTCTTTTCTTTATCCTTTTTGGCAGCTTTAATGAAGTCTCTGAACAAAGGATGCGGATCCATTGGCCTGGACTTGAATTCCGGGTGGAACTGGCAGCCGAGGAACCAGGGATGATCGGGCAATTCTACGATTTCCATCAAAGACTCGTCCGGAGCTGTTCCGGAAAGAACCATACCGTTCTCTTCAAACTGCGGAATGAACTCGTTATTGAATTCAAAGCGATGACGATGACGTTCATCAATATTGACAGTCTTGTAGGCCTCGTAGGCAACGGTATTCTTCTTCAGCTTACATGGGTAGGAGCCAAGACGCATGGTTCCGCCCTTGTCAGACTCTTCACACCGTGTTTCCGTTTTCTTGGTGCGGAAGTCATACCATTCTTTCATGAGATAAATGATATTGTGTTCCGTATTCATGTCGAACTCTTCGGAGTTGGCACCCTCAAGTCCGATCACGTTACGGGCAAACTCAATGCAAGCACACTGCATGCCCAGACAGATACCGAAGAAAGGCACCTTGTTCTCACGAGCAAACTTGATTGCCTGGATTTTCCCTTCGACTCCACGGGAACCGAAGCCACCGGGAACGAGGATACCATCAAGTCCAGCCATCTTCTTGGCGATATTCTTGGCGGTCAGCTTTTCGGAATTAAGGTAAACAAGTTCGACTTTTACCTCATTGGCAACACCGCCATGTACCAATGCCTCGTGCAAGCTCTTGTAGGCTTCCGTCAGGTCAACGTATTTTCCAATGATACCGATACGGACAGACCCGCTTGGATTCTGGAGCGTGTGGACCAGCTTTTCCCACGGCTCAAGCTCTGCGTTCTTTGCAGGGAGTTTAAGAAGAATGGCGATTTTCTGATCGACGCCCTCTTCATAAAACTTCTGGGGCACTTCATAGATGGAAGAAACGTCAACGCCTGTGAAAACAGCATCGGAATCAACATCACAGAACAACGCAATCTTACGCTTGAGGTCAGCTTCAAGCTCGACTTCAGAACGACAGATAATGATGTCGGGCTGAATACCGACACTGCGGAGTTCCTTGACCGAATGCTGAGTAGGCTTGGTTTTCAACTCACCTGCGGCCTTGATGTACGGAACCAAGGTCAAATGGATGTAGAGAACGTTCTCTTTTCCGAGGTCGTTCTTGAGCTGGCGAATCGCTTCAAGGAAGGGCTGACCTTCGATATCTCCAACGGTTCCGCCGATCTCAATCAGAGCGACGTCTTCACCATTGGGAAGGTTGATGACAGCCTCTTTGATGGCGTCGGTAATATGCGGAATGACCTGAACAGTACCACCGAGATAATCGCCACGACGTTCCTTTTCGATAACGGAGTTGTAGATCGAACCGGAGGTGTAGTTGTTCTGCTGGCTCAGGGAAGTACCGAGGTAGCGCTCGTAGTGACCAAGGTCGAGGTCAGTTTCGGCACCGTCATCGGTTACATAAACCTCACCATGCTGGAAGGGGTTCATGGTGCCTGGATCAACGTTGATGTATGGATCCAGTTTCTGGATGGTCGCTTTAAGCCCCCGTGCCTGGAGGAGTGCGCCAATGGATGCTGCGGCCAGTCCTTTGCCCAAAGAAGACAAAACACCGCCCGTGATAAATATGAATTTGGTTTTCATACGAAAGAAAGCCCCTTCGTTCTGCTTGAATTATATGGAAATACAGTAACAATCAACATGGCTCATCCATGTTGACTGTCACGCGCCGGACACGTATGTTGCAGCCCAGCAAATAGCTGCTTCGCAAATTTTGCAGGGTACAGCCACAAAGTCAATACGAAGAGGAGAATTTAATGGCCCCCGTTAATGCCTTAGTCATAACCGGATACGGTACCAACTGTCACAACGAGTCCGCATACGCTCTGAAAGCAGCGGGTGCAGACCTTGTAGATATAGCCTATTTTTCTGATCTTGCATCCGGTCATGTGAACATGGAAAAATATAATTATCTCCTCTGCCCCGGCGGATTTTTGGATGGAGATGATCTTGGCGCAGCGCAGGCTGCCGCCCTTCGCTGGAGATGGTCCACAACTGAAAATGGAAAGCCCGTTCTTGATCAGCTGAAAACTTTTTTTGATAATGGTGGAATAATTCTCGGCATCTGCAATGGATTCCAATTGCTCTGCAAGTTAGGATTACTTCCGGCCATTGGCGGCAAGTACTTTGAACGCCAGGTATCGCTGTCATATAATGATTCCGGACGTTTTGAAGATCGATGGGTTACTCTTAAAATCAATCAGGAATCTCCGTGCGTCTTCACAAAGGGTATTGAGTATCTTGAAGTACCCATTCGTCACGGTGAGGGAAAAATTATTCCCATGGACGATGCCATGCTTGATGAGATCGTCAAAAACAATCTGCACGCTGTCCAGTATGTCGACCCAGAAACCAGAGAGATCACTCAGGAGTACCCGCAGAATCCGAACGGATCTCCTTTGGGAATTGCCGGCCTGACTGACCCAACAGGAAGAATTTTTGGTCTGATGCCCCACCCTGAAGCGTATAATCACCCGACAAACCACCCGTCCTGGACCCGTGGTACTGATGGTGAAATGCCTCTCGGACTCGCCATGCTTGAAGCTGGCGTACAATACCTCAAGAACCAATAAGGCGCTTGTAGGGCAATGAAGATTACTCCCCCTCCAGATGCGCCTGCCGGATCATCCTGGCGAGCGTTGATGGATGTGGCATTCAGTGAAGCATGTAAAGCGGCAAAAACAGGTGAAACTCCTGTTGGAGCCGCTTTATTCACTCGTACCGGGACGTTGATTGCCAAGGCTCACAACCGTCCGATCGGACTGAATGATCCAACAGCCCACGCTGAGATATTATGTCTCAGGCAAGCATCCGAGGTGATGGGCAACTACAGGCTCAATGATACCATCATGGCCGTAACGCTTGAACCCTGCCTCATGTGTACTGGAGCATTGATTCATGCTCGCGTCGGCGGGATTGTCATGGGAGCCCTTGACTCGAGAGCGGGGGCAATTATTTCAAACCTCAATGGCCATGACCTCTCTTTCACTAATCACCGAATGTGGTACATTGAAGGAGTCATGGAAGAAGAGTGCAGTAGTCTTTTAAAACGTTTTTTCCTCGAAAAAAGGAAACAATAGCCTTTGCGGGCAAGACTCACCTTATGAGACCAAAGGAGTAAAAATGAAACTTGCTTTACCCACTCGAGATGGCGTCATTGACGATCATTTCGGTCATTGCGATCATTATACAATTGTAACTCTTGATGATGATAACAATATCCTGAAGAAAGAAGCCATGGACTCCCCTGAAGGATGCGGATGCAAATCCGACATCGCTCCGGTCCTGGCTAATATGGGTGTAAAGGTCATGCTCGCAGGCAACATGGGCCAGGGAGCAATCAACATACTCCAAGCAAACAAGATCAAGGTCATCCGAGGCTGCAACGGTCCTATTGATGACGTGGTCGACAAGTGGCTCAAAGGCGAACTCAAAGACACGTTGATTGAATGCGATCACCACAACTGCCCGAGTAATGAGATCAAACTCTAATCACTACCCAAAGGTACACCCAGACAACATCCTCTTTTTGTAAAACTACTTGCAACTAAAGGCGAGTCTGATTATAAAGCGATTCCACATTGGCGCTAGCCATATAATAATGCGGAGAGGTAGCGAAGTCCGGCCGTAACGCGCTCGACTCGAAATCGAGTTATGGGTCAAACCATACGTGGGTTCGAATCCCACCCTCTCCGCCAAGAACTTGAAAACATTGGACATTCTTCCAAAAAGCGCTCGTCAGAGCGGTGGGTACACAAAACGGGTACACACAAGGAGGATTGTCCAATGTCTTTTTCTGCCCCATCCTACCTCACCAGCCATCGAAATGGCCTCTATTTTCGACTTCGAATTCCAAGCGATTTGCGCCCGGTCATGGGCATGCAAGAATTCAAGAAGTCGCTCAAAACCAGATACTTGAGAGAAGCTCGGCCTAAGGTTATAAGACTGGTCACTACCTCGCATGCGATATTTGATGAATTTCGTAAAAGGAGGGATGATGTCATGTCTGGTAGATTAAGTCGTGAAACCATACGCCGCATCGCTCAGCAATGGCTCGATGAGGCGCTCGAAGAAGAACGTGAATACCGCCTCTCCCGTTCATGGGAGCTAGACGAGCTGGACAAGCGCAATGAACAGCTCACAATCCTTGCCACAGACGCCCAAGAAGCTCTTGAATGCAGCAACCTCAAGAAGGTTGAAGGTAGAGCCTCAGAACTACTGGATCGTGAAGAAATGGATGTTGAAAAGGACTCCAAAGAATACCGTGAGTTCTGCGCTGCCCTGCTTGAAGTTGAAGCAAGATTCCTGAATGCAGCTCGCAAGACAGGCTTTGTAGGAATCCTCCAAGGCCAAGAGCAGTCTCAAGTAGTGCAACCGACTGTTCCAACACCTCCCCCATCTCCATCAATCCTCGAAGCAATCGATAAGTACATCGAGTTCAAGACGGAAGGTCCTAATCCGTGGGGTGCTGCAAGTCGCAAGGATATACCACCACAATTGAAGCAGTTCGCTGAGCTGGTCAAAATGGGTAATGCCCAATTGACCATGAGTGAATTGTCACGCGACCACATGAAAGGCTACTGGAAAAAGGTCCAGAAACTGCCAGGAGCAAGGATTAAACGGTACAAGGACAAAACTCTGCATCAATTGCTTCGGATGAGTATCCCAGAAAAGGATCTCTACAAGCCGAAGTCTCTCGAAACACGCTTCACTGCCATACGCTCGTTCCTGAACTGGTGTGAGCTTGAAGGATACATCGACAAGGCCAAACCACTGAACAAGGTTCTCGAAGTCCCTGGAGGCAAGGCTGCAGCAAAATCACAACGCAGGGCTTTCACTGAGGACGAGCTGAAACGACTTTTCAGCCCCGACACATACAAACGCCGTAACTTGCGCAAAGACTGGCAATACTGGCTTCCGCTTCTGGGCTTATTTACAGGAGCTCGCTTAGAAGAGCTCTGTCAGCTCTCAATAACAGATATTCGTGAGGAGTCCGGCGTCTGGATCATGGACATAAACGATCAAGGCAAGGATAAACACGTAAAGACGGAAGCAGGTAAGCGCCTGGTTCCGATTCATCCATATCTTGCCAATGAGCTTGGCTTCTTAGCTTTTGTCGACTCAAAGCGCAGAAGAACGACCAAACGTCTTTTCAACGACCTACCACCAGATGTGAAAGGCAAGTATTCCCATGCGGCGTCAAAATGGTTCACTCGATTCAGGCGCAAGCAGAATGTAGGCGCTCAGGAAGGCGTAAGCGATGTTACCTTCCACTCATTCCGCCACACCTTTATTACCAGGGCAAAGCTACTGGATCTGGCAAGGTACAAAGTCAAAGAGGTAGTCGGCCATGAGCAAGGCGAGTTTGACGATGTAACGGCAGGATATGAAGGGAACTATCCCGTTGAAACGCTGTTAAATGATGTTGTTGCTAAGATCGATTTCCATGAAATGCTTGATTTGGGTCACCTCGAAGGAAGCTACTAAGCCTCACAGAAGTTCGTGGATCCGCAACTAAAAATTCAAACGTCCACTTTATTAACTGATTTTATTAATAGTATTTAAAAATATCCTAAAATTGATACTTCGAGGATTTACGCCTCAATATGAAAGTGTTACTAACAGAGTGAAAACTCTAAAAACCTTTCACTCAAGTATTTAATAGGATTTTTGTGGAATCATCAGCTTACAATGGGGAAATTGTCGCAGGCTCGCTTCTGATCCCTGAAAGCAGAGTCATAGCTAACCTTCTTAGAGAAGGTGCCAACGATCACCTATTTCACCAGAAAGTAATAATTGAAAACATTCTCCAGAAAAGAAGCCCAGCCAGCGCGAAGCGTCAAGCTAAGTTGATCCGCAATCGGCTGGGTTCTTTTGATGGGGAGCTGTTGCAACTCATACAGAATGGCTCCCACGAGCAGGCTGTACAACTACTCTTGGCTTCGGCCATTATGCACAGTCATTTGTTGGGGGATTTCATCAAACAGGCTATCACAACACAGATCAAGACCTACCAGAAAGAAATCTCATATCGCGACTGGGATTACTTCTTTGAGGAATGTAAGCATCGCGACCCCTCTCTTGAAAAATGGGCTGAATCGACCACCAAGAAAGTCCGTCAGGTCATTTTTCGAATTCTTGCCGAAGCAGGCATCATTGATTCGACTCGGACAATGAATCTACTCCCATTTTCGCTACTCCCCGAAGTCAAGGAATTGCTAGAAAAGCATGGCCATGTATACCCATTAGATTGCCTGGAGATTTTTCGATGAAAGCATCATTGGACCAACGCTTAAACAGAGTGATAGACCGGATCTTGTCTAAAGAACTGCTTTCAAACGCAGGTCTTGGCAATGAGATTGGTTTTTATATTTTTGATTATGATCCAGCCGAAGAAATGAAAGTCCGAGGCTTCCTCCGAATTGTTGAAGAACAACTGCCAAAAAGAAAACCTGGTATTCGGTTTGTGCACATAAATTTATTCAGCTTGATTGTGGAGTACCTGCAAGATCGAAAATTGCTTGACCGAGCCTTTGAATTGCAAAAAGCCAAAGGGAGTGAAGAGCTCCTCAAAGCGCTGAAAGGCCCACTTCACGAATTAAAAATAGCCAAATATCTCGTTGAGAAGGCTAAGCCTGAACAACAGGATGTCATTCTCATGTCTGGCGTTGGGAGTGCTTGGCCTATTTTGAGGAGCCATACTCTACTAAACAGCCTTCATCCTCTTATGGAGGATACTCCCTTGGTTGTCTTTTACCCTGGCAAATATGATGGACAAGGGCTCAGACTTTTCGGGAAGCTGAAAGAAAGCAACTATTACCGAGCATTCCAACTCGTTCCAGACCCGACCGCTGCTTAGGAGATACATGATGCAAATACGAAATATTTTTTCCAAGGATCTATTCCGTCCCATCAATGGCGTTGTCAAAGCTGACCAGCAGGATGATGCTGTCGTGTGGCAAGAGCTTGAAGAATATGTTGTGACTAAGGAACTGGATCAACACTTCCGCAAGTTCTTCGAGACATACCTTTACTCAATCTCAAACGGCCATGATCCCAATGTCGCTAGCCGTATTGGTGTTTGGGTCTCTGGATTTTTTGGATCTGGTAAATCTCATTTCATCAAGATTCTTTCATATCTGCTGAACAACCGTGCAGCCACCTCACCCTTGTCTGAAGACACACGGCGTTCCGCTGAGTTCTTTGACACCAAGATCAAGGATCCGATGCTGCTGGCTGACATTAAAAAATGTACTACCAGCGATACGGATGTGATCCTCTTCAACATCGATAGTAGAGCGGACTCCCGCGACGGCTGGGGAGCTATCCTTTCCGTTTTCTGGCGAGTTTTCAACGAAATGCAGGGATACTCTGGCGACGATCCCCACATCGCTGAAATGGAACGCTATCTGACGGAAAAGGGAAAATACGAGGAGTTCTGCAGTCAGTACAAAACGCTCACTGGTGATAACTGGGTTGAGGAGCGTGATGCATATTACTTCCGCAAAGACGAACTTGTCGAAGCACTTTCCAACACACTCGGGCAAAGTAAAGAATCAGCTTTAGATTGGTTCGATAACGCCGAAAAGACGCTGAGCGTGACTATTGAGAACTTTGCCAAACGGGTGAAGGAATACCTTGATAGGAAAGGTAAAGATCATCGCATTATCTTTCTCGTTGATGAAGTCGGCCAGTTTATAGGTAACAATGGCAATCTCATGCTCAACCTGCAGACCATCACCGAGGATCTTGGACGTGTTTGCCAAGGTCGGGCCTGGGTTGTGGTTACCTCCCAAGAAGACATCGATGCCGTCCTCGGAGATCTCAAGGCTACAAAAGCTAATGACTTCTCCAAGATTCAAGGCCGTTTCAACACCCGCCTTGCTCTGTCTAGCTCCAACACAGATGAAGTTATCCAGGCTCGTCTGCTTGAAAAAACATCAGATGCCTCCAGTGAGCTGGAAACGCTGTTTGATGCTAAGGGAGACATCATTAAAAGCCAGCTTGACTTCACGCACGACAGCGCGGCTTTGCGCACATACAAAGACAAGCAAGACTTTGTTGGCAACTACCCCTTCGCACCATACCATTTCCAATTGATCCAGAAGATCTTTGAGTCAATCCGTAAGGCAGGAGCTACCGGGATGCATCTCAGCCGTGGTGAGCGCTCCATGCTCGATGCCTTCCAGTCTGCGGCCAAAAATATCTCAACCAAAGGCATTGGCGCTCTGGTGCCCTTGTATGAGTTTTATCCGGCTATCGAGAGCTTCCTGGATACAGCGGTCAGCAGGACCATCGACCAGGCGGCAGAGAACGACGAGCTTCAAAAGCCGTTTGACGTCCACCTGTTGCAAACGCTCTTCCTTATTCGCTACGTGGACATCGTCAAGCCCAACGTAGACAACCTCGTTACTCTATTCATCGACGAGGTGGATGCTGACCGCCTGGCGTTGAAAAGGAAAATCGAAGAAGGACTGCAGCGTCTCGAAAAGCAAACTCTCATCAGTCGTAATGGAGATCTTTATTTCTTCCTCACAAACGAGGAACGGGATGTCAGCCGAGAGATCAAAGGCGTAGACATTACCCCCAGCGATGAAACCAATTTGCTGGCGGAAATCGTTTATACCGACATCATCAAGGGACCAGACAAACACCGATATAAGCCGAACAAGCGAGACTATGCATACAGCCGCCTGCTCGATGGTCACCCATTCAGCTCGAAGCTGGATCAGGAGATTGGCGTCGAGATCATCACGCCTCTGTTCTTTGAGCACGATGCTTTCAATGCCCTCAAATGCACCATGTACACGTCTGAACATTACGGGCGTGTTCTGATCCGACTGCAGGACAGCAAAGAACTTGGACGAGAAATCCGGTCATACCTGCAAACGGATAAATACATCAGACAGAAAAGTGATGCATCTCAGTCCAATAGCTTCAAGAAAATCCTCCGCGATAAGCAGGATGAAAACAGGGAACGCCGTATTCGGATAACCGGACTACTGGAAAACCTGATGCCCGGTGCCGACGTGTACGCCATGGGACAGACCCTCACGCTCAAAGCCTCGACCCCGCGTGTCCTGGTTGAAGAGGCGCTCAACTATATCGTCGAAAACCTCTACAACAAATTCAGCTACCTCAAAAAGCTCGAAGATGATCCTGTTCGTGAGATCCGGTCTGTTTTGCTGTCGAATGACGTGAGTCAGATGGAGCTGGAGAAAGGTCTCACCAACATCAACGCGGACGCTATTCGCGAAGTACGGGAGTTTATTGACCTACAAGTGGCTCGCAATCACCCCGTGCTCTTGAATGAGCTCGTCGACCGTTTTGGAAGTAAACCCTACGGTTGGCCAGAGTTCGAAATAGTGCTTCTGGTGGCTCGCCTGCTTATGGCCGGAGAGATCAACCTGCTTTCTGATGGTTCCAGCTTGGAGCCTCGGGATGCGGTGGATCCGATGACCAAAGTGAATAAGTGGAAGACCATCAAGATCATGAAGCGCAAAGTGCCTTCCAAGGATCAGATCGAGAAGGCTCGCAAGCTTTGTCAGACGCTATTCGGTAAAAATGGTCCTGAAGCATTGGATGATCTTGAACGAACCATCCGAAATGAACTCGGTGGTTGGCAGGAAAGCCTGAAACAATACCAACCCCTTGCTCAGACCGGGAAATTCCCTGGAGACAGCGAGATTGCTGACGGCCTTGCCACAATACGGTCGGTCTTGAACATCCGCGACACCTTCGAATTCATCAATCGTTTCAACGAGAAAAAGGAAGATCTTCAGGATGCCAGTGACGATCTTCACGACCTGAAGGACTTTTACACGAACCAACGCCCAACCTGGGAGAAACTACTGAGCGCCCTTGATGAGTTCGAAAAGAACGAAACCGCGCTCAATAAGGACGCTGTCGCAAAAGCGGCGTTGAAGCAGCTTCGAACCATTGCCGAGGCTCCTGCCCCGTATGGCATGCTCAAGGATGTTGACACCCTTGTATCCAAAGTGACCACCATCAATGAAACTTTGGTAGCTGATAAGCGCCAGAAGGCCATGCTGGAGCTGGATGCTAAGATAGATCTCATCACCAAAGAACTCGAAGCGATGAAGGCGGACGGCGAGTTCCGTAATAAGGTCCTTTACCCACTGCAGCAGACCAAGCTGGCCATCGAACAAGATACTTCCATCCCGAACATCTCATATCGAATGGAAGGTTTCCAGGAAGCCGTAGACGAGGCCCTAGATACCATTGAACGCAAGAAGCAGCCTGAGCCAGATAAGCCAGGTAAAGAGCCTGCTCCGGTCAAACAGACCAAGATCGTCAAAGCAACCTCCGTCGCTTCCAAAGCATACATCGAATCACCCGAGGATGTTGATTCATATGTAAAGGCGCTCAAGGAAGCACTGCTTGCAGAACTGAAAAATGACGTTCGAATCCGACTCCAATAATCTCACATAGAACGAAGATACGAGAAATACATGTCCATCAATCGAAATATACTCAAATCCTATGCGCCCCAGGCTCGCCGCGAATTCATTCAGGCAGTGACTGACAGGGCCAGCGTCCTCGGCCTATCGGCAAAGAAAATCGAGCCAGTGGAAGTAAAAGGCGACGTCGCCATAATTGCAGGACGACCATTTCCCAAGGATGTGGCAAAACGCCGCAAGAAGCTCGAAGAACGCATCAAGATCAAAGGCTTTCAGCAGGTCATGGAAACGGTGCCCTACACATGGTTCAACCGTTTCTGCGCATTACGCTACATGGAATTGCACGACTATCTCGGGCATGGATACCGCGTACTCAGCAACCCGAGCGGATCTGATATCCCGGAGATCCTTGAGAAAGCCACAAGCGTGGATCTGCCTGGATTGGACAAGGACAAAGTGGCGGAATTGCGTCTGGCTGGTGACAAAGATGCCGAGTTGTATCGCCTGCTGCTGGTCACACAATGCAATAACCTGCATCGCGCTATGCCAATGATGTTCGAGGCTGTTCATGGCGCATCAGAGCTGTTGCTACCTGAGAACCTGCTCCAGACCAATTCGCCCATCCGAAAGCTGGTGAACGATATTCCTGAGGAGAACTGGTCCGAGATCGAGATCGTGGGTTGGCTGTACCAGTTCTATATCTCGGAGAAGAAGGACCAGGTCATCGGCAAGGTCGTCAAGAGCGAGGACATCCCGGCGGCGACGCAGCTCTTCACGCCTAACTGGATCGTTAAATACATGGTTCAGAACACGGTCGGTCGTAAATGGCTCATGACCTACCCGGCGTCCTCCATCAAGGACAAAATGGAGTTCTACATCGAACCTGCCGAGCAGGAAGACGATGTCCAAGCCAAACTGGACGTCATTACCCCCAATGAGCTGAACCCGGAAGAACTGACCTTCATGGATCCCGCTTGCGGCTCCGGTCACATTTTGGCCGAAGCCTATGACCTGTTCAAGGAAATCTATCTGGAGCGCGGCTACCGCACACGTGACATCCCCCGGCTCATCCTGGAGAAGAACCTCTACGGCTTGGATATCGATGATCGTGCCGCCCAACTTGCCCGGTTCACCGTGCTCATGAAAGCACGAGCTGATGATCGGCGTATTCTCGATCCTGAAAATCCCGCCAAAGTCAACATCATGGCCATTCAGGAGAGCAAGGGGCTGGATGTGGACGAGGTGGCGAGGGTGCTGCTTCGGGAACGAGTCAAAGAGATCGGCGGCAAGGGGACGCAGCAGTTGTCCCTTGTGCAGCCCAGGATGTCCCAGGCCAGCCTGAGTACTTCGGAAAAGCCGGATGTTACCAAGGAGGAGTTGTACTCGCTGTTGCACCTGTTCGAGGAAGACCTTTGGTTCATTGCTCACGGTGCATGACCGTCTCAGGGACGCTCTGTCCAGGCTGGAGAATCTGGTTGCCAAGGCACTGACTGCTTCGGACATGGAGTCTCGAAGGTGGGCTGAGACGCTTTTGCCGTTGGTCACCCAAGCAAAACTTATCGCAAGGCAGTATGGCTATGTAGTTACCAACCCGCCGTACATGGGCGGTAAGGGATTGAACCCTGCTCTAAAAACGTTCCTTAAGGACAACTACGCTGACGTGAAATCCGACCTCTTCTCAGCCTTTGTGGTGCGGAACTTCGAGATGTCGGAAGATAACGCGCAGCTTGGCTTCATGTCCCCCTTCGTGTGGATGTTCATTTCCTCCTACGAAAAGTTGCGGGACTATCTGATCGACGAGAAGACCATTACGTCCTTGATTCAGCTCGAATACTCGGGCTTTGATGGGGCAACGGTCCCCATCTGCACGTATACACTTGCCAACAGCCACCTGCAGAACCTCAAGGGTAGCTTCATCCGCCTGTCCGACTTCCGTGGTGCAGACAATCAAGCTCCGAAGACTCTGGAAGCGATTCGAAACAAGGATTGCGGCTGGTATTACACAGCCCCTGCCTCTGACTTCAAGAAGATTCCTGGGAGTCCGATTGCGTATTGGGCCAGCAGCAACACAATAAAGGCGTTTGAGAATTTTGATCCTGTTTGTAAGAACTACACGGTAAGCCCTGGAATAAGAACGGGAAAAGATGAATGGTTCCTACGTTTTTGGTTTGAAGTCTCAACGGACAATATACAATTCAATCTGTCGAGTGCGTCACAAATGGATATTAACAATAAGTGGTTTCCATTGCACAAGGGCGGGGATTACAGAAAGTGGCATGGAAACTGCGAACACATAATTGACCTCAAGAATGAAGGAGAAAGTATTAAGGATAAAAGTCCTGATTTCAGACTGAGAGACAAAAAATTCTACTTTAAGCAGTATGTATCATGGTCGAGAATTAGTTCATCTGACATTGCCTTTAGATATTATCCAAAAGGAGTACTTTTTTCAGATGCTGGTCCGGGAGTTTTTTCTGAGGATGAGTCTTTATGGCTGATGGCAGCCCTAAACTCTCCAATAGGGAACCATTTTCTGCGATTAATAAACCCAACTTTGAACTATCAAAAAAAAGACATCGAGCTGGTTCCTTATGTTCAAAGACCATCCGATGAAGCCTGTTCAAAATTGGAAGAGTTATTCAAGCTTTCAAAATTTGATTGGGACGCAAGTGAAACAAGTTGGGATTTTTTAGGAAGCCCTTTAATAAACAATGAATACAAAGTTGAAAATGCATACGAGAAACTGACAGTTGAATATAAAAGCACAACTCAGAAGATCAAAAGCATTGAGGAAGAATACAATTCTTTTTTTATCACTGCACTTGGGCTACAAGAAGAGCTTTGCGCCTCCCCCCATCCTTTGGACCACTGATCGGTCTTTTTAAGGTGGAGCCCGGCGTCCGAGTTTGTGCCTCCGAGGAGGCGGGTCGCCATAGCCGTTGTGGAGCGTAGCCCGTCCCCGTAGGGGCGGCCCGAAGGGCCGAGGGCGGAGCGGAGCAACGGCTACGAGCCAAGTCAATGAACATTCAAGTTGCCCCTGTATACGTCAGCGGGAGTTCTTTTGTCCAACGACGAATGACCGCGCTCCTCGTTGTAGTACCGAAAATAGCGCGTAAGCCCATGGTATAGCTCGATCCCATCACAGTACGCCCTGGGGTAAATATCCTCATATTTCACCGTCCACCACAGCCGCTCAATGAAGACGTTGTCGATTGCGCGACCTTTGCCGTCCATGCTGATTGCAATTCCCTTGCTCTGCAGAACTCCGGTAAATTCACGACTCGTGAACTGCGCTCCCTGGTCCGTGTTGAACACCTCCGGCGTAGAGATGCGCAAAGCCTTGTTGAGCGCATCCACGCAGAAAGAACTATCCATCGAGTTCGATAGCTCCCAAGCCAGCACGAAGCGGCTCCACCAGTCTATCACTGCCACCAGGTACAGAAAGCCGCGCTGCATGGGGATGTAGGTGATATCAGCGCTCCAGACTTGATTTTTTCGTTCAATGGCAACTCCTTTCAGCAGATAAGGAAACACGGGATGCTCCGGGTTGGGGACACTCGTATGCGGCCCTGGAGTAATGGCCTGCAAGCCCATCATCTGCATCAGTCGCTCAACCCGCTTGTGGTTGACCTGATGCCCTTGTGTCCTCAGCCAATCTGTCATGCGCGGCGAGCCGTAATCAGGCTGACGCAGGTACTGCTCGTCGATCAGACGCATCAGGGCCAAATTTTCATCGGATTCGGCTACAGGCTTGTAGTAAAATCCCGAACGGGAAATGCCTGCCAACTTGCATTGCCGCCGGATGGAATACTCCCGATCTGGTTTGATCCACTGGCGGCGCACCTCAAGCGGCAGGCTTACAACTTTTTTTCAAGCCACTTGATGTCCATCTTGAGCCGACCGATCTCCTCAAATAACGGTGCGGTTATCTCCTCCTGGCTTTTGGCTTTCTTGCCACTGGAAAAGATGTCATCGACATTCTCAAGGAGCTGCCGCTTCCACGTGGAAATCTGATTGGGGTGCACTTTGTACTCCGCAGCCAGTTGCGCAAGCGTCTTCACGCCACGAATCGCCTCAAGTGCGACCTTGGCCTTAAACTTGTCCGAATGTTTCCGTCTTTTGCTGCTCTTTGTCATGCGTCCTTCCTTATCGGTTTAAGGACGCTGACTCCACCTTAACCGGTGGTCCGAATTTCGGGGGAAAGCGCACTTGCCCCAGAAATTGAAATTCATAGAGTAACTTTGACTAGCAACCCCCACTACCGATACGGCCCTGGTAAAACAGGAGAAGAATACGAATCCCTTCAGCGCACCGACACTATAAAAGAACTCATCTCCTACGCCATCGGCTGCATGATGGGCCGCTATTCCCTAGACGAGCCTGGGTTGATCTATGCCTACAACGGCAACGAAGGCTTCGATCCATCCCGCTACACCACCTTCCCGGCGGACGAGGACGGCATCGTTCCTGTGATGGATGACGACTGGTTCGAGGACGACGCCACCAACCGCTTTGAGGAGTTCATCAAGGCCGCTTGGTCGCCCGAGACGCTGGACGAGAACCTGAAGTTTGTCGCCGACAGCCTAGATCCCAAGCGAGGTGAGGCGTCTATCGACACCATCCGGCGTTTCATCAGCCAGAAGTTTTTCAAGGACCACCACCTCAAGGTCTACAAAAAGCGTCCCATCTACTGGCTCTTCTCCAGCGGCAAAAAACGCGCTTTCGAGTGTCTCGTCTACCTGCACCGCTACAACGAGAACACTCTTGCCCGTATGCGAGCCATGTACGTCACTCCACTGCAGGGTAAGTACAACGCCCGAATCGATTACCTGGACAAGGAAAAGGACAACGCAGGTTCAGCCACTGCAGCCAGAAAGCTGCAAAAAGAGTTGGATACCATGCGCAAGAAGCAGCAGGAACTCCGCGAGTTCGATGAGCTGCTCCGCCACTACGCAGACCAGCGCATCCCCCTCGATCTCGATGACGGCGTAAAGGTCAACTACGGCAAGTTCGGCAAGCTGTTAGCTGAAGTGAAAGCAGTGACCGGAAAGAAGCCGGAATAGGAGATCTGGAATGGGAATGTATGAAGGCCTATTAAGAGATTTTGCTGTGAGGACAAAGGCAAATCTTGAGTATATTGATGAAGCTTGGGAACTCCAAGAAAGAGAAGGCTTGGAAGACCGTAGAGTTTTTAATGTGACACAGCTTATTAACTCTTGCTTAGGTATGGTGGTTTTCATGAGCGAGAATGGAATTGCTCCGAATATACCAATTCAAGAATTCTGCCCTGAAATGAAGTTCATCACAAGACTTGACGTACGCAATTCAAATCGGAACTTAAATGCATTTCTGAAACGGTTTCGTAATGCAATCTCGCATTGCCACATTGAAGCCTATGGAACTGAAACTGACATTGAAGGTTTCAACCTTTGGGATGGCCCACCAAATGGGGCAATCAACTGGCGCATTGAAATGAACACAGCTAGCATTCGAGCACTGGCATTAGCTTTGGTGGGGCTTGTCGAAGATAATTATCCACCAAATCCGAGAAGATAAATGGACGCCTCAAAAATCACCGAATCTCTTTCCAAGCTTTTCCACGCTGAAGGCTGTCGCATTGTTTTTTGGAATGATCCAGATCAGGAGTTCCTTGAAACTGTTGCGGAGCTAGATCTCGATGGAGTCACGCTGATTAATAGCGATAACGAAAGCCTGCTGGAACTTAAAGTAAAGCTTGAGCTGGAAGACACGACTAGGAAGTATCTGATCTACTCACCAACAATAGAACCTGCCCCCGAGGATGACTGGCTGCTCGACATTCGCTTGTATAGCCGCTCTTTCCATGCGGATCGTGCATCCATACTCATGGGAGAACTTGGACTTACCAGTCAGAGCATGCGAGCCCATTTGAGCGACAGGAAGAAATTCCTCAACAGCAAAGAACGAGTTAGCCGTCTGAAAAAGCTTGTAGCATCCGAGGATCAGGAACGAGACATCGATATGAAGATCATCGCCGTGCTCAGCCGTGCAGATCAGGCAGGCATTTTCGACATACTCATGAAGCTGTTTGGTGAGATGTGCTCCGATGATACTTGCGACTTCAAGTCTCCGACTAAGGCATGGCAAGACATCGAGAAGTTCGATCTCGCACCATTCTTCTGGGATCAAATGGCCAAGACCTTCGGCTATGATGCCGAAAATCCTAGTCTATCCGACCTGCTGATACGGCTGTTGGTGAACGACTTTGCAAACACATTGCACGGAGATGTCCCTGGACCTCTGGCTCATTTCATCCTCACTCAGAAAGCACTGGCAACCAATGCCTCTGTTTTCGTCTCGCAATGGCGCAGCAATCTGAACCACTATCGCCAGTACGTGACCATTGCTCGTGAAATAGCAAAAGAGCTACGTCTCGACGAACATATCGTTGGGTACGACGAACAGGCTCTCATCGACGTCATGACCTTTGAGGAAGCCGAACGGCAGATCATCCGTTCATTGCGCACCAGAATAACACAAGGACGCCTTGAAAAGCCTGAGGAGCTCGGACCTGTTATCCTGCGCAGAAAAGACGGTCATTGGGCCACCATCAAGCTTGATGAGTATGGCGATAATGGAAACATCTACGCCACAACCTACGACGCTCTGGATGCCGTTCTGGAGCTACTCACGTTGCGCAAACAGTATGACCTTGGTCTGAGCTATGCCACTGCTCAAGCCATGTATCAGGCGTACACGTCCGAATTATATCGCTTCGACCAGCTTTACCGCTTGTTCCACGAGAAAGCGGATACGGTTGAGCTTGCAGGATGGGACGTTCTCAAGGACGTTCAGAAGGTTGTGGAAAGCTGCTATGGCGGCTGGTATCTCGACCAACTGTCTGTAGCCTGGGGCGGCTTCATTGAAAACGCATCTGGCCAGGAAGACGGATTGCTGCAACGTTGGTCTATTTCCGACGTTCGCAATCAGCAAGACTTTTTCACAACGCAGGTCAAACCCATTTTACAATCTCATCCTCGAAGTAAGGTCTTTGTCATTATCAGTGACGCACTGCGATACGAGGTGGCCGAAGAGCTGACTCGGGATGTCAACTCCAAGTTCCGTTTCAAGGCTCAGCTTTCATCCCAGCTTGGTGTTCTTCCCAGTTATACCGCTTTGGGCATGGCCTCCCTCCTGCCACGCCGTGAGTACGGCTACAAAGAAGGAACCGACCAAGTTCAAATAGATGGTCAGTCCTGCGCTTCTCTTGAGCAGCGAGGAGCGATTCTCGCTGATGTGGATGGTATCGCTATTAAAGCTGATGCGTTACTTGCCATGAACAAAGAGGAAGGCCGAGAATTGGTCCGCCCCTGGCGAGTGATATACCTCTATCATGATGAAATTGATGACACAGGTGATACAAGAAGCTCAGAAGGACGTGCTTTCCTTGCAGCTCGAAACACAATCAATAAAATCAGTAGATTGATAAGTTTTATCGTAAACAGCCTAAACGGCTCCAATGTCTTCGTAACAGCGGATCACGGTTTCATTTATCAAGACACGCCTCCCACATCTCTGGAACGAAGCGATCTGGGCATCAAACCCGAGGGCGTCATCAAAGCCAAGAAACGGTATGTCATTGGCAAGGATCTGGGAGTCTCTGAAAAGGCATGGCATGGTTCCACACGAACCACGGCTGGCACTTCTGATGACATGGAGTTCTGGATTCCCAAAGGCATCAATCGCTTTCACTTTGCCGGAGGAGCCCGTTTTATCCATGGAGGAGCGCTTCCTCAAGAAATCGTTGTGCCCATAGTTCAGGTTAAAGAGCTGGAAGGTAAAGCGGCAGAGAAAGAAGCTGCAAAACAGGTTGAAGTTTCCCTGCTTGGATCAACCCGCAAGATCGTCAACTACATCCAAAAGTTCGAGCTAATCCAAACGGAAAAAGTTGCTGGGAAAACTATACCGAGAACTCTCGTCATTTCCCTTCGTGACGGCGATACTCCAATCAGTAATGAAGAAACAGTCACCTTCGACAGCGCTTCTGATTCCATGGAAGAACGCAAGCGCACAGTGAAGCTCATGCTCAAAAAAGGTGATTACAATAACCGCAAAGAGTATTCTCTGGTGCTCCGAGATCCAGCAACACAGATTGAATATGAACGAGTGCCTATGACCATCGACTTGGCATTTATCAATGATTTCTAAGGATATTGAAATGGAAAATGAAGCCATCAGTCTCGATACACTTCTCAATGAACACTTTCAGGGCAAGGTAGTCCGCAAGGATCTCACCAAGCTTCTCAAAGAAGGAGCGAATGTCCCTGTTTACGTTCTGGAATATCTTCTGGGTATTTATTGCGCTTCGGACGATGAAGAGGTCATCCAAGACGGCATCAAGAGCGTTAAGGACATCCTCTCACAAAACTACGTGCGCCCTGATGAAGCGGAAAAGGTCAAGTCGACAATCCGTGAACGTGGAAGCTTTAAGGTCATTGATAAGGTTACCGTCAAACTGAACGAGAGACGCGATTGCTACGAGGCTTTCCTTTCGAATTTAGGAACCAAGGGAGTTGAAGTATCGAGCAACACGGTCAAACAGTTCGAGAAGCTATTGGTCGGAGGCATATGGTGCATCATTTCCATCAACTACTTCTTCGAGGAAGGTCAGAAAGGATCTCCGTTCTCGATTAGCGAACTCAAGCCTATCCAGATGCCCAACATGGATATGCAGACTGTGTATGAAGGCCGTAGAAAGCTGACCGAAGAACAGTGGCTTGATGTGCTGATGCGTTCAACGGGCATTGAACCTACCGCCATTGAAGAGCGCGTGAAGTGGCATCTTCTTTCCAGGCTTATTCCTCTGGTCGAAAACAATTACAACATCTGCGAGCTTGGACCTCGTGGAACGGGCAAGAGTCACGTTTATAAAGAGATCAGCCCGAGCAGCATCCTTGTGTCCGGTGGGCAAACAACCGTTGCTAACCTGTTCTACAACATGAGCAGTCACAAAGTCGGTTTGGTTGGTGTATGGGATGTAGTCGCCTTCGACGAGGTTGCCGGGATCAGCTTCAAGGACAAGGACGGCGTGCAGATCATGAAGGACTACATGGCATCAGGTTCCTTCTCCCGAGGCCGTGACGCTATCAGCGCCAACGCCTCTATGGTCTTTGTCGGCAATATCAACCAAAGCGTCGACACACTGGTAAAGACAAGCCATCTGTTTGCACCGTTCCCGGAGGCCATGATCGACACAGCGTTCTTTGACCGCATGCACTGCTATACTCCCGGATGGGAGATCCCCAAGATGCGTCCAGAATTCTTCACAAATCAATATGGGCTCATCGTGGACTATATGGCGGAATACTTCCGTGAGATGCGCAAGACCACCTTTGCCGACGCAATCGATAAGTATTTTAGACTGGGTAATAACCTCAACCAACGAGACACAATTGCTGTCCGCAAGACGGTTTCAGGCCTGCTCAAGCTGCTATACCCTCATGGGGAGTTTACCAAAGAGGCCGTCGAGAAGTGCATCCGTTACGCCTTGGAATGCCGCAGACGCGTCAAGGAGCAACTCAAAAAGCTCGGTGGAATGGAATTCTATGATGTCCATTTCAGCTACATCGACAGCGAAACCATGGAAGAAAAATTCGTCAGTTTGCCGGAGCAAGGAGGCGGATCTCTGATCCCGGAAGGACCGCTCAATCCGGGCACGCTTCACACCGTTGGATCTGGCGGGTCTGCTCATCTTGGCCTGTATCGTATTGAGCTGCAGGTGACAGCCGGAAACGGCAAGTTCTCTATCTCTGGAGTTGGATCCGGTATGCAGGCCAAGGAGCCACTTCGTATCGCATTCGATTATTTCAAGGCCAATGCCAATCGAGTCAGCGCATCATCCAAACCTGGAGATCGTGACTATCACCTGCATATTGTTGATTTGCACAACGCAGGTCCGAATAGCACAATGACTCTCTCCAGTTTCATTTCGCTATGCTCTGGTCTGCTGGGTAAGCCAGTCCAGGGAAGCTTAGTTGTTCTGGGGGATATGAGTCTTGGAGGCAGTATCATACCTGCCAGCGATTTGGCGGCAACACTTCAGCTTGCCTTTGATGCAGGGGCCAAACGAGTGCTGATTCCCATGAGCAGCGTTGGGGAAATCCCCACGGTTCCAGGTGAACTCTTTGCCAAGTTCCAAACCAGTTTCTATTCAGATCCTATCGACGCTGTATACAAGGCTTTAGGCGTTGAATGATATTAAATGAAATCAGTATGTTGAAAATTAAGACCCACTAGTAAGTAGAATAAAAATTCAATACAACAGGAGTTAACCCTCACTAGTAAGCAGGAGGAACTCAACCGAGCCCGTGATAGCTGTCAAATTTTGAGGTTAAGAATTAAGGCCCACTAGTAAGCAATGAGAACTCTGGACACGACAGGCTGATAATTGTCCCCACTATGTAAGCATTAGGAGCGTGGTTAGATTTAAGGCATTTATCAAGCTCTCGTATGGATCTGCAATTAAGGCCCACTATGTAAGCAGCCAAAACGTAGCTGAGGTAGACCTGTCAGACGCAACTTGAAAGCGCAAAGAATTAACCCACACTAGTAAGCAAAAGAACAAAGCTAATTTGAAAGGGCATGCCATTTATTTGGTGTGCCCTTTTCTCATGCCCTCAAACAAACCAAATCAAAAAAATCAAGGAGGTTCAAATGTCTCAAACTATTATCCCTGTTAAACATGATGAAGTATCCTTTTGCGGAACTGAAATTCTAGCAGCTATCTCAGATGACGGACAATGTTACTTTTCGCCTCGTCATGTATGCCAGGACATTGGTTTGGACTGGGCAAGTCAATTCACTAAAATTAAGAATGATCCATTTCTGGCGAGTCTCATACGCAATATCACAACGCAGCTACCTGGGACATCACAACGCAGGACCTATACGATGTTGCCAATAGCAGCACTTGCCGGATGGCTTTTTACAATCAAGAGGGCTCGTCCAGAAGTACAAGAC